>CAKVGW010000056.1 GCA_934747325.1 uncultured Candidatus Melainabacteria bacterium | reverse complement strand
AAGTAGCCGTTTCTTGAACCATAACTTCCAGGGTTTGTAATCGGTATACCGTAATCAACCGAAATTGGACCAACACCCGGAACATAAACTTTTAATCCGACACCTGCAGTTATTGCGCTCATAGGTCTATCATACAATCTGCTTGAAATTGTCGGGTCGAATACTTTACCGGCGTCAACAAAGAACGTTAGACGAATTTTTTGGAAGAAATCCCACTTAACTCTATCAGAAAATGGTAATGGAGTTGCAAGTTCAGCTGATCCCATGATAAACGCGTCACCGGAACCTACACCGCTCATTCTAAATCCTCTGATTGAATAAGGCCCGCCAAGTCTAAACGCCATAACTTCCGGCATGTCATCACCGTGAACTTTAATACCGCCTCTTGCATTCAAAGCAAATGATGATTTTTTGAGGACAGGGAAATATTTTGTAATTCCACCGGCAATACGGCCGTTAGTATTTTTAATCGAACTTATGCCGACAGCTTCAATAAATTTAGCGTTTGCAATAATACCGTTGCGAGGATTTTCGTCTGAATCAATAGTTGAATATTTTATTCCAGGGGCGAAGTTTAAAAATGTTCCGCCTGTCAATTGTTTAGCTCTTTGTGAAATATCTAATCCTCTCAAGGCATACATTTGAGAAATCTTGTTAAAATCGCCTTCACTCATACTAATATGTTCAATTCCGGTTGTAAAATCAGCTGTAACTCCATCTACATTGCGGAATTTATGCTCAATGCCTGCACTTACACCAAAACGACGTTCAATCGCAAGCGGAACTTGCCAACTACCCATATCACGATAATAAAGCTTGCTCATAAGAGAATTATCGGCGTTTAAGAACTGAGGTTCAAAGAAATTTAATTCAAATTGATAATTCATTCGATTTTTGATAGACGCATCACTTAATAAAATACCAGAACCTAAAATTCCTGTTGCAGAAAGTTTTTGACCTCTTCCTAAGAAATTATTTTCACTTATAGTTAGAGAACCGAATGCACCTAAGCCGTTATCAATACCCCCGCCGATAGCAAGGCTGTTTGACGTATCTTCTTTGACAACTACTTTAACATTATATTCGCCTTCTACCGTATCACTCGGGCAAATTTGTCTA
The DNA here is from genome assembly GCA_934747325.1 of uncultured Candidatus Melainabacteria bacterium. Lineage (GTDB taxonomy): Bacteria > Cyanobacteriota > Vampirovibrionia > Gastranaerophilales > Gastranaerophilaceae > CAG-196. The sequence continues at coordinate 9,067 of CAKVGW010000056.1, read as the reverse complement.
TCGACATCCTTGAAGATTTTTGTCGAATAAATTCTACCTAAATCTTCTTTTAAGTAGTTTTCGTTGTAGACAGTCCCCGGTTGAGTCATGATGTTACGCTCGATGACATAATCTTTTGTTTTTTCATTGCCTTCAATTATGATTTTGTCAATCACACCTTCGGTTAGGGTAAAAGTTAATGCGCCGTCTGGATCATCGTCAACAGAACTTACACCTGCTAAGATGTAACCTTTCTTGTGGTAATAACCGCTTAAGTTGTCAATTGCGGAATTAATGTTAGGGATGTTTTGAGGAAGTCCTTTTAAAGGCATTACAAAAGGCATTAATTCCATAGTGGAAATAACAGTGTTTCCGACAATAGAAACGTCTGAAACTGCAATGTTTTCTTGGAGTTCAAATGTTAGAGTAATTGTATTATCTGAATTCAAAGTTGGCTCAATAGCCATTTTATCGGTGAAAAACCCTATTGCGTAAATTCTTTGTAAATCTTGTTGCAATAAATCTTCGTTAAACAATGAGCCTGATTGAGTTTTAATTTTTGAGGAAATTATTTCGGGTGAAAGCAAGCGTAAACCACGGAATTCAATTTCACTTATTATCTTGCCTTCTAAATCGACTTGCTCAGTATTGTTTGTATCAATTCCTGCAACGTAAGCCGGTTCTTCACTTTTTTCGAGTTCTTGCACCGGCTCATCTGCAATACTTGGAGGGGCGAAAAAGTCTGAATTCTGTTGAGATGGTGGCGGAGTTACGATTTGTGTCGGAATTTTGTTTGTAGTCGTGTTTGATTGAGGAGTCGTTACTGGGGTATTTTCGTCAATCTGCGAGGAGAAATAATCGGCTTCGCTCAATTCCCCGTTATATGGAATAAGCTTTGTCGTTTTAATAATTGGTTTTACAGTCTTTGTTGTATCTAAATAGAGTGGATTAACAAGTTTTATGGGTTTAACTTGAGGAGATTCTAAATATGTAAAATTCGGGACGGAAGATGCTAAATATGGGGAAAAATCCGCAAAAGTCGGAGAACAGCTTAAATACACCGCTAGTAGTAGCGTTGCAGTTAATCTAGTATTCAGTTTTCTCCTCTTATTTTTCACTTCCATTTTTCCTTGTTGTGATGCGAAAGCAAGCATGTTTTGTTGAATTGAAAATTGAAAGTGGAAAATGGAAAATTATTTAAAAATTCCTAATATAAAATTTGTTTAAGATTGAACGTATTTATTAAAAAAATATTTTATATAATTTTCCATTTTCAATTTTCCACTTTCCATTTATATATCCGCTTCCGTCAACGACAACACCGCCTGATAAAACCCTTTCGGATCATTACCTGCAAAAGATGAACGTAAAACATTTGAGCCGACATTTACGGTAACAAATGTCGTTCCGTTTTCTGCATATACTTCGTATTTACCTTTACCTTGTAAATATTTGGATTTAGCACCTGTAACCGATAGAACAGGATAAGCAACTATTCCAGGGCTATCTTTTGGCAAAGCGCCCATTTTGCAGTTTGCCAAAGACTGTGATTTTGGCTTGTTTGCAAGATTTGCAAACGCTATATAAACTCTTCCGCCTTGCTCAAACATAGATTCTTCAAATCCACCATCAGTTATAACATTTGCCTTTAGGTACAAATTCGTTGTTTCTGCACAGTTCGAAATAACTTTAAAGGTTGTAGATAGCGGTGTGTACAAATTCCCTGTTCTATCTGTAATATTTGCAGTAAGAACAGGACTTGAAACAGCTTCAACTTTTACAAAACGAGGAATTGTTATACTAAAATTTGCACTTGCAGTATTATTTTCCGCAAATGATGCTAATGTACTTAAAATAAGCACAAGAAACGATAATAATAATTTTTTCAAGACGATTTCCCCAAATCCGTTTTAGCCTTTATTTAAGGCTAATGCCATTCTCCTCTAGTCTATATTAACCTATTAATCTTTGTTTTGACAATTTGTAATGTTTTGTAACAAAAACTGAAAAATCCCTAAAGTTTTTTCAAAACAAGCCGTTAAACATGAAAACAAGGTTGTACATTTTTAAGAGGATATTTAACAAAAACGCTCATACAAATAGAGTATTTTATTTGGATTTAGATTGAGGTCTTGTTACAAATTGTTACAATAAAAATAGAGTGTAACTATCTTGGCATATGTAGATTGCCACGCTTCTTACGAAGCTCGCAATGACAGCATGCTTGGAGTTCAAACGCCAAGTCATTGCGAGGAACAACAACCAAAATAGGTGACGAAGCAATCCACAAAATAGTTATACTAAACTTTACTATATAGAAAGCTTTATTAGTGAAAAAGTTATTGATTACAGCATTATTCGCGTTTTGTTTAAGCGCACCGTCAGAAGCATCCTTTGTTATTGTTGACTATCAGGGTGATACTGTAGTGCGTCAGCAGAATATTGAGCGTAATTTAATAATCAATAGCGACGACGGGGGTGTGTATAATATTGCGGTGAGGCCGCTTGACGATGCTGTGAGAAGCTCAGACGGCAAGGTTTCTATTCCGCTAAACAACTTGTATATCAATAACACAAGAGAAGATGTGTATTTACGTTATAACGAGTATTCAAATATATTTGACGCATTAACAATGGGTGGCGTAGCTAAAAATATGACTGCCAAAATTCGGGATTTTGGTATGGTTCCTGCAGGAACTTATAGCATCAATTTTGAGGTTCAGGCAACCGATGTTGATACAAATCAAATTGCATCGACTACAACGTTTAATTTGCAATTTATAGTTCCGTCTATTCAAGAAATAAGTTTGCATGGTGAAGTACCAAGGATTACAGTTGGGGCGTCTGATGCGTTTAATAAAAATAAAAAAATTACAAATGAAACATCACCTTTAGTTTATATCAATTCTAATTGTGATTGGGAATTATCTGTCAATGCTGATAATTTTGGTGATAGAGCAGGTAATTATTATATAAGAACTGTAACAGCCTCTGCGAATGTTGGCGAGCGCTTGCAGGAAAGAGTTTTGTTACAGGAAGGAAAAGAAATTATTTTAGCTAAGGGCAAAGCCCCTGCGAATAATGAATATGTTTCGGTTGAGTATTCGGTTGAAACAAAAGACGGCAAGTTTTTACCTGCCGGAAATTATGACAATAAGGTGCGCTATATTCTAAGAGAAGGAAGCTAGTCACCCAGTCATTGCAAGGAACGACAGCCAAAACAGGTGACGAAGCAATCCACTAAGCAAAACGTAAAAATGGATTGCCCCTCACCCCCAACCCCTCTCCCACAAGGGGCAAGGGGAGGAAGGACAAGTCAATCCACAAAAACAATAAGACAAGGAAACAACATGTTCAAAACACTAAACAAAAAAATATTAACAACAACTCTCGCGTTATTCATGACAATACCTACTTTCGCGTCAGTGGCGGTTTCACCTACGCGTATAGAAATTAATGCGAATAAAATCAAAAATAATTACATAACAACCGCTATTGAAGTAAAAGGTGACTCTCAAGTTCCTATGCGTTTTAAGGTTTATCCGGGATATTTTACGATAGATAACAAAGGCGAAGTTGTAATGGTTGATAAAGCAACAAATGACCCACACGATTTGTCTAAAAAAATCCGCTTCGTGCCATCAGAATTTACTGTTGCCCAAGGTAAGTCGCAAAAATTGAGAATTAATGTTGCAAATTTAAATCAATTACCTGACGGTGAAAGCAGAGCGATGCTTTACATAGAAGATGTTAATCCGAAAGAAATGAATTTCCCAACAGGAAGAACCGGTATTGGTGCGCAACTAATAGTAAAAACTCGTGTTGGAGTCCCTGTTTATATCGACAAAGGCAAAGTTTCTAAAGTTGCAGAAATAGAATCTTTGAATATTTTAAAAGAAAAAGACGGCTATTACACAGATATGAAGATTGTATCTAAAGGTAACAGCAAAATCCGTTATGATATCAAAGCTCAAATCCTACAAGGTAAAAAACTTATAGATGAAGCAACTTTATTTGGCGGAGTGGTTGGTGACAACAATTATTATATAAGCAAAAACAAATTACCGACTGAAAAAATTAAAGAAAATGGCGAGTATACAGTGAGAATACTTGTTTCATATTTTGACGCAAACGGTAAAAAGATTTTTCTAAAAAAAGAAACAAATTTAAATATACAAGGTAAAGTGTAAAACACAAATTAAGAAAGGAAGGTTTACCCTATGAAAAAAATCGTACGCTTACTCCCAATAGCATTTGCATTGGCTCTCGTGAACCCTGCATTTGCTGACAATTTGGCTCCGGGCAAGGCAACCGGACAAACAAACACTGATTCTGCACAACTGGAACTAACATTGCCTGAATTTATTGATATTACAAGTCAAGGCACAAATCATTCTTCAAATGTAACATATGAAGATAATTATTCTAACTTAAAAATAACAACACCATTAATTGCTCAATTTCAAGTTATAACAAATATTAAAAGAGCTACTAACGGTGTAAAATTAACTGCAAAAGCAGGTACATCAGATATTAATGCATTGAGAGCAACTAGTAAATCAGATTTTTATTTAGTATTTGCAAATACTTCAAACATGCCTGACGCGTCTTCTATTGGTGATGCAGCCGGTGCATCTCCAACTTCTAGCAAGAACCCAAATGCGTTTGCAGTGCATATAGTACCAAATGTAGATAGCGTAGCTAATACCGGTGCAACAGATCCTGAATTGACTGCTACTTATGGCACAACTTATGTTGATTATCCTTTAACAAACGGTATTTATACATTCACTTATACATTAGACCAAACAGCATTAGATTCTACATTCTCAACACTTGATACAGATGGTACTTATCAAGCAACATTGACACTAACACAAGCTACACTATAAGGAAGCAATGAATAAATCAACTTTAAAATTATTATTTTTAATAATGGCTGTATCACTGGGTACAGTAAAAAGTTATGGCTATGCAGAAGCTGAACAGTCTATACAAACGACTGTTCAGCCAAGTGTGGCAATTGCAAAACAATCGTCATCTATTGATACAGGTTCAATAAATCCGATGACAGGTGTTAGTACCGGTTTAAATACGGTTTTCAGCATTCAAACAAATGGCAATGACGATGATTATGATTTTGTCGTACAAGCAACAATTCCTGTTGATGAGGGTACTGTTTCTGCTTACGGAAATGATGGTAATTTATTGTTTGCAAATATCGTTAGTTCGCCAACGGCAGAAGCAATAGAAAATGCAAAAACAGGAGGCAGCAATAATGAAAATGTAATTGCTTATCCTGTAACAATAGCAACTTCCGAACCAATGACATCAGAATTTCAAAAGAATTATGGTTTGTATGGAGATTGCTACGTAATAAGAATTAATAACAGTTCAAATGGAACTGTAACGCACATTGTAGGACAAACTCCTGTGCAAGGTACATATAGCGTAGGACAAGACCAAGCAGGGACTTATCAAGCGACGGTCACGTTCACGGCTTATAGCAAATAGAAAATCCTCCCTTTATAGGGGGAGGAAGTAGCTGTTTACGAGCGAAAGCGAGTATTACAGATACAGGTGGGGGCTTACTGTTCCCAAAAACATGTTAAATAGAAAATCAGGGCAAGGATGCCCTTAGTGGAAGAATTGAACATTGAAAAAGTGAAGAGAAAAGGTTTGTTTGTTATGGATTCACGCCTCTTACGAGGCTCGCAATGACAGCACGCTTGAAAGTTATAACTAAGTCAATGCGAGGAATGAAAGAGTTGAAAGTTAACCGTAAAAAGTTGAAAGTTATTTATATGGTGCAAAAAATTGCACCCTACAATTTCTTAATTAAGATATGTTCAATATAGAAGATATACAACTTTTGAAAATTTTAAAATAATTTTCCATTTTCAACTTTCCATTTTCCATTGATAGAAACCCACCCGCATCTGTAACGCTCAGCAAAGCTTCGCGAACAGCTGCGACCTCCCTGACTAGGGCGGTAACTCTTCACTTTTTCAACCAATAAACCATCATGTTAGATAGAATAAAGAAAAACTTAATAATTTCAGCAATAGGCTTGGCGTTAACCATGCCGGCTTTTGCTGTTGATTCTACTATCTCTTATATTTCTATTAACAATATGGCTTATCAGGATGTTGAAATCGTTTTGACGGAAAAGAACGAAATTCTTGTTCCGTTCAAGCAATTAGCCGACATTTTTAAGATTGAATACAATGCAAACCGCATTGATAAAATCATCGCCTTCAAAACTCTTGACGGAAAAGACGGTGTTGTTTCACAAAAAGGCGTTTTTATAAACGATTATGCAATTTCTAATCGCCCGACAACATTTGTGCAACAAGGTATTATGGACGGTGTGTTTAACGAAGCATACATAACTGCGGAAACCGCGTCAAAAATCTTTGGTGCTAAAATCGAAACAGATTTTAATGATTTAACAATTATTGCTAATGTTGAACGTGATATTCCGATTTTGCATAGCAGTAACGTAATTACTGCAGAAGATAAAGGCCCTAAAGCTCACCAAGATGTCGTTTGTCCTAAAAAACAAGGTAAAATAACACTAAATACAATCGGTTTACGTTCAAATTTATTAAACGATAATATGCGCATTCGCGGACAAGGTTATAATACTACGAATGATACTTTTTCAGGTAGTACGCAAGCAAGCATTAACGGGAATTTCTTTGGTGGTAAATATAGAGTCGAAGCAACAGAATATCATTATCGTTCTGACGCGTTTATGTTCGGCGGTTTAAGCGCAACTTACAAAAACAGTATTAAAGATAAAGAAACGGGAAAAGATAAATATTTTTACGAATTAGGTAAAGTTAAAGGTGTTAGCGATGTTGATTCCAATATCGGCACAAATATTTTTGGTGCACAAGTTTGGAATTATGATTATGAAAAAACTCCGCCACAACAACTTAACGGTTATGTAAAACCGACAAGTTTAGTTAGATTAACCGTAAATGATTTAGAGCCGACTTTATTAAATACCTATGCAGGATATTACACTTTGCGTGATGTGCAACTTCCAAACCCTGTAAAAAATATTAAATTAGAAGAAGTAAACGAAGATGGCACAATTGAGTTAATCAAAGAAGAAAGATACTCCGTTTTCGGAAACAGACCGTTTGAAAAAGAAGAGCGTGGAACTGCTTACGCCGGTGTTTGGGGTTACCAAAACAGATTCTTTAGAGAAGGTGCAAATATTTATCGCGGAAATAACAAAAAAGTTACAGCAGGTATCGGTTACCAATATGGTATTAAAGACAACGTAACTTTTGAATCAAAATTAACAGGCGATAAATTATACGAAAAAAATGGTTCAAGCATAATTTATAGAATACCGACTAACGACACTTTGCTTGTAAGCGGCACTCAAAAGAGCGTAAACTATTTGGAAGGTGCTACTTCACTTAACAGCGTTGAATGGGTAAATCCTAATAACAAAAACATCAAAGGTAGATTTACGGCAGGCGCGAGCATTGCGCACGACATTAGAGAAGAATACACTCATGCCGGCTACATTGTAAAAGGTACGGGCGAATACGAAAAAGATTTATCAAAATATTCAGGTAAAATTCTTAAACCAAAAAGATTCAATTCTAAAGTTGAATTATTCCAAACTTCACCTGATTTTTATATCGCAAGCAGTGATTCAACTTCTAAAAACGATAGAACCGGCGGTAAGGTTTCAGGTGGTATTAGTTTTAATTCTACAAGCGCAAGCGGTAGTTATAGCAGATATTATTCAAACATGAATCATAGATATCAAGGTGGAACTATTAAGTTTGACGAAGGTTCTGTAAACGCATCAACAAAAATTCCTAAGGTTGCTAACTTGAGATTCAACAGCTTTTATAGACGTGGTACTAATGATTTAGGCAGAAACAAAAACTATTTCTATGATGCAAACGCGTCTCGTGATATAAGTCATTGGGCAAGAGTTCAAGTCGGCAGACGTGAAAGCTTGTATGATACAAAATATGACTACGAAACATCTTTGAACAGAAATTATCATTCAAAATATGTTGATAATTATGCACAATTAGATGTTCCAATCCCGGGAAACCACGGTAGATTTACGCTTGGTCACAGTATTGTAAGATACAATACAGCTACTTATAAAAACGGTTACAATATGTTCCGCTTTGGTTACACATTCCCAACATGGAAACGTTTAACTCTCGGAGTAGGTTATGGTTTCAGATACAGCGGTCAAGGCGGAAATGATTTTAACGTAAACCTTGGCTACCGCGCAAAATCAGGTCAAACAATGGCCGTAGGTTATCAATATTCACAAAACGGCGGGTATTTTATTGATAACATGTTTACACCTACTACGAACAGACACTCTATCAATTTTGTGTTCAATGACGCATTCCAAATATTTAATCATGGTTTGAAATCAGTTGGTCAAGAAGATTTGGACAAAGGTATTTTTGAAGCAATCGCGTTTGTTGATGTTAACAAAAACGGCAAATTCGATAGAAAAATTGATATTCCGATTAAAGATGTACCGCTTATCACAAGCTGGTCTGGCGAAACTTGCTTGACTAATAAACGCGGAAGAACTTATTCTTCAAGCTTAACTCAAGGTGTTTATACAGTTTCGCTTGATATGAACCAATTACCGATTACTGTTGCGCCGCTTACAAACGATTTAATCAATAAAAAAATCAAAATTGACGGCGGTTCAACTACAAAACTTGAAATACCTTTAGCAAGTACAGTGGGTTCTGTATCAGGTGTATTAAAAATTTCTGATGAGTTTGAACGCGATTTGAAAATCACAGACTTTGTAGTTGTACTTCTCGATTCTAACGGAGAAGAAGTTAATTATTCAACTGTTGATTCTTCAGGTGAATTCTACATTTCAGGCTTAGCCCCGGGAAATTATACACTAAAATTGGATGAACGATTTGTTGACGCCTATGGCTTAGAAAGCTTGCCAAACAGTGAGATAAGTATTTCTATTCCGTATGATTATAATACGCCAATAGACTTCACTGAACAAAACTTGGAGTACAAAACATTGGCTCTGTAAAATGATGGCAACTTGCCATTT
>CAKVGW010000055.1 GCA_934747325.1 uncultured Candidatus Melainabacteria bacterium | reverse complement strand
AATAACTTCAAGGAGTCTATATGCGCATTCAAAAAATAACCACCCAACAACCACAATTCCAAGCTGTAAATCAAAAATACATGGCTTGGGCAAAAGAGGATTATAAGCTTGGAAATAGTGTTTCCACTGAATGGTTGCATCGACTTCGTTTTGATGTGTTTTTATTTAAAAAGATATCAAAACGTGATGCTTTAGATACCGTAAATGCAGTTAAAAAATATATGAATAAAACTACTGAAGGACTAGAAGATTTGAAAGATTTATTTTCAAATCCTAATTCATAGCATTATTTGTCAATGCGCCAATTAATGTACCTGCACTGATACCTACTAGAGAACCAGTTGGTCCAAGATGTTTTGCTCCAATTGCACCTAAAACCCCTGTTGCAACCGTTGTTGTTCCCAATGTTAAAGCTGATTTTCCTGCTTCTTCAAAGAAATTCTTACCATTTGAAACTTCATGAGCAACATGAGCAGCTTCAATTCCACAGAGCACTAATGTTCCCAGTTTGGTGGTTCTAGTAAGAGCTCTTGCTGTTATATCTTTAAATGGGTTATTTGTTTCAAAAGTTTTTGCATATGCAAATTTTTTACAATTATTATTTGAATCAATTTCTTCAATTGTTGTTTTTGTATCACCGTTATTGATTTTAAGTTTTTTCTGAACCCATTTCCCAAACTTTGTATCCCACAAACATTTATCCTGTTCTATCAACCAACTTGCAATTTTCGGATTTGGACAATCTTCAGACAATGGATTTAAATATTTATGCAAAATTGTTCCGCGGAAGAATGAAAACGGATGTTGCGCTTTTTTGTTATCATAACCCGAATGGAACGAAACAGGTTTTGGAAAACCGTTTTTAATTTGTTTATACGCACTCATCACATCATTGATTTCTTCGGGACCATTCATAATTGCAAGTGTTGCAATACCTGTTGCAGGCAAATAATCTTTTTGCTCCAACTTATCAGGCAAACTGTTAATCTTTCCATAGAAAGGAACTGCTTCAAGCGCGGCATCGCCTGATTTGCCTTGCACTGCTGTGCGCATGTTTTGATAATCATTGTATATTTCAGGGTACTTATCAACCTGATTTTGATAAAGTATAGGATTTATCACACCAATTACCTATGTTAACACTTCACATAGATATAAAGTGTTTTTGTACAATAAAATTGACTAAATATTAAGAGTTTGTAACAAATAACAAAATCAAAATTGTGTTAAAATTAATACATAAAGATTTAGGGAGTAATTGTTCTATGAATAAAAAATTATTATCAATTTTATTGAGTTGTTTAATAATATCATCCAATACTTTGGCATTTGCAAATAACGAAATAAAAGAAATAAAATCTACAAGTACAGAAAACACAGTAGTTGTACCTAAAAAAATTGAAAATGAAATATACAACAGCATTGAACAAGTTTATGGCGAAAATAGAGCAAAAGAAATTTACGAACATGTAATGCAAATTGCAAAAAAAGAAATTGAAACCCGTCCCGAAGAATTGAAACAAGAAGACCTAACCAGAGCAGATGATTGGTATAAAGACGAAATTATTTATATGTTCTATGTTGATCAATTTGGCGTTGTAACTCCCGAAAAACCAAACACTTTTAAAGATACCTCTGCAATGTTTGATTACCTGAAAGATTTAGGAGTAACAACATTATATTTATTACCTTTTGCAGATTCTCCAATGTCAGACGCAGGATTTGACGTAAAAAATCCAAGAAACATACGTGCTGATTTAGGCGGGAAAACTCAATTTAATGATTTTGTAAAAGAGGCAAAGAAAAATGGGTTTAAAATAAAAGCCGACTTGATTTTGAACCACGTATCAGAAGAACACGAATGGTTTCAAGCATTTTTAAAAGGCGATATTTCTAAGAAAGATTATTTTATCGTAAAAGATGAAATGCCTGAATTCACGAAATATGTTGATGAAAAAATCGGCACTATAGTTGAATACAAAGAAAAAAGCGGGAAGATTTCAAAAAGAAGATTGATTTTTCCTGAAATCACCGATAATCATTATCGCAAAGTCACATTAAACGGTAAAGACTACTATTTTTACCACACATTTTATCCGTTTCAATTAGATGTAAATTGGGAAAATCCGGAAGTTTTATATTATTGGCTGGATACAATTAATTATTGGACTAATATTGGTATTGATATTTTCAGATTTGACGCAATTCCTTATTTATCAAAAGAAGAAGGAACAAATGCCGAAAATCTACCCAAAACACATGCAATTATAAAACTCATAAGTAATTATATTCAAATGACAGCTCCGAGAACCGTAATTCAAGCAGAAGCTTGTCAATATCCAAACGATATTTTGCCTTATTTTGGAAAAGAAAGAAAATTCAAGACCACAATTAATAACGAAGAAAAAGTTATCAAGAGAACGGACGAATTTCAAATTTGTTATCATTTTCCATACATGCCTGCAATTTGGGCATCTTTGGTTACAGGAGATAAAAAATATTTTATCGACGCCTATAAATCAACTCCACAAATACCTTCTACCACTGCTTGGGGAATATTTTTGAGAGTACATGACGAATTGACTTTGGAAATGATTGACCCAGAAACTAGAGAAATTATCTATAAAGCACTTGCTCCTAAAGGTGCTGAATTTAGAAAAGGACTCGGTGTAAGCGGACGATTGGCGAATTTCCTTGACAACAACCCTGACAGAATAGAAATGGCGTTTTCTATTTTGATGTCTATGCCTGGAATTCCGATTGTTTATTATGGTGACGAAGTTGGCGTAAGAAACAATTTTGAAAACGCAAAAAAGAGCGAAAAAGAAAGAATTGAACGCCACAAATCAAGCAAGTTCAAGTTATTAAGCTATTTTGACAGTCGCGATATAAATAGAGGTGCTGTTCCTGCAAAATTGTTCTATGGTTCATCCAAAGATTATTACACATTTAACAGTAAAGTCTACAAAAAAGTTAAAAATCTTATCGCGCTCAGAAAAAGTTTACCTTCTATGTCAAAAGGGGATTTTACATTACTAAAAACTGTATCACCGCATAATTTTGCGTATATAAGAAGTTATAAAGACGAAAAGATTTTGGTTATAAATAATTTGTCATCAGAAAAACTTGTAGCTGAAATCACTATTCCAGTGGACGTTGTTTTAAAATCAGATGGTCATATTGACCACTTCAAAAACCTTGTAAATGGCGATGATGTGAGTGTTAATGTATCATTGAAGAATAGAACAATGCACTTGAGAATCGCTCCTTATGGGGTTGTGTGGCTAAAACTTTAAGAATTGGAAGTTGATATTGGGCTGAAATCCCAGCCTACGGTGTGTACGATTGAAAAATATAGATTGGGCTTTCAACCCAACAACAATTAATTACTTTTTCCTGCTCTATAACCACAATAAGAATAAATCAAAGGCAAAAGTGATTCTAAATGTAATTTATCGGCACAAGGAAATTTTGCCAAAACCAAAGCGCCAACTGCGTCATCTACGTTTGCAACACAATCAAGCAATGTCAATTTTCTATCAGGTTGTTTATCATGCGGATCAGAAATAACATTTGATAAAGAAGCTGCACCATACATTCCGACAATTAATCCGCCCAACATTGCCGAAATTTTTCCAAAGGTATTGTTAAAATGCTTGCTTCCCTCAGACAATTTTAAACATCCACCGGCAATCCAAGTCGGAATAGATGCATTAAAAAATTGAAACAAACCCTCTTTAAATTTATTTTGATTTGTTGTTTTATTTTCACCAATCATACCAACGGCAACACTTCCTGCAATAGAAGTTGCAGATAGCATAATCATATCAGACATATTATAATTGAGTTGCAATGGATTTTTGATTTTGCGTTTTTTCATCATAACAGCCATTGGAATTGCAGTCCCTAAAACCGCACCAATACCGGCTTTTAATTTGTCATCAAGCGTAATATCACGCTCATTAGCTTTGTGACGTAATGCGGATAGTTGTTGGTTGAAACTCAAATTGTTGGATACACGACTAATCATAATTTACCTTAAACTGATGTTAGCTTAAAAACAATTATAATGCAAATGGATGTTACTAAGTTTTATTATTAGACTTTTCAGCCCAACAATTTCTTTTTCAAAAACTTTAATCATTTCATCCTAACCCCCATTACTGATTAAAATTTTTCTCCCAGTCTTAAACTAAAATTATGACAAACTACGTAAACCAACTTTTAAACGCATTCAACGAAGATACAAAACTCGCACTCGATAAATGGAGCATAGAACACGCTTTTGTATCAGGTAACAAAAAATGGATTGCAAATATTTTGCCTGTCGAATTATTAGAGCGCAGTATCAAACAAACAGTCGAAAGCCTTGTTACACTAAACGAAACAGGTGATTTCTACACACAATTTCCTGATACGATAATCAGCCCCAATTATGGTCACAAATGGGGGCGCAGCGCAAATTATATAGAAATCAACAACCGAGCGATTGCAGAAATGATTGGCGACAAAACGAAAAACGGTATTATTAGTAGTATGAAACTTCTTCCTGCAATTCCGCCTTCCGCTAAAAGTTGGGCGAATTGCATTATTTTGTCACAAATTTTTCCAAACATATACGGTGATGGGTACAACAAAGGTACAAACGAAGAAAACTCGATTTATGGCATAAAACTAAACGCAGGTTACAGCACAAATATCATTGATTTTGATATTCCGATTTCGGCTGAAAATCAGTTTCTTGCGTTCAACGATTTAGCACATATTCACGGGCTTAAAACAGGATTCAGAACAGTAATTTCCGCTGATCAAATTAAAGTTGCAGAAGCTTATAAAGATGATGTAACTTTTGACTGGAAAAATCCCGATCACCAAGAGTTATTCATAAACGAACACGTCAAATTAATTAAACTCGGATTTGAAGCTATTTTTATTGATTCTGCCAAACATATTGGCGGTTATGATATGGGAAACTATACAGGTGTTGGAGCATTGCCCGAATATAATCAAATGCAGTACATTTTGCATGAAATCCGCAAACGTTCAGGCTCGTTTAGTATAAGTTTTGTTGGCGAAAAAAGTACGGGTGATTTTGAACGATACAAAAATTTAGGTTTAACGACAGGTACTGCTTTTGTTTCACCTGAAAATTATGATAAAGTTAAATGTTGGTCTATGAAGTTCAAATACAACAAAGATTATGCCCCCGGAGTTGAAGTATCAAACGACAACGACATTGGCGGACGAAGCTACGAAGAACGATTAAAGCGCATAAATTCAATACTTTTTGCTTATGAATACCCAAGTGACAAGTTGCCAAGCTTTATGCAAATGGAAGATTTATTTCCGCTAAGGTATGACACAAATACCCACCATTTAATGATGACAAATCCGTCATATTCTACAGATGAAACTACACGAAGTCATTGGGAAAATCTTTTCACAAAAGAAGACGGAAGAAACTATAACGCAAAAGTCGGCGAATTATTTTCGTATGCTTTAAATTTGTAGTTTGCTTGTAAAATTTTTTCAAAACTAAAAATAATAGTTATAAAAAAGCTGGATTGTGTCGGTGCTTACCGCACCTCACAATGACGTCCAACCGATAGTCTCACGCTACGTTATTGCGAAGGCGATTAGCCTGAAGCAATCCAGCTTTTTGTTAACTATTTTCTTCTTATCAAAATTCTCAAAGAGATGGAATAATCAAAACTTGTCAAACTAATTCAAACAACCTACTCTCTGACATGCTCTAATGCCATTTCAAGCACAGTTCTTACGTGATGATCACTCAGAGCATAAAACACATTCTTACCGCGTTTTTCTGCTTTTACAAGCTTGGCACTTCTCAAAATCTTTAATTGGTGTGAAACGGCAGATTTTGTCATATTTAATAAACAAGCCAAATCTCCTACACACATTTCATTTTCTTCTAACGCCCACAAAAGCTGAATTCTAGTACTATCACCCATAAGTTTAAAAAAATCTGATAAGTCATACAAAAGAGTCATGTCAGGCATATTGGGTTTTACTTTATTAATTATATCTATATTCAAAGCGTCCATATTTTATATTATAGTTGAATATTTGTTCAAATGTCAAATTGTATTAACTTTTGTAAAAACTAATTACTCAATATATTGACAGTTGAACGGTTGTTCAACTATAATATAAATAAAGGAGAATATGATGTGCGAACAAGAAAAAGCTAATACATTTGTTATTCCCAGAATAATTACAGGATTTGTTTTATTCGGCATCGGTTATATTTTCAAACCTCTGTTTTTAGTTGCTTATCTGATTGTTGGTGCGGATGTCTTGCTTCGTGCTATAAAAAACATTTTGAAAGGTCAAATTTTTGACGAAAACTTTTTGATGTCGCTTGCAACAATCGGTGCAATTTGCATAAAAGAGTTTCCTGAAGCCGTTATGGTAATGATTTTGTACCAAATAGGCGAATATATGCAAGATAGAGCAATTGATAAATCAAAAAATTCCATCACTGCTCTAATGGACATTCGCCCTGATTATGCAAACTTAAACGGTAAAAAAGTTTCACCAACAGAAGTTAAAATCGGCGATATCATAGCAGTAAAAACAGGTGAAAAAATACCGCTTGACGGTATAGTTGTTTCAGGAAAAGCATCTATTGATACTTCAGCATTGACAGGAGAAGCCTTGCCGAAAAACGTTAAAGCAGGTGATGAAGTAATTAGCGGATGTATAAATCTTAACGGAATTTTAGAAGTCAAAGTAACTAAACCGTTTGGCGAATCTACCGTTGCAAAGATTTTGGAACTCGTAGAAAACGCATCTTCTAAAAAAGCGAAAACTGAAAATTTCATAACTAAATTCGCACGCTACTATACTCCGGCAGTTGTAATCATCGCTTGTATTATCGCTTGCATTCCTCCATTTTATATTGAAAGAGCATTGACGTTTTTAGTAATTTCTTGTCCATGTGCTTTAGTAATCTCAATTCCTTTGAGCTTCTTTGCCGGAATTGGTGGCGCATCTTCTAAAGGAATTTTGATTAAAGGTAGCAATTATATTGAAATTTTATCAAAAGCAAAAGTTGCTGTTTTCGATAAGACAGGCACTTTGACAAAAGGTAATTTTAAAGTTGTAGAGATTTCTTCCGACAATCCTGATTTATTACGCTATACTGCTCTAACAGAAGCAGTTTCACCACACCCGATTGCAGAAGCGATTAGAGAAGCGTACAAAGAAAAATATAATGCAGAAATTCCCACAAACAATGAGATAGAAGAATCTGCAGGATATGGAATTAAGGCTAAAATTGAAGGTAAAGAAATTTTAGTCGGTAACGCAAAATTTGTAAACACAACTCCTGTTAATAAAGCCGGAACTGTTGTTTATGTTGCAATTGACGGCGTTTATCAAGGCTACATCGTAATATCTGACACAATCAAAGACGATACAAAATCTGCAATAGAAGCTCTTAAAAAGCTTGGCTTAAAAACTGAAATATTAACAGGAGATTCTAGAGCAAATGCACAAAATGTTGCAACTGAAATCGGAATTGATAAATATTATGCAGAACTTTTGCCAAATGATAAAGTTGAAAAATTAGAAAACACAATTTCTTCAAGTAAAGGAAACGTAATTTTCGTTGGTGACGGCATTAATGATGCACCGGTTCTGACGCGTGCAGATGTCGGCATAGCAATGGGCGGTTTAGGTTCAGATGTTGCAATAGAAGCTGCTGATGTCGTAATTATGGACGACAAGCCTTCAAAGGTTGCTTTAGCAATCAAAATGGCAAAAAAGACAATGCTAATTGTCAAAGAAAATATTGTTTTTGCACTTTCTATAAAATTATTGTTCCTAATCTTAGGTGGTTTAGGCTTTGTTTCAATGTGGGGCGCTGTTTTTGCAGACGTTGGCGTTTCAATTATTGCAATATTGAATGCTTTAAGAGCTTCTAAATAATTTATCCTACACCTGCAAGTTGTCCCAACTGTAAAAGCTGATTAACTGTTTCTTGATAATCAATCTTATCATCGGTTGATTGTTTCAAAAATCCGTCTATATTATTCATCATTGCAATAGCTTTATCGCACATAGGATCAGAGCCTTTTACATAAGCACCAATATTAATCAAATCTTCGTTCTTTTTATGTACAGCAAGAAGATTTCTTATAACGCCCGCCGCTTGTCTATGTTCTTTTGTCGTAACATCTCCCATAACACGGCTCAAAGATTGCAAAACATCAACAGCAGGATAGTGGTTTTTGTGTGCCAAATCTCTTGAAAGCATTATGTGACCGTCTAAAATACTTCTTGCAGTATCTGAAATCGGTTCATTAAAATCATCACCTTCAACCAAAACGGTGTAAAGTCCTGTAATCGTTCCGACTTCGTTTGTACCTGCTCTTTCCATAAGTTTAGGCATAATTGCAAACACTGATGGTGTGTAACCGCGTGTAGCTGGTGGTTCGCCAATTGCAAGCCCGACTTCTCTCTGTGCCATTGCAATACGAGTTACAGAATCAAGCATAAACAAAACATCCAAACCTTTATCTCTAAAGTATTCGGCAATAGAAGTTGCAACAAAAGCGGCTTTAATTTTTACTAATGATGGCTGTTCAGATGTCGCTGCAATTACAATTGAGCGTTTCATACCTTCAGGCCCTAAAATTTCTTCGATAAATTCTTTAACCTCACGTCCACGTTCACCAATCAACGCAATAACGTTCAAATCCGCGGTTGTATTTTTCGCCATCATACCAATCGTTGTACTTTTACCGACACCTGAACCTGCAAAAATACCCATTCTTTGACCTTTGCCGACTGTCATAAACCCATCAATCGAACGAATTCCAAGAGAAAGAGGCTCTGAAATACGTTTTCTTTTTAAAGGATTAATTGCATCCGCATGCGTTGAACGGTATTCCGAAAAACGAATATCACCCAACGTATCAATAGGATTGCCCAAACCATCCAAAACACGTCCGATAAGCTGATTGCCAACTCCAATTTTCATTGCACCGCCGGTGTTTACTACCAAAGCTCCGGGGTGAATTCCATCAGGATTTGCAAGAGGCATAAGTAAAATCTTATCACGCTTAAACCCAACAACCTCAGCCATCGTAGGCTTATCGTTATAATCATTGTATATATAGCACAAATCACCGATTGAAGATCTTGGCCCGTCAGACTCAATCGTAAGTCCGATAATTTCAGTAATCTTACCGATTTCTTTAATCGTTTTGGCGTCTTTAATTATGTTTAAATATTTATCCTTACTCCAACTCATCGTTAGCACCCGTAAGCATATTTTGCGCGATTTCTGCAATCTGAGATGAAACCCTTGAATCTAATCTGATGTCAGGCGTTTCTACAATAACACCGTCGGAAGAAAGCGAGTTATCTTCTACAACTCTCAAAGATTTTAAAGTTGGAAATTCACTTCTGAAATTTGGAACAAGTTTATTAATATTTTCAACAAGTTCAGGGTTGACAATAATTGTAATATTTTCTTTATCATTTAGTTGTCTAATTGCATCTATAGTAATTTGATAAAGAACTTTATTATTAAATTTTTGATGACAAACTTTGTCCGCAATTGCAACAACCAAATCAACAATATCTTGAGAAGCAGAATCTATGATATTTTTTTTCATATCAAAAGAACCGCTTGCAAGCGTATCCAATGAACGCAAAGCTTCTGCAGCATCATTTTGAAATTTATACAAGCCATCTTGTTCGCCTTTTTTAAAGCCTTCTTCGTAAGCCTGATTTTTAATTGCATCATATTCTTGCTGTGCTTTATTACGTGCGTCTTGAATAATTCTTTCAGCTTCCGTGTTAGCCGTTTGAATAACAACCTGTGATTGGTTTTGCGCAGAGTCTAAAATTTGTTGAGCTTTAGCATCAGTTTCTGCAATAATTTGTTGGACTTTTGCCTGTTGTCTTGTAACACGCGTTTGTTCAATCGGCAGCACAAAACTGTCGCCCATTTGAATTTCTTGACCTTTTATTCTATTACTACTCAACTAATTCATCCTCAACACTAGCACGAGTAATCGTGATTTCACCCGTTGCTTCAAGATTTCTGATTGCATTAACAATGCCCGTTTGCGCTTCTTGAACTTCTTTTGCTCTAACAGGTCCAAGATATTCCATATCATCCGTAAGCATTTGTTTTGCACGTTCTGACATGTTTTTGAAGATTTTATTCTTAATTTCATCTTTTGTACCTTTAAGCGCAAGTGCAAGTTGTTTTGTATCAATTTCTCTAAGCAATCTTTGAATAGCTCTATCATCAAGAATAATAATATCTTCAAATACGAACATCAAATCACGAACTTCTTGAGCCATTTCTTGATTTTCAATATCAAGCCATTCCATAATATTCTTTTCTGTACCACGGTCGCAACAGTTCAAAATATTTGCCAAAGATTCTACGCCGCCTGCATTTGAAAAATCTTGAACCAACAAAGCAGAGAATTTACGTTCTACAATATCCTCAATTGTTGATAAAATTTCAGGGTTTGTAGG
>CAKVGW010000054.1 GCA_934747325.1 uncultured Candidatus Melainabacteria bacterium | reverse complement strand
TACGGTAAAGACCAAGAACATATTTTTATGGGCAGAAACTTTGGCAACACAAGAGATTTTTCAGAAGAAATTGCTGCAGATATTGACAAGGAAGTTAAGAAAATTGTTGATGCTCAGTATGAACACGCAAAAAATCTTTTAAGTGAAAATAGAGATATGTTGGAATACATAGCTCACAATTTATTAGAAAAAGAAACTTTGGATGAAAAAGAATTCGAAGCCTTGATGAATGAAGTTAAGGAAAGACGAAATAATGGTTAAATTGACAATTAAAAACGAAAAATAAACTTATAAAAGGATGTATAAAAATGGATAGAGATGAATTAATTTTTAATGAATATAAAACATATTGCGAACAAAAAGAAAACTTTATTGATAGAAATTTTAGAACAAATAAATTCTATATGACAGCTGTTGTAGTTTTAATTTTTGCAATGATTTATACAGGTAATGTTGTTTTCTTAAACAAAATCAGTGCAACTTTGGTGTTCGCATTGTTTGGAATTTCAGTGAGCGCTTTATGGTGGATGAACGTTGATTCTTACAACACTTTGATTAAAGTTAAATATGCTAATGTTATTGAAAAAATTGAAGAAAAATTCCCTGTAAAACCTTTTACTGATGAATATAAAGGAATTGAAGAATTTAGAAATAACAAAGTATTTATGTTTTCTGATATCCAAAAATTAATCGCAGCAATTGCAGCGTTGTTTTTCTTCGCAGTATGCGTAAGCGAAATCTCACCAATCGTGATTAAGTTGTTTGTGAAAGCAATTGATGCTGTGGTAAAGTTTAAAAGTTGCGGAATTTAATATAATAAGTTGGTAGTGGAAATTTTATGAGCAAAAACAAAGAATATGGAACTGCACTAAATTGGAATTATGTAATAATTTCTCTTGTCGTGCTTGTTATTTTAACATTATTAGTTTTATATATGCCAAATTTGCGCGAAATTGATATGAATATACTTCATTCAATTCGCTTAGCTCTTTCGCCATATCCGATTTCTTATGCGCAAGTTATATCAGAATTCGGGCGCGCAAATCACATGCTTTGGCCTCAAATTGCAGCAGGCAGTGTCTTAATATCTGAAAAAAGATATATGAAATGTTTTCTTTTAATCTTTTTCACACAAGCTTCTTTTGTTGTAACAGATTTGCTTAAAGATTTTGTTTGCAGAGAACGTCCGGGGATTATGTGCTATTCAGGTTTTAGCTTCCCGTCAGGTCACGCTTCAACCACAATGTGTTTTTACGGAATTTTGATTTATTTAGTTTTACATTACGCAAAATCAGATTTTTGGAGATATTTTTTAACTTCACTGTTTGGAATTTTTATCTTCTTAGTTTGCATATCAAGATTATGGCTTGGAGTTCATTTTTTAACAGACGTATCAGCAGGATTGTTCTTGGGATTCATGCTTGTTAATTTATATATTATAGTTTCAAAAGCAATGAGCAAATAATTATTCAATAATTTTGGGTGGTTTTTCAAAATAACATCCGAAATTCTTTTTATAATCATTTAGTTCAGTGCAATAAGCTTCTAAATCGAGAGAAACGCCCTTTGCTAGTGGATAAGTTTTAATCCCTAATGATTTATACATCGCTCTCATGAAGACGTTTGCAATTGCATCGGAACCCCTTTCCCAAGGTGTCGCGTGTGCTAAAAGCCAACGAATTTCCCCAATTTTAGAATTGATTTCAGGTAATTGAGATTCATTTACATCTTTGCTATTAAATAATTCTTTAAATTCTTGATAAGATGTAAAAATATGTTTGAAAGTATTTTTTATATATTCAGGTGCGCCGTGGCGTAAATGTTTTTCTTTTCGTCCAATAATTGGAACAGTTAAGTCTATGTCTTGAAAAGGTTTCTTTAGTGGTTTAAAAAAAGTTGCATCAAATCTATGATCGTAAGTCGAATATTTATTTATTCTAGAGTAATTTGTAACAAGTTCATACCCTGTCCAGTCAGAACCATAGCGCCAATTCTCTCTCGGGCAGCGCAAAATTCCTGTATGTTCGACTTTAGAAATATCATAGCTGTGTTGATTAGCTTTGGTTATGCCTGCGGTAATAAAGCGTAAAATATTTTCAATTAACGTATTATTTCTTATTAGGTTAACTGCAATATCAGCGGTATGTTTAACTTCATCTGCCCAAGCCCGATTTTTACCATATCCGCGGATACTAACATAAAAATCTTTACGACTAAAATTCAATTTGCGAGAGTTTATATTTGCCTGAAATGATGGATTATAACTTTGAATATTCATGTTTATTTTAAAACTGCTAAAAATATTTTTTGTTAGTAAAAGTTAATGGTACAAAAAATTTCATAAGTTTTATATTGAACATATTTTACGAATAAACCGCCCTTGTTCGGGAGGTCGCAGCTGCTGGCGAGGCAGCGCCGAGCCTTACAGATGCGGGAAGGTATTTATTTAATGGAAAGTGGAAAATTATTTTTGAAAAAGTTAATAACACCCTCTCCCCTACCCCTCCCCCAATGGAGGGGGCTAAAGTCACTCAATTAACGTAAGTTCCTCCCTCCCCTTTTGTCCATTTTACATGGGGAGGGTGTCCGAAGGACGGGAGAGGGTGTTATTAACTTATTTATAAAAACGCAATATTAAAAAGGTCTGTCCCCAAAGGATAGACCTCAAATAATTTATTAAATAATTCAACTTGTATATTACAGAATTTCTTTCAACAAATCTTCTCTTGTAACAGTTTTTTGTTCTGAAGTATCTAGATTTTTAACAGTTACTTTACCCGCAGAAATTTCATCTTCACCTAAAATTAAAGCATATTTTGCAACCTTAGAAGCTTTTTCCAATTGTTTTACAAACTTCTTATTAGTTAAATCAAATTCTGCCGTAACATTTTGTCCGCGAAGTTCTTCTGTCAATTTAATTGCTTCTAAAGTATTGTTAGAAACAACAAACGCAGTTGTTCTTTCTGCTTCTTTTTGTCCGATTAGCGATGCTAATCTTTCCATACCCATTGCAAAACCGATTGCAGGAGTATCTTCTCCGCCTAAATTACGAACAAGACTGTCATATCTTCCACCACCGCAAACAGCGTTTTGAGAACCCAAATTATTTGATTTAATTTCAAAAACGGTTCTATTATAGTAATCTAAACCTCTTACAAGAAGTTTATTGATTGAATAATTGATATTTAAAGCGTCCAAATAGCCTTTCAATTCGTTGAAGTGATTTGCACAATCATCACAAATAAAATCAGATTGAATAACTTCTTGAATTTCAGGTTTCGCATAAATTGCTTTACATTCTTCAACTTTGCAATCCAAAAGTCTTAGTGGATTTTTTTCATATCTTGCTTGGCAATCTGGACAAAGTTCGCTCAAATAAGGTTTAATTACAGCTTTTAATTTTGTTTTGAAAGTTTCACGGCATTCAGGACAGCCGAGAGAATTCAATTCAACGCTCAAATCGTTCAAACCAAGCGCTTTTAGGTAATTAACCGCCATTAAAATAACTTCCGCGTCAGCAGTAGCTTGTTTTATACCAAAAACTTCAACACCAACTTGGTGAAATTGTCTTTGACGACCTGCTTGCGGACGTTCGTATCTAAACATTGGTCCTTTGTACCAAAGTTTAACAGGTGCAGAAAGTCTGTGCATACCGTTTTCAATGAATGCTCTAACGACACCTGCTGTATTTTCGGGACGAAGAGTTAATGAACGTTCACTTTTTTCAAATGTATACATCTCTTTATTAACGATATCTGTTGTATCGCCAACACCACGCGCAAAAAGTTCGGTTGCTTCAAAAATCGGTGTTCTGATTTCTTTTGCACCGTATTCCGTAAAAATCTTTCTCGCTTCGTCTTCCATGAAGTGCCATACAGGCATTTCAGCAGGAAGAATATCTTTTGTTCCTTTTTGTACTTTTATTATTGCCATAATTCAAATTCCTTTATATAATTTAATTGTACTATATGAACGTATTAAGTAAATATCGAATGGAGAAACGATGGGAATAAAGGTTACAAAAATGCAAGGCTGTGGAAATGATTTCGTTATTATTGACTTTGACGAATTCTTAAAACTTGACATGAAAATCACTGACGCTGCTAAAATGCTTTGCGACAGACATTTTGGAGTCGGGGCAGACGGGCTTATCATTCCTAATACAAGTTGCGAAGAGGCTGATATCGGTTGGTTTTTCTACAATTCTGACGGTTCAACGGCTCAAATGTGCGGAAACGGCATGAGATGTTTTGCAAAATACGTTTACGATAATAAACTTGTTAACAAGAAAATGTTCTCCGTAAAAACTTTAGCGGGAATTATTAAACCTGAAATTCTTGATGACGGATTTGTTCGCGTAAATATGTCACAGCCAATTTTGGAATCCGATAAAATTCCTTTCATTCCTCATCACAATTTGAACTACAAAATGTCTGTTAAGAATATGATTTTTGACGGAAATGCTGTTTCAATGGGAAATCCGCATTTTGTAATTTTCGTTTCACCTGAAGATGATGTGATGGAATTTGCAAAAGAATATGGCCCAATTATTGAAACAAGTGCAGAATTTCCTGAAAAAACCAATGTAGAGTTCGTAAAAATAAAATCATTCAAAAAAATAGAACTTGCGGTTTGGGAAAGAGGATGCGGAATTACTCTGGCATGTGGAACAGGTGCTTGCGCAAGCGTTGTAGCAGGAATTCTAAACGGATATATTGAAAACTCTGTAGAAGTTCAACTTCCGGGTGGTGTCGTAAATGTTGTTTGGAACGGTGCGCCAAATAAACCCGAAGGCGATGTATTCCTTTCAGGCCCTGCCGAGTATGTGTTTGAAGCAGAATTGGCTTAAAAATTTTGTTTTAATAACTTTTTCTCCTTATTTAAAATCCTATTTTATTAGGTCGAGTTCTATCCATAAGTAAATTAATAGCTTCCATTAATTCTTGATTATCAAGTTGGTTATCTTTGCAATGTTGTATAAAAAGTTGTTCTAAGTCTGTAATGCGACGATTTAATTCTTTGTGTTCCATTGCAAACTTTTTAATTTGCACAAAAGTACGCATTATTTGAATATTTATAGCTATAGCTTGTTCCGAATTTAATACAGTAGAAAGCATTGCAACACCTTGTTCTGTAAAAACGTATGGTAAAAATCTTCTACCACCACGTCCTTTTTTTGATATTCCATTTTGGAATATCAAAGCGTCATATTCTTCTTTAGTAAGCTGAAACATAAAATCATTTGGAAAACGATGAAGATTACGTTTAACAGCTTTGTTTAAATTAAAAGTTTCAACATCATAAAGTTTTGCTAAATCTGAATCTAACATTACTTTTGTGTCTCTTATTTCATATATTAAATTTTGAATTTGTGTCAAATGTTCCATATGATAAATATACCATATTTTATTATATAATCAAATATTTGTAGACTGAAAATAATAGTAATTATTAAATATTAAAAAGGTGGGAACCGCTCACGCTTTTCCCACCCTACTGGCTTTTGTTTTTAGTCGAATTAATAGCCATATTCTTTTAATATCAAATCTACGACTTCTTTAAAGCTTACCATATTAACTTGATAATCCTTATGTTTAAAGTCTGTAAATTTAACAACTCCTGTCATTTCTCCAGCTTTGATTTTATCGCTTACTCTAGTACCTAATGCAGTACCTTCTGTATTATCACGGCTTCCTCCTTTTCGATAATAATTGCTCATTAAGTCAGAAATAACTTTCTTAGATGCATTTTGTAATTTTGTAGAATCTAAACCTTTGCTAGCTAAAGCATTTACAATGTAGCCACAAAGTGATGTTAAACGATCTGTAACAGTGCCTGTATATGTATCATTATTATTCTTCTTATGAAGCATAATAACCGCGTTATTGTTGTATAAATCTGCAAAACTTTGTGATGTTAATTGAACTTTGCCATCGCCAATTCCAGGAAGTCCATAAACTTCAAGGTGTTCAGAATCACCGCCCCAAGCTCCATTCCCAATAGTGTTTGCTAGGCTTGTATTTGTTTTCTCTACTGTAAATGTAATTGTTTTACTAATTACCTTTTGACCATCTATAGAAACTGTAATTGTTCCTGAATACGTTCCTGCATTTGAAGTATCAAAAGATATTTTACCTGAAGAGTCTACGGATATATTACCGGTTGCAGAGTAAGTGATTCTATCAGATGTAATTGTCTTGCCATCGCAAGTAGTACTTGTAGCAACCTGAACATTATCAATTGTAGCACCTTGACCAATTGTATAGCTATCTTTTAAACCTGCAACCAATGCATTCTTTTCAGCTTCAGTCATTGTACTGATATCACCGATTTCTTCAACTTTTGCTTTTAAATCTGTCATTTTAGCTTCAATTTCAGGAGTAGTTAATTTATTAATTTCTGTTGCATAAGAATCTCCAAAAATATCTTTAACAGCTTGAGATAATAATGTACTCTTTTTCGCAACTGCATTACAGTATGATAGTGCTGCCGTTTTTACTGAAGCTGCATCTTCATTTGCTTTTGCAGATTCAACCAATTTATCATACATTGTGCCCAAATCTGTAAGTGACATATCATTCAAACCATTTGGATAGAATTCTGTCAATCTTTGAGTCATTTGTTCTACAACCCAATCGATTGCTTTTTGAGTATCTAAAGTGCCGTTGGTATCGAAATCACCATTCTTAGCTTTTTCCAATGCTTGTGTTTGAATATCGTCATAAGCTGAAACTTCACCTTTCATCAAGCCTGAAATTCTATCTGCAAATGATGAACTTAATTTATCAGTAAGAGCATTCTTGAATTCATCACTACCAAACAAGTTTTTAACTTCAATAGTCTTTTCTAAAGCTTTACCTGTTTCACTGTCTTTAAATGCTTGTAAAGAGTATTCAATCGTATTATTTGTATAGTCGCCATAAGTTTTGTCATTTAATATTGAATCAATATACTCATTAATTGCAGTGTCATACAATGCGCTGTTATTTTTGTAATCAGCTTCATTTTTCAAATCTGCCAATGCTTCTGTTAACTTAGTTTTTACAATACTTTTTTGTAAGTCGTTCATTGCAGTGTTATTGCCAGGTGTGTAGCCATATTGTTCCAAAATTGAAATGTCTTCGCTGCCGTCACCTGTCGCAGTTGCCATATAAGCATCCACGATTTCTTCTACTGTTTGTTTAATAGAAGCACTGTCAGAATCTTCAGGCAAATTGTTTACAAAGTTATCAATAATACCTTTCAATGTTGCATCATCAGCATAAGCATAACCATATTGTTTTACAACATCTTTCATTGATGTATTAAGATATTCATTTGCACAATAGTCAGCGGTAGTTTTGTTTTTTACATTTTCAATAATTTTATCTAATTCTTCTGCTAAAGTATCCGCTGTAACACCTTGTTTAATCAAAGTTTCTGTTGTATTTGCTAAAGAAGCGGAAATTGATTTTTTCCAACCGGCTTTATCTGAAATTTCGTTAGGAGCTTGAATATCTGCAACATATTCATTTAATTTTTCATAAACAGCAATGCGGTCTTGCATTGCATTTATTTCCTTGCCATCTAATGCATTTTTATTTTTATATCTTGTACCTGAAATTTTGCCACTTTGATTTGTATCAATAGCTTTCCAGAAAGAATTGATTAAATCATTCTTACCAGCATCAGTTGTTTCACCATCCCATTCGAAATTTCCTTCCATAAATGTTCTGAATTCTGATTTAATAATTGTTCCATCACCATTTTTATCGGCTTTTGTCTTCCAATCGCCTAAGTTTGCTAAAAATTGATAAACTCTTGATACATCGTTTGACATATTATTGCTCCTTATTTTTTCCCTTTAGTAACATGTATATCGGCAGATTTTAGAAAAACTTTAGGATTTTTGAACAAAATTTTACAATTCGTTACATTCTTGTTTCAGGTGAGTTTAGGAAATAACAATTTTCTTTAAGAATTACAGTTTCATCAAGTAACTTGCGAGAAAAAAGCCTTTATGTTAGTATCAAGAAAAATAGATGAATAGTAATATATTTAAGGAGCACGTATGATTTCAGTAAACGATTTAAAGAATGGCTTAACACTAGAACTAGACAATGGTCTATGGAACGTTGTTGAATTCTTGCACGTAAAACCTGGTAAAGGCGCAGCTTTCGTTAGAACAAAACTTAAAAACGTTGAAACTGGTAACGTAGTTGAAAAAACTTTCAGAGCCGGTGAAAAAGTTGCTAAAGCTATGCTTGACCGTAGAGAAATGCAATATTTATACAAAGAAGGTAAAGATTACGTTATGATGGATAACGAAACTTACGAACAACTTCAACTTACAGATGACCAAGTTGGTGATGGCGTAAAATACCTTAAAGAAAATATGATTGTACAAGTTTTGATGCACGATAAGAGAATTATCGGTGTTGATATCCCTGCTCACGTAGAATTGGAAGTTGTTGATACTCCACCTGCTGAAAAAGGTAACACTGCTCAAGGCGGTACAAAACCTGCAACACTTGAAACTGGTGCTGTAGTAAACGTTCCATTCTTCGTATCAAATGGTGACGTAATCAGAGTTGATACTAGAAGTAATGAATACTTGGATAGAGTTTAGAAAGGTTAAAGGTTGAAAAGCTGAAGAGTTGAAAAGTTTATTTAATTCCCTTCGGTCATAAAGATATTTCGTGAGCGATAGCGAACTTATTGAACTATTCAACTTTTCAACTATTCGCCTTTTCAACTCAAGGAGATAAAAATGAAATTTGAATCAGACTATATAGAAAAATTAGCAAAAATCATTGCTGACAATGATTTAACAGAAATATCTTTAGAAGATGGCGAACAAGCTATCACTATCAGAAAAGATTTACCGGAAGTTAACATGGTAGCTTCTGCACCTGCTGTTGCAGCCGCTCCGCAAGCAGCACCTGCTGCACCTCAAGCAGCTTCTGCACCGACTCCTGCTGCTAAAGAAGAAGTTAAAGGTAAAGCAATCACTTCACCTATGGTAGGTACTTTCTACGCAGCGTCTTCACCTGACGCAGCTCCATTTGTTGAAGTTGGTTCAACTGTTAACGTTGGCGATGTTGTATGTATTATTGAAGCAATGAAATTGATGAACGAAATCAAAGCTGAACAAGCTGGTAAAGTAGTTCAAATCTGCGTTAAAAACGGCGACCCAATTGAATTTGGTCAAGTTTTGATGTACGTGGAATAGTTAGTTGAGAAGTTGAATAGTTGAAATGTTGAACAGTTTAATAATTTCGCTATCGCTCAAAAGATAACTTTATGACCGCAGGGAATTAAATGAACTTTTCACCTTTTCAACTTATTAACTATTCAACTTCAAAAAAGGAAAAGGGTTATGTTTAAACGAGTATTAATAGCAAATAGAGGCGAAATCGCAGTTAGAGTAATTAGAGCGTGTAGAGAATTAGGCATTCCGACAGTTGCAGTATATTCTCAAGCAGACGCAAAATCATTACACGTTAGATTGGCAACAGATGCATATTGTATCGGGCCTGCACCTAGCGCACAAAGTTATTTGAGCATTCCTGCTATTATTTCAACAGCCTTAATGACGGGCTGTGACGCTATCCACCCGGGATACGGTTTTATGTCAGAAAGAGCTGATTTTGTTGATATTTGTACAGAACACGGTATCAAATTTATTGGACCTTCTGCGGACTCTATGCGTAAGATGGGTGATAAAGCAACTGCTCGTAAGACAATGATTGAAAATAATGTTCCTGTAACCCCTGGTACAGGTTTATTGGAATCTGTAGAGCAAGCTAGAGAATTTGCTCACAAAGCAGGTTATCCTATTATTCTTAAAGCTACTGCAGGCGGCGGCGGTAAAGGCATGAGAATCGTTAGAAATGACGATGAATTAGAATCAAATATGAATCTTTGCCAAATGGAAGCTGAAAAATTCTTTGGTAACCCTGGAATTTATGCTGAAAAATTCCTTGAAAACCCACGCCATATCGAAGTTCAAATTTTAGGTGACTCTTTCGGCAATGTTATTCACTTAGGTGAAAGAGATTGTTCTATTCAAAGAAGACACCAAAAATTGTTAGAAGAAGCTCCTTCTCCTGCAATTGATGAAGAAACAAGAAAAGAAATGGGTGCAGCTGCTGTTCGTGCTGCAAAAGCTATCGGTTACGAAGGCGCAGGTACTTGTGAATTCTTGCTTGACCATGACGGAAAATGGTACTTTATGGAAATGAATACACGTGTTCAAGTTGAACACTGTGTAACTGAAATGATTTCACAAGTTGATATCGTAAGAGAACAAATCCTTGTAGCATCAGGCAAAAAATTAGGCTACACTCAAGATGATGTTCTTTTGAGAGGTCACGCTATTGAATGTCGTATTAATGCCGAAGATCCTGAGCACGACTTTATGCCTTGTCCGGGTAAGATTGACGGCTATTTTGCCCCTGGTGGTTTCGGTATAAGAGTTGATTCTCATGTTTATCCGGGATATTCAATTCCACCATATTATGATTCAATGATTGGTAAATTAATTTGTTGGGGACAAAACAGAAACGAAGCAAGACGCAGAATGTATCAAGCTTT
>CAKVGW010000053.1 GCA_934747325.1 uncultured Candidatus Melainabacteria bacterium | reverse complement strand
AATGCCTAATCATAACATAACGTCGAAATCCGACAATTCACTAGTTGCCTTCGACTTACATTTATATTTTAGCATTTCTTTCGTTGCTTATTAATCTTCTTGAGAAGTAGCCCATAAGGATTATTTATTTTTTATTTTATCAATTTCAGGACCAACATATTTTCCAATAAGAATTTCTTCTACAAAATGGTCAATCGGTTTGATTGCTAAACCCAAAGCTACAAAACCGCCAAGCGTTTTAACTGCCTTGCCTTTAAGCATTTTTGCCTGCTGAAAATTTGTTAAAACACTTTTTACTGCAACGCTAGGTGTTTGACCCTTTTTTAAATCTGATTCATAAGCTTTAAACCATTTGTCATTCTTAAATTCTTTTGACGGATTCAATAAATCTTTTCTCAATTGAATTAAATCTTTAATCGTTTTTTCTGAATATTTTTCTATTTTTTTTTGACTATCAAGTCTAAAAATTTTAAACAAGTTTTTAAAAGATGATTTTTTGTTGTTGTAATCCATAGAACTTAAAACGTTGTTTGTAAATTCTTTTATGCATTCTTTATCTTTGCCGTCGAATGCGTGCATTTTTCCATTAGTGATAAATTGTTCTGCTACGTTTGCAATATGTTCTTTTGAATTAATACTTATTTTGTCTTGAGAAAACTTTCCTGCTTGAGCAAACACATTCTGTCCTGCTTTGACTGCAATTAATGGTAAAAATACGCTTGCCATACCTTGGAAGATTGCCTGTTTAAGACAGCGTCTTGAATTAGGGCTGTATTCGGTTTGGTCATTTTTGTACTTATCATAAACATCTGCCCCGATATATAATAAGGCCGGCGCCCAACTCAATGTAGCGTAACCGCCAATTACAGGTCTTAAAGCTTCCCCAACTTCATTTGTGAATGCTGCACCACGAAGCGGCCACTGCATCAATGGGTCTTTGTATTCACCTGTTTCTTTGTTAATTGTTCTTTTATCTGCTTTAAAATCTTGTTGTGTATTTATACCAAGCGGTCTTATCATTCGGCCGATTCTCCTTCATACGCTATTTAATAACTCGTAAATATTTTTATTTGCGCATTTATTTACATATTTTTACATTTAGTCTGGCAAGTGTAATTATAACACGAAATAATTTGGGTTGTTAGATTTGATGTTTTTAGAACATAATTTTTTATAATCAGATTAAAAAATAAAAGTTAATAAAAGGCTGGATCCTTCACGCTAATCGCGTTCAGGATGACGTGGCGTGAAACTATCAGCCTGGCGTCATTCTGAGGTTCGATTAGAACCGAGGAATCCAGCTTTTTATTAACTACTTTCATTTACACAATATAAGGGAAATTAAACTTAGGCATTTTACACAAAAGTATCCGACAAAAACTTTAAATTCTGACTAATATCCACCCGCATTTGTAACTCGCTCACGCTCGAACAACTGCGACCTCCCTAATCAGGGATGTTATGCTACGCACTTTGTTTTCTACTTTAAACTGGTAGTTATACTTTGAGAAAGACCTTGCGTTTCAATCCCTATTCGTAATCCTTCCTATGTCTTTCGACAACTTGTTCTTTTCTTTTTGCTTACTTGCTTGGTTGCTCGCAATAAACGTGTCTCCGCCTTAACAATTTCAAAACTAGGTTTTTCATTGTTAATGGCTACGCACTCTGCTCGCAATCCGCTTTTCTTTTTTTGCCAAAATTGCTTTAAACCGGTAGTCATACTTTGAGAAAGACTTTGCGTTTCAATCCCTATTAGTAATCTCTCTTATGTCTTTCGACAACATGTTCTTTTCTTTTTGTCTACTTTTTCTTTTTAGTAAAGAAAAAGTAGAAAGCTTTACAATCCACCCCCTTTTTGTTAGGATTTAGGAATATAATAGAAAAATTATAGGGAGATGAATAAATTGAAAACAAGAATGAAGACAAACAATTGCGGTGAATTAAACCTAAGCAATTTGAATGAAGAAATTACACTATCCGGCTGGGTTTCAACTGTTAGAGATTTAGGCGGTATTTTGTTTATTGAATTAAGAGATAGAAGCGGTTTTTTTCAATTAGTTGCAAATCCTCAAGTTAACCCTGAAGTACATAAAGTTTTTGAAAAAGTTAGAAGCGAATATGTAATTATGGTTAAAGGTAAGGTTACAAAAAGACCGGAAGAAACTTATAATGAAAAATATCCTACAGGACAAGTTGAAATGTATCCTGAATCAGTTGAAGTTTTGGCTGAGTCAAAAGTTTTACCTTTCGTACTTGGTGATGAAAGCGTTTCAGAAGATATCAGACTTAAATACAGATATTTAGATATCAGAAACGAAAAAATGTTACACAATTTGAAAACAAGACACAAGATTGTTCAAGCTGTTAGAAATTATTTAAACAATCAAGACTTTATGGAAGTTGAAACACCTATCTTGATTAAAACAACTCCGGAAGGCGCAAGAGATTACTTGGTTCCATCTCGTGTTCAAGAAGGTAAATTCTTCGCACTTCCTCAATCACCACAAATCTTTAAACAATTGTTGATGGTTGGTGGTATTGAAAAATATTATCAGATCGCGAAATGCTTCCGTGATGAAGACTTGAGAGCTGACAGACAACCTGAATTCACTCAAATCGACATGGAAATGTCATTTGTTGAACAACCTGACGTAATTAAAACAGTTGAAGGCTTGTTAGTTGATGCGTTCAAAGCAGCGGGTGTAGATATTCATCCTCCATTTAAACAAATCACTTGGCAAGAAGCAATGGATAGATTTGGTTCTGATAAGCCTGATACAAGATTTGGTTTAGAGTTATTTGATATTGGCGATATTATTCTTGAATCTAACTTTGATATCGTTAAAAAGACTCTTGAAAACGGCGGAATTGTTCGTGGTATCAGAATCCCTGGCGGTGCTAAATATTCAAGAAAAGATATTGATGATATTACAAAACTTGCAGTATCATTTGGTGCTAAAGCATTAGCTAATATTATATACTTGGAAGACGGTTCTGCAAAATCTCCTGTATTGAAATTCGTTACAGAAGAACAAGCAAAACAAATTCAAGAAAGAGCTGGAGCAGAAGCTGGAGATATTATTTTCTTCGTAGCTGATAAACCAAAATTAGTTTACGATATTATGGGCAGATTGAGATTGCACTTCGGTAAGACTTTGAACTTGATTGACGAAAACAAACACAACTTATTGTGGGTTGTAGACTTCCCAATGTTCGAATGGTCAGACGAAGAAGGCAGATTTATGGCAATGCACCACCCATTCACTTCTCCAAACTTGGCTGATTTGGATAAATTAGATAGCGGTGATTTGGGTAACGTAAAATCAATCGCATACGATATTGTTTATAACGGTACTGAATTAGGTGGTGGTTCTGTAAGAATTCACTCATCTGAAGTTCAAAAGAAAATCTTCAAGGCATTGGGATTAACAGAAGAAGAAGCAACCGAAAAATTCGGATTTATGGTTAACGCTCTTCAATACGGTACTCCACCACATGCCGGCTTAGCAATTGGTTTGGATAGATTAGTTGCACTTCTTTGCAGAACTGATTCAATCCGTGACGTTATCGCATTTCCTAAGAATGCAAGCGCTAAATGCTTGATGAGCGATGCTCCAGGTGAAGCTTCATTGCAACAGTTGAGAGAATTGCACATCAAAAGTACAGTAAAAAAAGACTAAGTTTTTAAATAAAAACAAAACGACCGCTTTATTAAAAGCGGTCGTTTTGTTATAAATTTGAAGCCTTTAACTTATTTTGTAGTTTTCTTTTTAGCTCTTTTTACAGTCTTTTTCGTAAACTGCTGAGGTGAGGCACTGTATGATGTTTGAATACGTTTAACACTATAAACATCAGGCATAGACTGGATTGCAGTCATAACTTTTCTTAAAGTATCAATGTTATCTAACTCTATTCCGAGTTCGATTATGCCGACTTTACCTTTAGATTTAACGTTAGCTGATGTAATATTTGTATTATTATCCGAAACAATTCCGATAACGTCTTTAAGTAAGCCTAATTTTTCAGCTGTTTCAATTCGGATTGTTGTGCTGTAAGTCTTATTGACGTTATTTCCTGACCAATGGATATCTAAAAGTCTTTCGACCGGAATGTTTTCCAATGTTTTGCAGTCCAAACGGTGAACGGTAACGCCTTTTGAACGAGTTATAACACCAACAATAGGCTCTCCGGGGATTGGGGAACAGCATCTCGCAAAAGAATATAATAGACCTTCCAGACCAATAATATCTTTCTCGGATGCTTTCCTTGGCTTGTGTTGAACGGTAGTTTCTTGTTTTTGAGGCTTTCTTAATTTGTTAACAATCTTATTAACGGTAGTTTCGCCATAACCTAATGCTGCAAATAAATCATCTGCACTCACGTAATTCATTTGTTTTGCGATTTTGTCAAATTCGCCATTTTTAACAAATTCATCAAAAACTGTTTTTGTAAGTTCGTGTTCAAGGTTCGCTTTACCGATATCAATGTGGTCTTCACGTTTGTTTTTCTTGTACCATTGACGTATTTTTGAAGCAGCTTGTTTTGTTACAACAAAGTTTAACCAGTCAAGACGCGGTGCTGCGACTTTTGAAGTCATAATCTCAATAATGTCGCCATTTTTCAACTTTGTATCAAGTTGCGCAATACGTCCGTTAATCAATGCGCCGACAGTTTTATGTCCGACATCCGAGTGAATACGATACGCAAAGTCAACAGGTGTTGCACCTTGCGGAAGGTCGATTACGTCACCGCCGGGAGTGAACGCGAAAACTTGGTCGGAGAATAAATCCAGTTTAACCGAATTTACGTAATCTTCTGCATTCGTTGTATCTTTGTTATATTCAACCAATTTTCTCATCCAGGAAAATTTGATATCGGTCGCGGAATCCGCTTTTTTTGAACCTTTTTCTTTGTATCTCCAGTGCGCAGCGATACCATACTCGGCGATTTCGTGCATTTCCCAAGTTCTAATTTGAACTTCCAAAGGTTTTTGACGAGGACCGATTACGGATGTGTGCAAAGACTGATACATGTTGCCTTTTGGCATCGCAATATAATCTTTGAATCGTCCCGGGATTGGTTTAAACTGCGAGTGAATAAGTCCGAGAACTTCGTAACATTCTTTTTCAGTGTCAACGATAACACGAACCGCTGTGATGTCGTATAAATCGTGGAAAGCGACATTCAAACGGCGCATTTTGTTGTAAATACTGTAATAGTGTTTCGCACGTCCTGTGATTTGTGCGTTTATACCGCTAGCTTTAACATCTTTTGAAATTTTATCAATCAAAAGCTTAACTGTCATTTCACGCTCGGCTTTTTTTTGAGAAACAAGCTGAGCAATTTCATAGTATTTATCAGGATGAAGATATTTTAATGATAAATCTTCAAGTTCTGCTTTAATCTTACCAACCCCTAAACGGTTTGCGAGCGGTGCAAAAATATCTAAAGTTTCTTGTGCAATTCTTTGCTGCTTAACAGGTGTCATATAATTTAGAGTTCGCATATTATGCAATCTGTCAGCAAGTTTAAGAAGGATAATTCTAACATCACTTGCCATTGCGATAAACATACGTCTAAAGTTTTCCGCTTGACGTTCTTCTGTTGATTTAAATTGCAATTTCCCTAATTTTGTAACTCCTTGAACGAGATTTAGCACATCTTCGCCAAAAAGTTCTTTGATTTCTTCAGGTTTAGTTTCGGTGTCTTCCAAAATGTCATGCAAAAAACCTGCCATAAGAGTGTGTTTATCAGCTCTTAAGCCTATTAAAATTTTTACAACTTCCATCGGGTGAATGATATATGGTTCTTCTGAAACCCTATATTGTCCTGCGTGAAGTTTTTTTGCAAACTCAAATGCTTTTTCTAATTCTTCTATATCACTTTCAGCATACTGTTGTTCTACTAATAAAGCTCTGATTTCATCAAATGTAATTACAAATTGTTCCATAATACATTTATAATAGTGTTTTTTTGTCAAGAATTCAAGTGTTTAAGCACAAAATCGTGTTGATAATGGAGATTATTAAGTTGAAAGTGGATAGTTGAAAGTTGTATAAAATTTTTCAAAATGTTTGTATGTTTAATATTAAGCAGATTTTATCTTAAACAATATCCAAAACAACTTTCCACTTTCAGTCGTCAACTTTCAACTCAATTCAGCATTCTCCAGTCTTAAATTCACTGTAACCTTCATAACTATAGCTTGCATCTATGCCTTTCATGTAAACATCTCTGTCATCAATTTTATTTGTAAGAGCGTTTTTCAATAAGACTTTAATTTCAACATCCTTTATCGGACTGCGTTCCATCGCAAGCAAATAATCTTCTTTATCAACTTTTGACCAATCAACAACTTTTCCTAATTCTGTTTTTAAAATCAAGTCAAGCCAAATTCTTGTACTTCTGCCATTCCCTTCTCTAAAAGGATGAGCAATATTCATCTCAATGTATTTGGCAATGATTTCATCAAAATTTGATTGTGGCATTTTTTCAATATTTTCGATTGCAGCGTTTAAATACATAAGAGGTGCAAAGCGAAAATTCCCTTTTGCAATATTTACATTTCTTATTTGTCCTGCAAAATCATATATTTCATCAAATAAATACTTGTGAATTGCTGACAAAGAATCAAATGTGCCGGCTTGCATTTTGTCTAGCAATCCTAGCTCAAATAATTGTAATGCTTTTTTCTTACTGATTTTTTCTTCTGCATTCGCTAATTCTACACTTGATTTAATCCCAAGTTTATTTTCTAAAACCATTAAAACTCCTTCAATTTCGTGTTGTTTAGAATAATTTTATCATAAACCTTTAAATATCAATATTAGTTTTGTAAGATTCAAATATCAAGTTATTAAAATTCCTGAGTGCGACAATCCAAGCCTCCATTGGATTTTAAATATTGTTGTGTTGAAACAAAGTAAACATTATTTACTCCGGCTTTTTTATAGTATTTTATAATTTGTGCATCCAATTCTTTGTAGTTAGATTTATTGGTAATTATATATAATTTCCCATTTTTATCTTTTCCGCAAACGCCATTTGCATAATTAATTCCTGTATTATCACACATATTAGTTGGTAATGAAAAACAAGGAATTTTAACAAGTTTGTATCCGCTTTTCGTAAGCTCTCTTTCTGCATTTCTAATTGACATTGCGTTTCTGTCGTATGCTTTTTTTAGTTGTTTCATTAAAAGAAGCTTGCTATGTTTATCCATACCGGAAATTTTTGTGTTTTTAAGAACTTTAATTGCTTCCAAATAATCAGGAACTGCTATTTCTCCATTTTTTAAAGGTCTGTAAAACATATCAATATGAAAATCATATTGTTGTATGAATGATACGTTTTTTAATTTTAATCCCAAATCTTTTGCAATTTGTGCTTTGACAATACTTCTGTTTTGCGGAGTATCTTTTAAATGCATTGCCCTTAATGAATAATCTATTGAAGCTGTGCCTATTACAGCTCCGGCTTCTCCATTCTTTAAAATGGTATTTAATACATTACCGCCTTCTAAATAGGATTTCCCTTTGATGATTTTTCTTTGATTGAATTTTTTTGCAAAATTAAGACTTACTGCAGAATTGAATTCAACATCTTGTCCTGTTTTTATATCACTACAATTTCCCATTTTGGGTAGTACGTATACTTTCCCATCTGCTCTACGGATACCGATGTCTTCAATCCAACCGGATTCTTTTACGTCGGATTCTGCAACATTAAATCCTAACGTTTTTCCAAGTCTTTTCATTTCTGCAACAAGCTTTTGGTGCGGTTTTGAATTATCATATTTTCCTAATACAATGGTGTCTATATTTCGTTCAAGTCCTTCTGACCAAATAGAACGTTTTTTAGGTGTATTGTATTGTCGATTTAATAATTCATTGTTATTATTGTTCTTATTTGGCACGTTATGTGAATACAATGATAATGATGACATTAAAGAATATGTTAAACTGCTATCTGCTGACATATAATATCCCCTTATATATATATAAAGATAAGTAATTTATAAAAATTGCTAAATTTAAGGAATTTTAAAATTAAATGTAACGATTTGTAAATATTTCTTTAAAATCTCTAAAGTTTTTGAAAAAAATGCCGATAACATTAATACAAAGAATAGGGACTAAGGATATGGCAGAAACATTCAATCTGAATAACTTCTTACAAACATATAAAACACAGACTTACGATCCGACGAAACAACATGCTGCCGCCGAAGAAAGAATGGAGGCTAAGCTTCAAGAACAAGCAAAAGAGGCTGTTGAAAATAAAGGATTTTTAACACTTACCTTGTCCGAAAAAATGGCTGAACTTGGTATTGGTGAAAGAGTTCTACAACAAGTTGCAGATACGGCAACAGGACTTGTTACCGATATAGTTGACCCATTAAATGAATACTTAAAGA
This sequence comes from uncultured Candidatus Melainabacteria bacterium, assembly GCA_934747325.1. GTDB lineage: Bacteria > Cyanobacteriota > Vampirovibrionia > Gastranaerophilales > Gastranaerophilaceae > CAG-196. Next base: position 2,814 of record CAKVGW010000053.1, on the reverse strand, counting down.
AATACGAAAATATATTTGACCAAAGAGTTTATCATTCAGAAATTCAAAGTTATGCAAAGCAAATGTTCTTCGCATCACAAGCAATGAAACAAGAGGCTTCTGAAGATACAAAAGGTCAAAACTTCGTATATGATATGTAAATCCACTCCTTTTCCTTTCATACAAATAAAAATGCATCCATTTTATTTTGGATGCATTTTTGTTATTTAATGTTTCAATTTTTCAATGATATTATTAATTGGTTCTTCCCAAGAAATGCTATCTGATTGTTTAAATATTTCAACACTATCATACCAAGGTGTTGTTTTGGTATCATCAAACCAACGCCAATCCGTTGCATAAGGCAATAATAAATATGTTTTTACTCCCAAAGCCCCTGCAAGATGTGCAACTGACGTATCAACAGTAATCAAAACATCCATTGCCATAAGAGCTTCTGCGGTATCACTGAAATCTTTAAAATCTTTCCCAAGGTTAACTATTTGTGGGAATTGCTCACACCCTTTTAATGTATCATCTACTTGAAAAGAATAAACTTGAATATTATCCATTTTCAAAAGCTCACTGAAGCATTTAATATTTATAGTGCGGTTTATCATTGTTCTAATGCCTGCACTACCGGCTTCCCAACATAAGCCGACTTTTAATTTATCGTTTATAATATCAGCTTTTGGACTTTTTAAATAACCTTCACTAAATGGAATATTATCAAAATCCATATTTAAAATATACGCTAAATCAGTAATTCTAAGTGCTTGCATTTTGGGATTAATTTCATCAAAATTTATGAAATTGATATTTGGATAATTTTGGGTAAACAATTTTCTTAAACTTTTGTGTACAGCCACATTAATTTTTTTAGCAGGCAAAAACGGAAGATATCTTACAAATTGTATATGGTCGCCCAAGCCCTGTTCGCAAATTACAACAATTTCATCATCTATTTTGTCGCCAACTTTCCACAAGTTCTCAGATTTTTTACAAGAAGGTGCAATTGCACGTTTGAAAAACAAATCGTAACCTTCTTTAAATCGTTTTTGCGATAAATAGCACATTCCAAGCGAAGTTTCAGTTTCTGTATCATTAGGAAAGTATTCAAGCATTTTTTTGTAATATTTTTCAGCTTCTTCTTTTTGTCCCAATTTTTGTGCGCTTACGGCAATGTTATAAAAAGCTTGAGGATTACCTAAATCTGCAGCAGCTTTATAACATTCTATCGCTTGTTTGTCGTCACAATAAATAAGCTCTTTTAAAAATCCCAAGTGAAACCAAAGTGAAGAAATGTCCGGTGTTTTTTTAAGACTTTCTATGCAAAGTTTTTCAGCTTCAAGCATTTTACCTTGTTGAGTCAGAGCTTTGATTTTGTTTGTAATTGCTCGGTTATCTTCAGGGTAAAGTTCGTACATCTTGTTTGCAAATTCGACTGCTTTTTTATAGTTTTTGATTTCAAAAAGACTAAGAACCAGTTTGTTATATATGTCTTCGTTTTTACCGTTTTCTAAAGCTTCTTCTAAATATTCAGCTGCTTTTACGAAATTTCTTTGTTCAAAGTATGCAAAACCTAAAGTAGAAGTCGTTCCTAATGTTTTCTTTAGTTTTACTGCTTTATTGAGTATTTCAATGGCTTTGTCATAGTTAGCAATATTTACATAGAAAAGCCCGATAATTGACAAAATATCAGGATTATCAGGATTTTCTTTTTTAATGTTATTATAAATTTCTTCGGCTTCTAAAATTTTACCTTGTTGAGTTAAAGAAATTGCTTTTTGAATAAGTTCTATATCAACCATAATCTATATGCCTAAGCCGTTTAGAAAACCAACCACAACACCTTGTAATATTTGTAAAAGAATTATTGCTACAATAGGTGAAATATCAAGCATACCGATTGGCGGAATTATTCCTCTAAAAATTCCTAAGAATGGATCAACAACTGCACGTATTCCTACAAATGGTTGACTTAGCCAATCAATAGACGGTATCCAACTTAAAAATATTCTTAAAATTATTAAAATATAATAGAAATAAAATAATGTGTTTATTGCTCTTGATATCATAAAAACCTCTTTAACATAGTTCCCTCTCCTTGAGGAGAGGGGTAGGGTGAGGTGTCCACCAGTCAACATAAATATTTTATAACTGTGAACACTTTCTTGTATTAGCGCATTCGCAATTATCATTATCTGCAGGAATTTTTTCAATCATTGTAAATAACAATTTTTTCAAATTATCCAAATTGTTATTAAATACTTGAATAACTTCATGGTGTGAAACAGGAGGAACATCACCAACCAAACCTGCGTCATAGTCAGTAATTAAAGAAATATTTAATGGACACATATCCATTTCTTTAACTAAATATGCCTCAGGGAATGCAGTCATATTGATAACTTCCCAACCTTGTGAAGTGAAGAATTTTGATTCAGCTTTTGTAGAAAATCTAGGACCGTTAATTACAACCACAGTACCTGTTTCGTGGACTTTAATTCCCAATTCTTTTGCAGTATCAACAGCCAATCTTCTTAATTCAGGACAATAAGTTTCAGCGGCTGAAGGGTGAGTTACGATAGGACCTTCAAAGAAGGTTGTTTTTCTACCATCTGTCCAATCTACAAATTGGTCACAAACAACAAAACTTCCGGGTTCAACGTGTTTTTGTAAACTTCCAGCTGCGCAAGGTGAAATTACACGTTTGCAACCAACTTCTTTCATCGCCCAAACATTAGCTCTATAATTAATCAAATGTGGTAAAATAGTGTGGCTTCTGCCGTGACGAGGCATAAATGCAACTTTGTGCGCACCGATTTTACCGAT
>CAKVGW010000052.1 GCA_934747325.1 uncultured Candidatus Melainabacteria bacterium | reverse complement strand
TGGGGTATAGCGGATGTTTAACAGAGAAAGTATTTTAAAGAGTTTGAATACAGAAAATTATTATATAGACAAGCATTCGCTTGATTTATTCTTAGAAGATTGGAAAATTGAGTCTATTTATGAAGATGAAGATGGCTTGGAATTCTATGATGATTTGGCTTTGGAAAAAATTAAAAAGGGAATTTCTTTAAAAGCTCAAGGATATAGCGATGAACAAATAATTACAAAACTTAGTCGTATGGAAGCTAAAGTTGAAAAAACTCCTGAACCGGCTCAACCTGTGCAACCAATCATGGTTAGTGATTTATTGAATCAACAAAACGGTATTGTAGAAGAAAATTCTTCAGCAGATGTTGTTGTGCAAGAAGAAAAAGCTCCTGAAGTTATTCCGCAAGGCAAAAGCTTTACGCTGGATGTATCTTCACAAACTCTTCAAATGCTTGCAGAAGCGGTGGCTAAAAAAATCAGTGATGATATTACAAATTCTGATATGGTGAACAAACTAGTAGAAGCTGGTGGTTATAAAAGAGATAACGAAATTTTAGCAAAACAAGTTAAAGAACTTTTAGAACACAATAAAGAATTATCTCATAGAATTGAACAACTGGAAAGCCAACCATCAAGAAGCTTCTGGGATAAAATATGGGGTAAAAGATAGTTTTTAAAGATGAATTATGAACAATTTATCAAAGAGCTTGATGTTAAATTAGCAAACTATTTTGAATTGCATAAAGCCTATATCCACTGTAAACCAGGTTGTTCTGCTTGTTGTGAAAAGGGGGATTATCCTTTAACTTCAATAGAGTTGGAATATTTGATGAAAGGTTATATTGCACTTGATAATACAACAAAACAAGTTGTTCAACAAAATATCAATTCGATGGAAAAAGGTGGGGCTTGTCCTTTTTTGGTAGACAAAAAATGTTCTGTTTATGCACATCGTCCTATTATTTGCAGAGTGCATGGTTTGGCTTACAGATATAAAGAAAATAAACTTAAGTTGCCGTATTGTGCAAATTATGGCTTGAATTATGCAAATATTTTAAAAAACGGTGAAATTATAATTGATATTGTTTTTGAAAATCTTGATACGCAAAATATTTTGAAAACTTCTGAATTCGGAGAAACAAGAAATCTTTATGATTGGATAAAGCGGTAAACGTTTTACATAATAAAAAACTCACAAGATTTTGATAGGATAAAATTATTAAAAATATAGAATATAGAATTTTTCATTATCACATTTCGTAACGAATTATTGAATAACTCAAGTGTTATTGATAAACTTTTATTTAAAGGAGTATTCTGAATGTCAACATCATACGCAAATAAAAGAAAATCATCACAGCAAACAGAAGATTTATCACATTTGATGCCTCAAAATATTGATGCAGAAGAAGCTATTTTGGGTGCAATTTTGGTAAATCCTAATTGCATGAACAAAATTGTAGAACAACTTAAGCCTGAATCTTTCTACAAACCTGCGCACAGATATGTTTACGATGCTATGTTACAGCTTTATAACAGCCAAGACAAAATTGACATCGTTTCAGTTTCAGATATTCTTAATATTAACCAAAAATTAGAGCTTGTCGGCGGTCGTGCGTTTGTAAACGATTTGAGCTATAAAACAATTACAACTACTAACGTTGAATACTATGCAAGAATTGTGCAAGAAAAAGCTATCAAGCGTTCTTTGATTAATGCCGGTTCAGAAATCGTTTCTTCAGGCTATGATTTAAACCCGATTGAAGAATCTTTAGAACTTGCCGAAAAACTGATTTTTGATATTGCGTCAGCAAAAGCTTCCAAGTCACTTTCTCCAATCAAAGATATTGTTTACGATACTTATGCGAAAATTGAAGAAAGATATAACAACAAAGGTCAATTAACAGGTGTACCAACCGATTTTTATGATTTGGATGCTATGTTAAACGGACTTCAACGTTCGGACTTGATTATCTTAGCTGCTCGTCCTGCGATGGGTAAAACTGCGTTTGCTTTGAATATTGCGCAAAATGTTGCATTAAGAGCAAAAACACCGGTTGCTATATTCTCTTTAGAAATGTCAAAGCAACAGCTAGTTCAACGTTTGTTGTGTTCAGAAGCGGAAGTTGATTCACAAAGACTTAAGACAGGTAATATGCAGGCAAAGGACTGGGAAAAACTTGCGGTTGCGATGAATGACCTTTCGGAAGCTTCTATTTATATTGATGATACGGCAGGTTGTACTATTACTGATATTCGTGCTAAATGTAGACGTTTGGCGATGGCGGAAAAGAATTTGGGCTTAATCGTAATCGACTATTTGCAGCTGATTGAGGGAACGGGTAGAGAAGACCGTATGCAACAAATTTCAAGCATTTCAAGAGGTCTTAAAATTTTGGCTAAGGAACTTAACGTTCCAATTATTTCACTTTCTCAGTTATCACGTGCGGTAGAAAGCAGAACTGATAAGCGTCCGATGCTTTCTGACTTGAGAGAATCAGGATCTATCGAACAAGACGCCGACATCGTAATGTTTATTTATCGTGATGAATATTATAAAAACGCAAACGATGAAGAGGAAGAAGCAGAAAAAGCTGCAAATAAAGGTGAAGCCGAAATCATCATCGCAAAACACAGAAATGGTTCTGTTGGAACAGTTAAGCTTCTATTCCAAGGAAGTATTACAAAATTCAAAAATCCGATTAAGACTGATGTGTTTTAGTTAAATAAACAGAAAGATTTTATTTTGTCTTATATTTCAATAGTATTACTTGCAATAGCACTTTCTATTGACGCTTGCGTTGTATCATTTTCGTATGGGATTACTTTTACTGAAAAACGCCTAAAAAATGCTTTATCTTTGGCAATTTGCACAGGATTATTTCAAGGTATCATGCCTGCAATCGGCTATTATTTAACAGGTTTTGTAAAATCATTTATTGAACCTTATGCCACTTTAATTGTATTTTTAATTTTTGCTTATTTAGGCGTAAAAGTTATAATAGAAGTGCTTGACACACAAAAAGAAAAACCTGTTTGTATAGATTTAAAATGTCTGCTGCTTGTCGGAATTGCAACCAGTATAGACGCTTTTTCAGCGGGAATTACGTTGTCTTTATTTGGCAACCATATTTTAAAACCGGCTTTATTAATAGCATTTGTAACTTTTGCCAATTCAATATTAGGATTTGTTTTTGGTGGAAAACTGAAACATCTTCCAACAAAAGGTTTGGAGATATTTGCAGGAATTTTATTAATAATTCTGGGTGTAAAAGCCTTATTTTAAAAACTGCAAATATCCCGTTTCGGATTAATACATTTCAATAATCCTGTTTATTCCGTCTTTTGCAGTATTAAATAACTCTACCATTCTTTCAAATTCGTATGGTTCGCCTTCTGAAGTCGTTTGAAAATCAACGATTTTGCCGCTTTTTGTTAAAATAACGTTGGAATCAACCTGTGCATGAGAATCTTCTTCATAGCATAAATCCAACTTAATTTCGCCATCCACTATCCCAATAGAAATCGCGCCGATTGGTTCAATGATTGGATTTTCTTTCAAATCTCCTGACGCTAAAAGCTTATCAACAGCATCTTTTAGTGCTAAAAATCCACCGCAAATACTTGCTGTTCTTGTTCCACCGTCAGCTTGAATTACATCTGCGTCAATTGTAATCGTCATACCCGGCATTTTTTCTAAATCAACGCAAGCACGAAGACTTCTGCCGATAAGACGTTGAATTTCTTGCGTGCGGCCTGAAATTTTTTCTCTTTCACGTTTGCAACGAGTGTTTGTGGAAGCAGGAAGAAGCGAGTATTCCGCAGTTACCCATCCGCGATTGTCGTTTTCATCCATCCATTTTGGTTTCTTTAAATCTACTGATGCTGTTACAATCACTCTTGTATCACCGAATTCAGTCAAAACAGAGCCTAAGGCATGTTTTGTAAAACCGTGTGTAAATTTGATTTCTCTAAGTTCGTTATTTTTTCTTCCGTCAATTCTCATAATAATTCTCCTATAGATAAAGCATTTTCTATAAAATAACATTGACAGAGTAAAAAAACAATTATAAAAATTAATATGATGAAATATATTTCATTTATAATAAGGCGATAGCCCCTCGTCGGGGCTATCGTTCTTTTTCGACTATGTAATCCCTTAACGGGAGTGATATTTTGTTGATTACAAGCTGGTTGTCATTGCGAGAAAATCTTTGATTTTCGTTGCAATCCATATTCAATTATTAACCTGAGAATGTTTTATAAGATTTTTCGATGTTGTCGCTTACAACTTTCTTAACAGCTTCAATTTCTGTGTTTACCGCATTTCTTTCGTTATCAAGTCTTGTAAGTTTCAATTCCAAGTTCTTATCTTGTTGTTGTACGATAGAAGTCTTTGCGTTGATTTCTTGTTGCTTTTTATCATAAACATTCTTTTGATATTCATAATCATTGAAAGCATCTTCGTAAGCATTTTGATCGGTTACAGTTTCAGCTTGGACATCAATCCAGCTTACTTGACCTTTTCCATCAGGAATACCAACTTTAGTAATTCTTCCTGATGTTGCATCAAATTCTAATTGACATTCTTTTTTAGTATCTGTTTGTGTATAAGTTCCATCTGCAACGTAGTCATAAGGGCTTACAACTTTTTCATTTTTATCAAGCTGAGAAATTTCATCTTTCTTAATAAAGTGAGGCTTGATAGAACCATTTGAGTATTCGATATAAACATAAAATTTAGATGCTACATTCTCCAAATCAGTTTCAGAATCAAATTCTTCCGGAAAAGCATTTTTCAATGAGGTTAAATATTCATCATAGCTTGAACTTAATTTTGTTTTTACTTCTGCATCGCTCATTTTGTACACTGGCATTGTACCTACTGACATTCCAGTTGTGCCTTTAGTATAATTTGGATTTTCGTAATCGCCATTTGCTGTTGCATCTAACAATACAATATTTGAGCCGTCTTCCATTGCTTTTTTTAATTCTCCGACAGTGGTAATAGCCTTCAAAGTTTTGTCAGTGTCATTTGTGATGTACAAACTTTGATCTGAGATATCTTTATTAGTATCTAGTGAATCATCAAAACCTGTTTCTGTTGCGTTTTTGTAAACATTTGTGTATTTATCATCACTTAATTCTACTAAATTATTATAGTCATCATTTGTTAAATTTGAAAGTTTGCAAGACACATAAGCTTCACCACTTTCAGGAATTGATGATAATTCTTTACCACTAGCATCAAAGACATTATGATTGCTATAATTTAAATTAGCAAGTTTAGTTGCATCTGTAACTTTAATTAAAACTTGTGTATCTTTATCTAAACCTGTTGATGTTTCAATAGCATCACCGGCTTTATTGGTTGTTGTTGTTTTAAGATACGTTTTTGTTATATTGGTTGCAGATTTTACACCAATTGTTTTTGGGGTTGATTTTACTTGAGCTTGAGTAGTACTTTTAGAAACAGAATTACCTGATCTTTTATAATTAAATTGTACTGTATAAGTATTATCACCTATATCATTCTTACCGGTTGGAACTACGTTGCCTAAAGTGAATTTAGAAGCATCTGCTGTTCCTGAGTATTGAACTTTTGTATAATCAGAAGTTGAAGGAGGTGTTGGTACGCTCATTTCAAGCAACTGGTTATATAATGCGTTAACTTGGTTTGATAAAGTTGTTCTTTGTTGGTTAATTTGTTGACCTTGATACTCAATGTCGTTCATTCTTGCTGTTAAAGCGATTAACCTTGCTTGTGATGCTGACATACCCATAATTGAGTTCTCCTTTTTTCCTTTTGTTTCCTGTGCCATGTATATCGGCATAATTTTTGAAAACTTTAGGATTTTCTTTGGAATTGTTACAAAAATTTACATAAAATCCTGAAAGCCTGTGATAATAAGGGCTCTGCAAAAAAGATAATCTTAATTATAATCTCTTAGAGGTGGTCTTGATGGGTCAAAATCACCGTACAAATTATTTTTTCTTGTTTTTTTAAGGTTAATTGGTTGATACAAGCTTTCATCCTGTAACGTAGGTTTTTTATAGTTAATATTTTGAATGCCGTTTTCTACAGGTTTTACAGGTTCAGCTTTAACTTCAAGTTGTTTTTGCAAAGCCTTTTCTTTAGCTTTTTGTTCTCTATCTTCCTTAAATTGTTTATATTTAGACTTAGTTTTTTCTTTTGTGTCATTAATTTTATCTTTAGTATCAGCAATTTTTGCATCTACTCTGGATTTAGCAACAGCGTAATCTTTTCCGCCTTCTTTGTGCCATCTTCTGTATTTTTTAGTAAACACGTTATCAAAATTACCCATATCATAATAAATTTGATTGGATTCTTTTGCATAAGTAGCAGGTGGTAAAACTCTTTCCTGCACATTTTGTGCAATTTCAGGGCAAAGCATTCTTGAATAATCTCTAATTTTTTGAAGCTGTTCTGTTTGAGGTGATGGACCTCTTGTTATGATTCTATTTTCCACAACACTTATGGTTTTATAGAAAGTGTTTGACCACAAAGCAACATTTTTCTGCAAATCAATTAGAACTGCATAAGTATTAATTTTATATGCAGGATCAACAACTGTTGCACCAGGGATATTTACAAAATCCCAAAACGTTCTTCTTAAGATATAATTTTCTGAATCAATTGAAGATGTGATTAACAAAACATATCTAGCCTGATTAGAAATTTTTTTTAATTGTGTATAATCCACATTATATGATGTTTTAAAACGATTTGTGAGATTTCTTGCCGGTATCATATAATACGGATTACTTTTCAAAAGTTTTCTTTCTTCGCTCACAGTAGGTGATTTAATATAATCTGTTTGGTTCAACAAATTAATAACTTCATTTGCGAAAAATTCAGAAGTAGCATTATAAATATAAGAGTCAACGGCTTCATTATCAGTTACAATATTATCAGGAATAACAAGCACTTTATACTGTTCCGCCATAGCAAACGGAGCAATAAACATAACCATCCCAACCAATAATATTCTTAATAAATCTCTCACAAAAAAATTATAACATAGTTGAGTATAAATGCCAAGAAAGAACAAAAGAGTTATTAAAATTGAAAATGGAAAATTGAAAGTGGAAAATTGTTTAAAAAGATTTTCAAGTTGCTATACATTCAATATTGAACGTACTTGTACAAAAAATTGTAGGGTGCAATTTTTTGCACCATTAACAATTTTCCACTTTCAATTTTCCATTGACTTAACCTTCTTCTCTGCGTTTTGCTTTATAACTATACAACGCGTAAATCGCAACGCCAATTAATAGCCAGATTATAAAATATAAAGCAGAAGTTGCTTTTGCGCTGAATTTGCAATACATCAAAGCCAAACATGTTACTACGCCGAAAATCGGGAACCAAGGGCAGAAAGGAACTTTAAACGGTCTTTCTCTGTTTGGTTCGGTTTTTCTTAAAATCAAAACAGCAATACAAATTATAATAAATGATGTAAATGTTCCGAAGTTACAAAGTTCTGCTGAAATGTTTAAATCCATAAATAACGCGCAAACAATAACAATTAAACCTGAAATCCAAGTTAAAATATGCGGTGTTTGGAATTTATCATGAACTTTATTCAATGATTTTGGTAAAAAATTGTCACGGCTCATTGCAAACAAAATTCTTGTTGTACCTAATTGATAAATCAATAATACCGTAGTAAGCGCACACAAGGCTCCAACCGAAATCAAACCTGCATACCAGTTATTACCAATAAATCTCATTGCATGAGCAAGTGGTGCTTGTGTATCAATAGCATTAAGCGGAACAACACCGGTCAAAACCAGTGCAACTAAAATATATAGAACCGTACATAATACAAGCGTTCCCATAATTGCAACAGGTAAATCTCTTTGAGGATTATTTGTTTCTTCTGCGGCTGTTGATATTGCATCAAAACCAACATAGGCAAAGAAAATTACAAATGCGCCAGTAAAAATACCTTCCATACCGTTTGGTGCAAATGGAACCCAATGTTCAGGTTTAACATAAAAAGCACCTACAACAATAAATGAAAGAATTATGAACATATTAACTCCTACCATAATTGTTGCAACTTTTGTAGATTCTTTAACGCCTTTTATTAATAAAACTGTTAATATTAAAACAATTGCTATTGCAGGGATATTTATTGCAAATGGAATTTCAATCCCCAAAGGTAAATGCATAAACGGCATTTTATCATGTACATCCCAGCCGTATCTGTTGCAAAGTTCGTACATTGTTCTATAATCATTTCTCAGCCAAAGCGGACAATTTACGACAAACGCAGGCAATATATGTTTAAAGCCTTTTAAGAATTGAACAAAATATCCTGTCCAAGCGCTTGCTACGGTGATATTTCCGATTGCGTATTCAAGCATCAAAATCCAACCGACCATCCAAGCCATAAATTCGCCCATCGTTGCGTAGGTATAAGTATATGCACTACCTGCAACAGGAATCATTGCTGCGATTTCGGAATAAGAGAGTGCTGAAAATACACTGGCAATAGCAGCCAATGTCATAGAAACAACAACCGCTGTTCCAGCCCCTGCACCATCCGTAGAACCAACAATTGCACTTCCGATAATCGTAAAAATACCGGTTCCGACAACGGCACCAATACCAATTACTATTAAATCAAATACATTAAGGGTCTTTTTCAGACCCGAGTTTGCACCCTCATCAATAAGTTCTTGAGGGCTTTTACATTTTAATAAATTACTTAATAATGACATCTTTTTCTATTTCTTTGTTTTCTTCCACGTTTTCTGACTGTTCAGCCAATCTATTCTTTTTGTAACCATAAGATGCGTATATCAAAGCACCCATAATTACCCAAATTATAAACAATTCTGTTGACAATTTTGCAGATTCGCCTTTTGCAACAATCATAGAATAAACCATCAAACCGCCGCAGCAAATAATTCCGGCAAGTGGGAACCAAGGACAGAATGGAACTTTAAATGGTCTTTCTCTATCAGGATCAACTTTTCTTAAAATCAAAATCGCAACACAAACGATAATGAATGATGTAAAAGTACCAAAATTACAAAGTGAAGCAGCTACATTTAAATCTAATAATAATGTACCTAAAATCCCAACAACGCCTACTGTTATTGTTAATATATGCGGAGTTCCCAATTTAGGATGAATTTTTTGGAATACTCTTGGCAAGAAATGGTCACGGCTCATTGCAAACAAAACTCTTGTTGCAGCCATGTGCATAACTAAAAGCACGGACGTTAAACCCGCTAATGAACCTACTGAAATCAAACCTGCAGCCCAATTTTGATGAACTGCTGTCATTGCATAAGCCATCGGCGCTTTAAATAAGCCTTCAGGAATAGCAACGCCGCTTGTTGGTTGCATACCTGTTAAAACAAGTGCAACTAAAACATATACAACAGTTGTTACAATTAGTGAGCCCAAAATGCCTATTGGTAAATCTTTTTGAGGATTTTTACATTCTTCTGCGGCTGTTGCCAAAGCGTCAAATCCGATGTATGCAAAGAATATTATAAACGCGCCCATAAACACACCTTCTAAACCGCAAGGTGCAAAAGGTGTCCAGTTTTCAGGACGAATGAAAAACATACCTGTTAAAACAAACAAAGCGATTACGCCAAGTTTTACTGCAACCATAATTCCCGCCATTTTAGCAGAATCTTTAGTACCTTTAACCAAAATCGCGGTTGTAATAGCAATCATGATTATAGCCGGAAGGTTTATGCAGAAAGGAATTCCTGCTATATGAGGAATAACTGTATTTGCATCCAATCCTTGTTGGTTGCAAACGTTAACTGCAGAACGGAAATCATTTACAAGCCAAACCGGTGGATTTACAAACCATGCAGGCAAGAATGAAAATCCTTTTATGAATTGTAAAAAGTGGTTTGTCCAAGCGCAAGCAACCGCAATAAATCCGATTGCATATTCTAACATCAAAATCCAACCGACAATCCAAGCTGCGAATTCGCCTAATGTTGCAAAAGTATAGGTATAAGCACCACCTGCAACAGGAATCATTGTCGCAAATTCTGTATAACATAATGCTGAAAAAACACAAGCAATTGCAGCTATAACCATAGAGATGATTAACGCAGGTCCTGCTCCGGGGCTTGTTCCGTCTGGACTTCCTGCAGCTGCAATACCAACTACAGCGAAAATACCTGAACCGATAATTGCTCCGACACCTAAAATGATTAAATCCCAGACGCCTAAAGTTTTTTCCAAACCGCCTTTAGCAGCGTTTGCAATTGCATCATCAAGATTTTTGCGTGTAACCATTTTGGTTAGTAAATTTTTTAGTGCCATTTATGTCCTTTCATCGATTTTCCCCTAGCCCCTTGAGGGAGAAGGAGTAGCTGTTTGCGAGGCTGCGCCGAGCATTACAGATACGGGTGAGGGGAGTTGCTAAATACCCCTCATCAGGACTCCGTCCAGCTTCTCCCGCAAGGGGCGAAGCAACACAGGCGCACATTTATCGCACTTATTTCTTTAGAAGTGGAAAACCTAATTTCTCGCGTTGTTCAACGTACAACTTAGCAACTGCTGATGCCATAGTTCTTACTCTATTAATAAAGTTAATACGTTCGTCTTTACTGATTACGCCTCTTGCGTCCAGTAAGTTGAATGTGTGTGAACATTTTAGAACATAGTCATAAGCAGGTAACACAAGTTCCGCGTTTATACAATTATCAACTTCTTTTTGGTAAGCGTCAAATAGTTTAAACAGTCTGTCTGCGTCTGAATATTCAAAGTTGTATTTTGATTGCTCAATTTCGTTTTGTAAGTAAATATCGCCGTATTTCAAATTGTTGTTCCACATAATATCAAAAACAGACTCTTTGTTTTGGATATACATGGCAATTCTTTCTAAGCCATAAGTGATTTCTAAAGCAACAGGCTTAACTTCTAAACCGCCGACTTGTTGGAAATATGTAAACTGAGTGATTTCCATACCGTCTAACCAAACTTCCCAACCTACACCTGCTGCGCCTAGGGTTGGTGATTCCCAGTTATCTTCTACAAATCTTACGTCATGCTTTGTTAAATCAATACCCATAGCTTCCAAACTCTTTAGATAAAGCTCTTGAGCGTTATCTGGAGATGGTTTAAGTATAACTTGGTATTGGAAATAATGTCCCAATCTGTTTGGGTTTTCACCATATCTTGCGTCAGTCGGACGTCTGCAAGGTTCAACCATAGCTGTTGACCAAGGTTCAGGACCCAATGCTCTTAAGAAAGTTGCAGGGTTCATTGTTGAAGCACCTTTCTCAATATCATAAGGTTGCTGAATAATACATCCATATTCAGACCAGTAACGTGATAAGTTTAGAATCAAATCTTGAAAATTTAGCGCCATTTTTAATTCCTTCTATTGTAAA
>CAKVGW010000051.1 GCA_934747325.1 uncultured Candidatus Melainabacteria bacterium | reverse complement strand
AGCGTAGCTCAGTCTGGTTAGAGCGCATGCCTGTCACGCATGAGGTCGCGAGTTCGAGCCTCGTCGTTCCCGCCATTATAATAAAAAGCAGACCATAAGGTCTGTTTTTTTATTTTATTGTTTTTGCTGGGTTAAAATTCTATTTTTCTACTTACAAGCTTTAATTTTTTCCATAATTGATGAATCAACACTTGCCAAATCGAGTTTACCAACATTTGCTTCAACTTCTTTTATTGCTTCAGGATGTTTATCGAGATACTTAGCCATATCAATTAAGAATGGATGTACTCCTGCTTGCATTGATGTATCAATAATTTTCATGTTTCTAGTCAATTCCTTTGCAGGTATTTTGATAATTGCTTTTTTGTCAGAACCAAGAATACTAAGCTCAAAGACTCCTTCGCGACCGCCCTTTCTTTGCATTGATTCCATAACATTAGTCATTTTTTGAAAATCTTCCATTCCTACATGTAAAAACATATTGGGATTTGAAGAAGGATTAATATAAGAACCCCAACCAATATTATTTGTATAAAGATTTACGTTTTTATTATCCTTCAAAGCTATTCTTGCTTCTTCAATTAATCTTATTTGAAAATCAGTGAGTTGTTGTGTTTCTAATGATGTTTTTAATCCTTTAACCTGAGTAAGTTTTACTATATTAGGTTAGTCCACGGTTTTTCTAAATGGTTGTATGAGTTTCCCGACTATTGCACAGATATTATCTTTTAAACAATCAAAAGGATTGCATATTACTCGATGTGCAGCAACATATTTATTAGTTGCGCTATCAAGACCGTTTGCTTCTCTTGCTGCATAATCGCTGGCAATTTTAATTAATCTTTCTTTATTACCAAATGATACTGCATAATTTTTAGACAGATAATTTGTCATTCCATAATTTTTAATTGTATTCATTTTTAAACCTTTCGTTTTTACTACACTCATTGTTACCCCATATAAGTTCACTGAACTTTCAAAATTGCCTAATTTTTCTCAAATATTACGAATTTGTTACAATTTATCTATGCTGTTACACCAAGTTTTTCAATCATAGAGCAGATATTAGCTACATTTGAAGTAAATAAATGTTTTCTATATCTGATTACTAATAGTTCGAACTTGGAAGCGTTAAGCCCGCCATTTACAAAAAAAAATAAGTCCACTTGTTGGGCTTATTTTTTTTTGTAAAAAGATATGGAACAAAGAGTGAAGAGCTCACAGAATTTAAAAGGTGCGCAAGTTTGCACACCCTACTTACTAAAGCATTTATTTCCCAAGTTTTCCGGCTTGAGCGAGTTTTGCATATGCTGCCGTTGCAATTGCGGCTTGAGGATCGTACTGTGCGATATCTTCTTTTAATCTACTATTTGGCAAAAAGTTATTAAATGCAAATCTATATTGTTCATAAGGATTACCATTTACTCTTTCAAGCATATCACGTGCAGCATTCGTAATACTCCCTTTGTCATTAGTTGCAGGAATTATTACACCAAATTTATCTCGCATAATATCTACAGGAATGCTATTTGCACCACCTCCACCAATGAGAGCTTCTCTTGCATCACGAGTAAATGCATGCTCGCCACCGCCAAAGACCCCAAGAGGATTTCCTTTCCCTACCATTTTCCCATACACATTTGCATAGTCTTCAATTTGACTAACATTCCTTGTTAATATAGTTGGAAATGGAAAATCCGCTAATATAAATCCGTCAGGGAATTCTTTATTTGCTGGCATTTCTTTTCCGCGTAAATATTGAGTATATTCTGTCGGCGTTACACCAAAACCTTTTAAATTATGTTTTTCTACAATATTTCTTGCAGCTTTATCAACTCCGCAATCACTATGAGCAAATGCAAATCCGATGTCTTCTGCTTTAGCTCCTTGTTCCTTTAAATAATCTATAATTGGATTGTAGAAATCTTGAATAGCCCCTTCGTATTTAGCAGAAAGTTCTTTTTTAGTTAATGAACAACCGCCTTTAACTTGTTCTGGTTTGATATTGCTATTGCCAACAGCGCCTAAAACAAGAGATGGTTGTTTGCCATAAGCCCCTGTCCACAAATCTTTTGTAGTTATTTCTTGAGGCTTATCTGCCCAACCTAAAAATTTGAATGTTTCTGCTTTCGGAAAAACTACCGGTTTAGACCAACCTTCCGCCATCACAGCAGTTCCTAATGATGTTTCTTTTATTGCGGCAGTATTTGGTAAAAATGCTTTAACCTCTGCAACTGCTTCTGAAAAATTGGCGCCTGACAACAACTTGTCATACATTCTTCCGCTTGCTTCTATAAATTCTTTATTTCCGGTCTGTGACTGTTTAGCTATAGTTCTTAACAAAATGTCTTTTTGTGTAATTCCTATATTTCTCAAGTTTTGGACACCTTCTTTTATTGCTTGTGTGTTTCTTACTAAATGATTAAACAAGTCTACCTCTTGAGTTCTAGCTATTGGACTTATCATATTTATCCCTTTCTAGGAACCTAATTCCTTTAATTACCTTCTAACTGTATAAGAAATATGAATCTTAAAAATTGCGTAATTTTTCTCAAATATTATGAATTTGTTACAATTTATCTATGTTGTTACACCAAATTTTTCAATCATAGAGCAGATATTAGCTACATTTGAAGTAAATAAATGTTTTATTAATCTGATTACTAATAGTTCGAACTTGGAAGTGTTAAGCCCGCCATTTAAAACACTTCTTTGGAAGTGTTTTTTTATTGTAACAATGTAACAAATTTTTATTATTCCTGTGTCAGATATTGACATCTGTTTAAAAATTCTATATATTATCCCATGTTGGATCTAAAAGGAGTTATATGAAAAAATTAATTATTATGATGAGTGCAATAATGTTACTTAGCACTCAGGCTTTTGCAGTATCAGATTCTTTGTTTGTAGAAACAAACGTTTCAATGAAAAATTATTGGGAAAAAACAAACAAGTTGAACCAAAAAGTTATGCTTGTTGCACAACAATTGTACACATCAAATAAAATTAATAAGCGTACTCCTATTGTAATTGTAAGAAAGCGAAATGTTATTAATGCAAATGCTAATACATATACAAGACAAATTACAATTTATACAGGCATACTATCAAGCGTTGATTGTGATGATGAATTAGCTTATGTATTAGCACACGAAATTGCTCATGATTTAGAATCTTATGGCGGTTATTTTAAATATGTAGCAATGAATTTTAACCCTAAAAAATATGAATTAAAAGCTGATACGGATGCGATTGATTTAATGGTTGCTGCCGGATACAATCCGATAGCTGCAATCACAATGGGCAACAAAATATTTGATGAACCGATTTTTGATTGGGGAATTTCTTATACACATCCAAAAGGAAGTAAACGACTTTTAACAATGTATAAGTACATTTTAGTTAAATATCCTCAATATTTAACAAGTTCTATGACACAAAATGCTTATTACAAGAATTTTGAGAGAACTTTAGAAAAAGAAATTAAAGTAATAAATCAAGAACATAACAGTCGTAAGCTTAAGCAGGAAAGAATTGCTCTATAATGAAAAAGTCAATATTTAGAATATTATATTCAGTATTGTTTTTATGTTCTATTTTGTGTTGTTATGCTCAAGACCAAACAATTATTGTGGCTCCTGCGCAAACAATTTCTACCTGCAAAAAAGATTCTTTACTCGAAGGTGATTATGTAAAGTTTAAAGTTGTTGACGGCAAAGGAGTTATTCCTAATAATACAATTATTCAAGGCATTGTTAGAACAATAGAAGATAATGGTTTTTACGGCAAGGAAGCACAAGCCGTTATACAAAACTTTAAATGTGATGGCTATACAATTGTAGGTGAGATTTATTTGCAAGGAAGTTTACACAAAACTGCAAATGAATTTGCCAACGGTTTTTCTTCGGATTTTCCGCTATGGGTGCGCGGAGGAGAAATCAACCTTAAACCGAATGAAAAAGAATTTATACTATATGTGAGAGAATAAAAATGCTAAAAAAGATTTTATTATTAATGTTATTGTTAATTGGAGGTTCCGCATTTGCCTCGGAACAAATTCCTATAAGAATTGTACCTGCTGAAAGAATTTCTACGGTGCATGACGAAATTCAACTTGGTGATAATATAATGTTTAAAATACAAAAAGATGTTTATCATAACGACAAGTTAGTTTTTTCAAAAGATACACCTGTTTTAGGAACTGTGGATAAAATTGAAGATAACGGATGGGCAAACGATAATGCAGAAATCCAATTGGAAACATTCAAAGTAAGAAATTCTAAAAATGAAATAGTAACAATTAAGTCAAATGTTAAAATAGATGGATTTGAATTGCTGAAAACAAAACAAAAACGCTTTGCACAATTCTTTAATTACATTGGCGTTATTTTCAGGGGAAAAGAAATTGATATCAAGTATCCTGAAGAAATGCCTGTTTTTACAGTATGGTATAGTTTATAATTTTATATATTAGTTCTTATTAAAGCAGGTGCGTCCAATGACACACCTGCTTTAATATAAATGAATTTATCTATAATTTCTTTAATCTCGCATAAGTCGCATCCATGGCTTTTTTACCCATTTTGCCGAAATCAATTGTGTACATTGTGCTTTCGCCGATTTGGATAACGTCTGCAATTTCGCCAACACCTAACTTTTCGTGGAAGACTCTTTCTCCAACGTTAAAGAAATACTGAGTTGCTGTGTTTTTTAAAGCTTCTTCTTTTTGTTTTTCTTCTAAACGAAGTGCTTCTTGGCGTCTTTCTTCTTCCAATTTACGCTTCATAACGTTGTCTTCAAAGAAAGCCTTGATTTTAGCCTCTTCTTTTTCTTTATTTATCGGATTCTTTTTCAAAATCATTCTGCTCGGAGTTCTTTGTACGACATTTGTAGTCTTTTTAGCAGCAGGCGCTACAAAGTTTTTGCCAAATCCTGATGAATTATTATTTTTAGAAGATGGAGCAACAAAGTTTGCACCAAAACCTGTTGATGGTTTTACAAAACCATCAGAGCTAAACGAAGTGCTTGAAGATTTTTTAGAAGTGCCAAAAGAAGAACCGCTACTATTTCTATCACTGAATTTACCTTTGTTGTAGCCACCTTGAACTTTTTTCACCGCACTATTAAATGTGCTTCTATGGTCAGAAAATTCTGAGAATGCGGATTCTTCTCTATCTAATAGAGTTGAAGGAATTTCTTCTAAAAATCTGCTTGGTGTGTAGTATTTGTATTCACCCCACATTTGACGACGTTTAGCGGTGGTTAAGTATAATTTATTTTCTGCTCTTGTAACACCAACGTACATCAAGCGACGTTCTTCTTCTAATTCTGATAAACTGTTCGAACATCTTGCAGAAGGGAAAATACCTTCATCACAACCTGCTAAGAATACGATAGGAAATTCCAAACCTTTTGATGCGTGAAGTGTCATAAGCGTAACATTGTTTGCAATTTCTTCCATTCCGTCAATATCGGAAACTAAAGACACTTGTGATAAGAATTCGCCCAATTCATTCCCAACTTCTTCCGGTTCAAATTCGTTTGCTACGTTTACCAATTCTTGCAAGTTTTCAATTCTTGTTTGATCTTCATCCGCACCCGTTGCTTGAAGCTCTCTTAAATAACCACTCTTTTCTAAAATCAAACTTAAAAATTCCGGCAAGCTGTACCTTGATTGTGCTTCTTTAAGTTTTTCTACAAGTGTTGCAAAATCTTTTAATTTCGTAGCTGTTCCGGATTTGATTGTAGAGATATTATCAACATCCATAATAGCTGAATACAAGCTGATATCTTTTTCATCCGCATATTCTTGTAAATGTTTAAGTGTAGTTTCGCCTATTGCACGTTTCGGTACATTGATAATTCGTCTTAAAGACTGCGAATCATCAGGGTTGTAGATTAATTTTAAATAAGCAATCGCATCTTTAATTTCCTTACGGTCATAGAATTTAAGCCCGCCGTATATTCTATATGGAATTCCTGCTGCTATCAAAGCTTCTTCTAATGCACGCGATTGAGCGTTTGTTCTGTATAAAATCGAAAATTGATTATAATTGTCTGATGTATCTCGAATTGATTTAACAATATAGTTTGCCTCATCCGCTTCATCTTGTGCTTCGTAAAGCGAAATCTTTTCACCGTCGCCTTTTTGCGAATAAAGAACTTTATCTACACGTTCTTCATTATTTTCAATAATAGCATTCGCTGCATTCAAAATATTTGCAGTAGAACGGTAATTTTGTTCCAATTTTACTAATTTTGCTTTAGGAAAATCGTTTTGGAAATTCATAATAATTCTGAAATCGGCACCACGCCAGCTATAAATTGATTGGTCAACATCACCTACAACGCAAAGCGAACGAGAATCAGGAATATCAGCTTGTAAATTTGTGTAAAGTGCTTTTACAAGTTGATACTGCGCTTGGTTTGTATCTTGATATTCATCGACCATAATATGTTGGAACTTATCGTAATATTTTTTTCTGACTTCAGGATTCTGTTCAAGAAGTTTTACGCAAAGCATTAACATATCGTCAAAGTCGATTGCGTTATTGTTATTTAGCGCATTTTCATAGAATTCGAAAACTTGGGCAATTTTTTGTGATTTAAAATCGCGAGCAAAAGTTGCAAATGTATACGCATCTTGCATTTTGTTCTTAGCGTTTGAGATAACTGCCTTAATTAGTTTCGGTTGATAAATTTTATCATCTAAGTTTAATTTCTTAATTGCTTGCTTAATTATGGCAACAGAGTCGGTTTCATCATAAATTGTAAAATTTTTATCAAGCTTTTTACCTGACTGAAACGAATAGTTTTCTATATCTTGTCTTAATATACGTCCGCAAATACTGTGAAATGTACCAACCCACATGTATTTTACGATATTTTCGCCTAACATTTTAGAAAGACGTTCTTTCATTTCTTTGGCAGCTTTGTTTGTAAATGTTACAGCAAGAATTTTGCCTGCAATTGCACCATTTTGAATCATATAAGCGATTCTTGATGTTAAAACTTTTGTTTTACCGCTACCGGCACCTGCTAAAATAAGCAATGCTCCTTGTGTTGTTTTCGCTGCTTCTAACTGCTCTTTATTAAGCCCTTCTAAAATATTTTCCATTCCCCTATTCCCAAATTGCCTATTTTGTGATATTATCTATAAGCATACAAAAAAAATAATTATTTTTCAATTTAAAAAAGGTGGTACAATGAGCGAAATTTTTAATTCAATTGACGACGAACAAAAACAGCCATCCATTATGGTTCCAATGGACGATTTAGATACAGCAGAGCATGCACCTGATACAGTAGATGAGCTCGCTATGGAATTGGCTACTATAAAGCAACCCGCCAAGAGAATTGCAATTATCGGTTCAAGAAACCTTGCTATTACTCACCAACAAATGATTGAAACTTTGGCAACAGCTTTAGTTCGCCAAGGTAACACAATTATCACATCAGGTGGTTCATGCGGTACAAACGCAGCTGCGATTAGAGGTGCAATGAAATCTAATCCTGATAAATTGAAAGTTATTTTACCTCAAACTATTGGTCAACAACCTTCTGACGTTCAAGACCAATTAATCGGCGTTCCAAATATAGTTGAGCATTCAGATAGAGCAATGATGACTTTAGCAGATGCTTCAAGAGTTTGTAACAGAGAAATTATTGACGATTGCAACCAATTAATTTGTTTCTTGTCACATACAAGTAAAACTCTTCATAAAGCAGTTGATTATGCTGAAGAAAATCATAAAGTAGTTACAGTATTCTATTTGGATTAGTGAATTATGGATTTAATTAAGAAACTCACAGGAAAAAATCCTGCTGAGTATGAGACTGTCGCAAAATCACTTGTTGACAATTCTGATGTGGCACTTTTTGCAAAATTAGTAAAACAAGATGATTTTTTGTTCGACTTTGTAAAAAATAATGTAGCAAAACGTATTCAATTGGCTTGTACAAAAGATAACTATTTGAACTTGTTAAACTTTTTTGAATACTATTCATCATCTTATGATAATGTATTTGCTGAAGTTTTATATAAGTTTGGCGGAATCGAGATTTTGCCTGTTATAAAAGAAATTTACGTAAATGGTGATGACAACAAAAAAGCTTATGCCACAAAATTCTTTTTACTTGTGCCGAACGAGTATTTAGAAGAATTGTTACCGCTTTTAAGAACTTCCGCTAAATCTTCATTCGAACCTTTGAGCATTAATTCTATTGAAGTTTTAGCCAAAATGAATGATGATGTTTCTAAATCTGAAGCGTTAAACCAATTGAATTCTGAGGATGAATTTGAAAAATATAATGCAATCAAATTTTTGGTTTCTTATCAAGCTAAAGATGCATTAAAATCGATACTTGATGTTATGAAAAAGTCTACACTTTCTGAAAATATAGCATCAGAAATTCCGTATTTGATATCATTGGAAGAACTTTTGAAAGGTAATCTTGATGATGGCGTTTTGGTTTTGAGCCATATTGTAAGTGCTATTCCTGAAATCATCCCGCCATCAGCAGTTTTGGATTATAATTTATATAATATTTTTGAAAACTTGTATCATGAAAATTTAACAAGTACTTCTGCAATATTGCTAAGACTTGCAAAAGATAAGTTTGCAGAATTGCTTTCTAATGAAGAATATTTATTTGACTGCGATAAAAACACAAAAGATGAAGTTCAAGCAATTGGCAAATTTTTGAGCAAAATAAATGAACAAAAATTGAATAGCTTGCTTTATGAAGAATTGTACGATGAAAGCGATTTCGTATTTTTTGCTGTTGATTTTGTTGATGATGTTGAAGAATTGGAAACTCTTTTGGATAGCAAAAATCAAACATTGCTTTTAAAGGTATTGACATTATTAAAAGAAAAACAA
Organism: uncultured Candidatus Melainabacteria bacterium; assembly: GCA_934747325.1. Lineage (GTDB taxonomy): Bacteria > Cyanobacteriota > Vampirovibrionia > Gastranaerophilales > Gastranaerophilaceae > CAG-196. The sequence continues at coordinate 2,760 of CAKVGW010000051.1, read as the reverse complement.
GCTTTGAAAAATGAACACAAAAATATAGCGCTAAATAATGTAACTTGTGAAAATATAAAACAAATTATAGAAGTTTTATAATCTATTGTATTAATTTTTTTGCTGATTCTGCAAAAGACGTGTCATTTACAGTTATCTAACATTATATATTACTTCTTTATAATTATATTGACCTTTTGTTTATATTTTAAATCAAGAGTGTTTTATTTTTGATAAGATTTCACCCCATCATTAAGTGTTAACTTTTGTAACAATCCATCTCTAAACTCTAAAGTTTTTCAAATTTGTGCCGATATATATATCAAACAAATATCCTTGGAGGAATTATGGCAATACAAGATTCTTTTAATCTTTCAAAAGCAACAACATCACAAGCTTATGCTTATAAATGTTGGTATAACTACAATTATGGCGGCAATACAATGAAGATTTCATCTAAAGATATGGGTGAAATTACTCAAACATGGAATGGTGAACTAAAGAATTGGCGTGCAACGGCAAGTAATGATGAAAATGCTTATGAAATAGAAGATGATGACTATTCAGCTGCAAAACTAAACGGTAAAGAATCTGCTAAGGATAAGACCGGATATGATGGTGGCAAAGGTGGCATGATTGCAAATAGTGTTGGTGATGCTGCACTTTCAGTAGCAGGTGCCGTAACAGGAAAAATCGTTGGTAATGCTGTAGGAAGAACTTTGAACAGTGCCGGAGCTTGTGTAGTGAATAGTGGTGGTAAAGCAGCAATACAATCGTCAGGAAAAACGGTAAAGCTTAGTGATATTGCAACTGTTGTCATGGCTTCTGCTGTTGCTGCAAAGTATTATATAGCAAAACCAAACAAAGAGCAGAAGGAGGCATGTGATGAACTCCAAAATACAATGCAAGATGCTAAAGCATCTTTAGCAGCTGCTCAAGATGACATGTCATCTGCAGGTGACGAAATTGTAGATTTGTCAGACGAAGCTCAAGCATATAATGAAGATGCTAATGACGAAATAGAAGATAAAAAGACAGAATATGATATGTATAAAGCAAGTTATGATGCTTTGATGGAAAAAGTTAATTCCGGTGAATCTTTAACAGAAGATGAAAAAGCATTAATGAAAGAATTAGTACCAATTATGCAACAACTGGGTGTTGATATTGGCGATTTATCTGATGAAACAACTGATAATGTTGGTGAAATTTATGATGAAATGGGTACTTATCAAGATGTTTATGATAATGCGGCTTCAACAATGGGAGAAGTCGAAGGTGTAACTGATTATGCAGAAAGTTTTGATGGTGCAACAAGAGCTATGTGCTACGTAGAAGCTGGGGCACAAACAGTAAATGGAATAAGTGCTGGTTTAGCAGCTGCAAGATTAGCTGGTAAAGCTTTTGTAGGATGGGCATTTGCAGCAATTGGTGCAGCAGCCGCTGCTTCTAGTGGTATTGCAGCTACGCAACAATTCAAATGGGCAGGAGATGTTGGAACTGAAATTAATGCAAGGAAAGAAACTCAAGACTTGAATGCTACGACAATAAGCATGTACGATGAAAATATAGATGTTTATGCCGGTCAAATGGAAGGCGTAGAAGATTTGGAACTTGAAATTCCTGAAGATATGAGTGATCCTGAAGGCATGTCTGAACAGTTAGGCGAAGAATCCAGTGCTGTTTTAGCTCAAACAACACCTCCGGAAGGTACAACAGGAGTTGTAGGAACTGGTGGAACTAATACTTCTACTCCAACAACAAACTCTACAAATAATCCTGACGACAAAGACAAAGATAAAAATAAAGCTTAAAGTATTAAATTTGTCATGGAAAGTAGTGGAGGGCATTTGACCCGTGGTAATCCAGTTTTCAGAAACTTCTGCCCTCTATTTGGGCACTACTGTTCGGTAAAAATTTAAGTTGATAAAATATATGTTAATTTGTATTTATATAATGGATTACTTCGTCGCCAATTGTAATCGTTGCTCCTTGCAATGACTGGGCGTCAGACTTTTTAGCGTGCCGTCATTGCGAAGGCGATTAGCCTGAAGCAATCCAGTTTTTTATTAACTTTTATCTTTTGTCTTGATATTATTTAAGATTCTTAAAACGAAGGTTATTGCGAAATCCTAATGCTATAACTTGAAATTTTTACTGGACAGTAGTGGATTTTCGGGTGAGGGTTCAAGCCGTAGGCTATTTTACAAACTCTATAACTCAATAAACATACGCACTTTACTCAAAATTATTAACTTTTGTAAATGATTGTAAAATAAACACTTGATTTTAAATTTTTTTCAGATTACAATGAAGGAACGCGGTGAACGAAACCAAGCGAAAGCAAAAATTCATAGTAACCCGTAAAGAAAGTGGTTTACACTTCAATCCTGAAAAGGGATAGCCGAAATAAAAGAATAGCACTTTGAAGACTTAAATATTTTCTTTTGAAAACAAACTTTACAAAAGTAAATCAAATGTAAAGAAATGTAAATAGCAAAAAACAAACCTGTTGACAAAAGAAATTGATGAGTTAAGATAAAGAAGTTCGGAGAGGAAACCTCCGGTGCAGACGAAGCGCAAGGCGCATTTCGAGGAATTAAGTAATCGAAAAGGTCGGCACAGATTAAAACCTTTTACTTATATAAATAGCAAAAAGAAGTAAGAAAAATTAAAAGTTTGAATGGACTTAAGTCCAAGATATTTGAACCTTGAAAACAGAATAGCGAAAGACGAAATAAACTTGTTAATTCGCAAAGAATGATGGACAACAAAAATGAA
>CAKVGW010000050.1 GCA_934747325.1 uncultured Candidatus Melainabacteria bacterium | reverse complement strand
GGCAAAGTATATTTTCCATCATGACCTTTTATAAAATCACCGCCCGATAAAACCAAATCAGGTTCAATTTCATTAATTGTATTAACAATTTTTTGAAGTCTTTTTCTTTCGTTTTTTGCAATATGAAAATCACTCACAAAAACTATTTTTTTATCGCCAAGTTCTTTAAATGTGTAGTTTTTGACTACAAGTAAATTTGGCTCGATAAAAAATGACCAAATAAAAAGTAAAGTGATTAGAATTAAAAAATATTTCATAGAAACAGTTTAGCATAATTTGTGCTAAAATAAATACGCATATTATTTGTACTTTTATATGGATTGCTTTGTCACTAAAACGGATATTTGTTCCTCACAATGACAGCATGCCAACTCATTGCGAGGAGCGTTAGCAGCATGGCAATCCATTAAAAAGATAGAGCTGGAGGAAATATGATTAACGAAAAATTACAAGAAGCATTTAATGACCAAATTAATAAAGAATTTTATTCTGAATATTTATATTTAGCAATGAAGGTTTATTTTCAAGAACTTAATTTGCAAGGCTTTGTAAATTGGTTTGATGTTCAAGTTCAAGAAGAACATGCGCATGCTATGGGAATGTTGAATTATTTGAATGAAAGAGGCGGTAAAATCGACTTAAGAGCGATTGAAAAGCCTGAACTTGAGGGAACTTGTCCTCTTACAATGTTTGAGCAAGTTTTAAGACACGAAGAATATGTAACTTCAAGAATTAATCATGTAATGGATGTAGCAGAAGAAGTTAAAGATAGAGCTGCAATGCACCTTCTTGACTGGTATATTAAAGAACAAGTTGAAGAAGAAGCTAATGTTGGTGGTGTTTTAGCGACTTTAAGATTAATTGGTGATGATAAAAAAGCTTTACTAATCTTGGATAAAGATTTAGCAGCAAGAACATTTGTTGCACCTATTATAGGATAGAGTTGATGAGTTCGGAACTTTTATTTCAATTTGATAAAAATTTTAATACAACAATAATTGGAACGGATGAAGCCGGAAGAGGTCCTGCTGCTGGTGGTGTATTTGCAGCGGCAGTTTGTTTCGAAAAAGTAACGGACGGATTGATTAAGGATTTAGCAATCCTTAATGATTCAAAAAAACTTACGGCAAAAAAACGTAATTCAATTTATGACGTTATTAAAAATAGTACGTTAAATGAGATTGTTTGTGTTGAAGTCGATGAGATTGAAAAAATAAATATTTTGAATGCGTCACTAAAAGCAATGAACTTAGCTTGCTCCGCAATAATTGATAATTCTGATGTTATGGTTTTAGTTGACGGTAATAAATTAATCAAAAATTTTAAATATCCGCAGCAATTTGTGATAAAAGGTGATTCAAAATCAGCTTCAATAGCGGGTGCAAGTATTTTGGCAAAAGTTACGCGTGACAGGTACATGGAACAATTGCATGAGGAATTTCCTATGTACAATTGGGTGAAAAACGCCGGATATTTAACAAAAGAACATCTTGATGCAATTGATAAACATGGTTTATGCAAGTATCACAGACCTTCTTTTTTGCGCAAGCATTTTGCAAAGCAATTGAGTTTGATTTGAGGTGAAGACTCGTAAGGGTAAAATTGCATTAAGATATTCTTATTGAATGTTTTTTGATTTTATTTTTGTTGTAAAAACAGTAATGGCACTTCTGAAAGAAGTGCCATTACTGTTTATCAATACTGTTATAAGACTAATTCATTTTAAAATCTTGTGCGAATTCCTGACGTTGATTAACATAGCCTGAACTCATTTGTTCATCAGCTTCCGCGCGTCTTCTTTCCATTTGAAGCTGACCATTTTTAACAACTTCTTGAAGTTGAGTTAAGTTTTGTTCAATATTAGCCAATACTTGTTCTGCATAAACGGTTGCGCCGTCTTTGATTCTTGTAGCTTCATCAATAGCTTGATTTCTAACGCTTTCTGCTTCATCCAACGCTTTACGTTTAATATCTTCACAATCAGTTATAACTTGTTCTTTAATTTTTTCTGCTTCTCTTTGAACAGCTCTTAGTAAATCAGATTCGCTAAGAAGTCTGTTTGCTTCTGCTTGAGCGTCAGAAATAACTTTTTCAGCGCGTTGTTGAGCTTCATATTGAAGTTCGTCTTTGCGTCTTAATAATGCTCTAGCTTCTTTTATTTCGTCAGGAAGAGCGGCATATAATTTGTCCAAGATGTTTGTTACAATATCTTTTTTTACAATGGAAACAGCACCTAGTAATGGAATACCGTGATCCAAGGCTTCTTCTAACTCGTTCATTAAACCATAAATAACATCTTGTTGTGAATTCATTTTCTACTCCGTAAAACTTGTATGATAGTTACCAAGATTGTACAACAAATAGATGATAAAAGTCAACGAGTGAAGCGGATTTATGTATTTTTTTCTAAATAATTAACATCACGTTCAATGCTTGTTAAAATAGTAGTTATAGAGCGATTAACACCTTCTATATTAACAGAATACATTTCTGAACTAAACGGACATTTATGTTTTAAAGCATTAAACAAATGATTATATGCAATTATAGAGTTTAATTTTTTACTGAAAGTGCTTTTTAAATTCTTTTTAAAAACTTCCGGTAAACTTGCCAGTATGCAACACCAAACATCATCAATTTTATTTTTTTTAATAAAATTCATGCCCAAAAATTTGAAATCCATATCTCTTGCAATAGTATTTTGTAATTTTTTTAAATATTTTTTTAAATCTGTTAAATCTTCCATAATGGCTTAATTATATCTAAAGTTTTCGAAAATGACAATATGTGTGTTAAAATAGTCTTATGGAAAAGACGATTATTTCACCTTCAATATTATCAGCAGATTTTGCAAGACTTGGCGAAGAAGCAGAAGCAGTTAAAAAAGCAGGTGCGCAGTGGCTTCATATTGATGTTATGGATGGGCATTTTGTGCCGAATATTACAATTGGTGTTCCTGTAGTAAAATCATTGAGAAAATCAACGGATTTGATTTTGGATACTCATTTGATGATTGAAAATCCTGAAAAATATGTTGAGCCGTTTGCAAAAGCGGGTTCTGATATTTTGACTTTTCATTATGAAGCTTGTGAAAATCCAAAACAAGTAGAAAAAGTCATTGATTTGATAAAAAGTTTTAATGTGAAAGTTGGTTTATCAATAAAGCCAAAAACAGAAGCTAAGGATATTTTCCAATTTTTAAATAAGATTGATTTGTTATTGGTAATGACTGTTGAGCCTGGGTTTGGTGGTCAAGAGTTTATGCATGATTGTGCAATGAAAATTCCTGCAATCAAAGATAATGCACCAACAGATTTAATTATTCAAGTTGATGGTGGAATTAATAATTTAACTTCAAAAATTTGTACTTCTCTTGGTGCAACTTCATTAGTTGCAGGAAGTTATATTTATGGAAGTAAAGATTATCAAAAAGCAATTGAAAGCTTACAATGTTAGTTTAGTTTGGACTGTAAAATTCTGGCAGCAGAAATTAAAATATCAATGCTTGTAGAAAATGGTGGAGCATAGGTTAAATCAACGTCCAACAAGTCTTCGACTCTCATTCCGCTTAACAGACCGATAGAAATTGTATTTACGCGCTTGCCTGCGTCACCATCCCCGATTGCCTGAGCGCCTAAAACTTTGTGTGAACGCCTGTCGGCAACAAGTTTAAGCGTTACATTCTTGACTTCCGGCATGTAACCTGCTTTATCGCGTTTGGTTATGACAACGGAAACAGTATCATAGCCGAGTTTTTGTGCTGCTTTTTCGGTTAAGCCTGTCATGGAAATTGCCATTGCGTGGTATCTTAAAACGGTAGAACCTAAAATCCCTTCAAAGTCTTCGACACCGCCACAAGCGTTAATTGCAGCAACGCGCCCTTCTTTATTAGCTGTAGAGCCAAGAGGCAGCCACATTGGTGAATGTGAAATCATATTAATTTTTTCCACGCAATCACCGCAGGCATAAATATCGCTAATATTAGTTTGCATTCTGCTGTTTACCTTTATTGCTCCTGTTATGCCAAGTTCTATTCCGGCTTCTTTTGCAATGTCGACACTCGGGCGCACACCTGTTGACACAATTACCATATCGGTTTCAAAACCCGAACCTTTTGAGGTCAACACACCTCTTACTTCTTCTTCTCCGACAAATTCTGTTACCAAATCTTCGTTAATTATTTTTACCAAGTTGTTGGAATTTTCGAGAATAAAAGCTTGGATGAGTGAAGAAATATCTTCATCAAAAACTGAGAGTATAAAAGGTGAACGTTCAACAAGGGTGACGTTTTTACCGTTTTTAACAAATGCTTCAATCATTTCTATTGCGATATAGCCACCGCCTAATATTGTAACATTTTTTGATTCATTCATTTTTTTACGGATATTTATACCGTCTTCCAGAGTTCTTACCGTATAAATATTTTTCAGGTTGCTGTTTTTGATTTCAGGTATAAACGGATGTGAACCTGTTGCAATAATAAGTTTATCGTATTTAACAAATTCGCAGGTGTTCGTGCCAAGATTTTTTATCAGAATTTTTTTATCTGCTGGTAAAATTTTAGTAACACGGTGTTCTAAATGGATACCGATTCCACTTTTTTCAAATTCTTCTTTTGTCCTGACTATAAGCTTATGCCAGTCTGCAAAATCGCCTGCAATATAGTATGGTAAACCACAAGAGGAATAAGAAACATGTGTATCTTGCGTATAGATGTGAACTTCTGCATCAGGAAGCATTCTTTTTGATTTTGCAGCGGCTTTTGCTCCTGCAGCAACACCACCGATTATTATAATTTTCATATTCAAATTATTGAAAATTTCGTGATTGAAATCAATTAGACAAGTTGGTATTTACATAACATTGTATATTGGATGCAACGTTTTCATTACATTCTACCTGCGGTCTTAATAATTTTAATAAAAAACAGGTTATAATAAGCTGGATTGTTTCGGTTCTAACGAACCTCACAATGACGCCCAGCCAGTAGTTCTACGCTACGTCATTGCGAAGGCGATTAGCCTAAAGCTAAGTAGGTTGGGCTTTCAGCCCAACAATAATTTAAAAACAGTAGGTCGGGTTCAACGTTTTCATTGAACCCGACATTAAATTTTAAACTTCACATGGAGTTTTGCCTTTCTTTAGCAACTCCATAATCGGTTCTAAGAATTTTTCCTCATCCTCTAGTTGAGTTTTTAATGAATAATAAGAAATTTCAACAAGCTCTTTACAAATAGAAGAAATAGAAGTTTTTCTAAGTTTTGCAGAAGTTGCATACCTTGCGACATTATATCTGAGTTCGTTAATTTCATTAAACGAATATTTGCAAAGTAAGTTTTCCACTTCTTCTAATGCCGTCGGCGAGTACATTATACCTTTATACAAAGCAGGAATAGAGTATTCTAAACCACCACCCACGCAATCATGATTTCTTATTTCAATAAAATTTCTTAAGCGGACTTCCGGAAAATAAAGATTTGAATGTAATTGCCAATCTTCAATCGTAGCATTAAAACCTTCAAATCCTTTTTCCATAAATTGCTTGAACGTCAAGCGTCCGTTTATGTTTAAAGGTGTTTTTTCACGATTAATAAAAATCATCGGAGTATCCAAAAGCAAATTAACATAATCTTTAAACGACATGCCGTCTTGAAATTTTGTAGCAAATCCGCAGCGTTCGTTATCAGTATTTAACCAAGCTAAGGCTCTAAACGATTTATAACCTGTATCGACTCCGCCTCTGATTTTAGAATTAGCATACATAGCAGTTGCAAACGGCATCATAAGATTTGCAACACGGAATTTGCGCATGGCATCTTCTTCAGAAGAATAATCCACTCCAACTTGAATACCTGCGGTTTCTCTCATCATTACGTCAGATAAAATTCCCCATAAATAATTCGCCATAATATGATATCTGCGTTTGGGTAAAATTTTAATATTTTTGTAAGTCGTAGTAGGAGAAACACCTTTGTTGATTAATTCAATGCCAAACCTATCCAAAATTGGCGCAAGATTTGAATCAATTTCTTCGATTTTCTTTTTTAAATCTCTAATAAATTCTTGCGGTTCAATGCTTAGTTCTATTTGACACCCAGGCTCTAAAGTTATTGTATCGTGAAGTTTTTTAAGCCCAATAATATTTGTATCATCTAAAATGTAATCCCAATTATCCGATTTTGCAAATTCTCTTAATAATTCACAAACACCATAATCGCCACCATAAGAAACAACTTCTTTAGTAATTTTATTAAGCGGAATGCGCTCATATTCCATGCCGATTTTACGGGAAGTTTTACAACCCAAAATAAATTCGTCTAATAATTGGCTGTACTCTAATTTTTCTTCGGTTTTTGTTTTACATTGATTCACGATACTCTCCTTTTTTATTATATATGAAAGATTATTTGAGGGGAATAAGGAGGGGCATCCATTTCTCCTATTTTTTATTACCATATTCCCTTACCCAAGTGTTTTGATTTGTGATAGTTGAATTTCTTTCAACAATTCTATTCTAAATTAAGATTAATATTTTAACATTTCCCTGTTTGTACTATTATAAATACCATGGTGGATTATTTACAAAGAGCAAAGTTCTTTAGAACGAAAAAAAGATTAGGTCAAAATTTTTTAATCAATCCCGATGTAATCGGCGACATTATTGATTTTGCGAATATTACAAAAGAAGATACTGTTTTAGAAATCGGTCCGGGTGTCGGATTCGTTACAGAACAATTAGTAAAGCATGCTAAAAAAGTTATCGCAGTTGAATTGGATGAAGAAGCAATAAAAGAGCTTGAAAAGCTAGATTGCGACAATTTAGAAATTATACATAATGATATTCTTAAAACGGATATTTCTGCACTAAGCGAAGATAGCGTAAAAGTTGTAGCAAATATTCCTTATTATATTACTTCTCCAATCATTGCACATCTTTTAGGCGAAATCGACGATTTGAATAACAAAAACCGCAACAAGATTAAAGATATTATTCTTATGGTTCAAGAAGAAGTTGCCAGAAGAATTGTAGCGACTGAAAAAAGTCAATCAAAACAATACGGTCTTTTAACTATTCTTTCTCAATTTTGGGCGGATTGTGAAATTATAAGGCTTGTTGGACGCAAATCTTTTTATCCTGCGCCAAAAGTTAATTCCGCACTTGTTTCTTTGAAAGTCAGACAAAAACCACTTTTGGATTTAAAAGATTATTCATTTTTTAGGCGCGTAATTAAAGCAGCGTTCTCTCAACGACGCAAAACTCTTAAAAATTGCCTTGTAGGTGCGGGTTTTGACAAAGAAAAAGTTACAAAAGCGATTTCAGATTTGGGATTGGATGAAAATATTCGCGGCGAAAAACTTTCTATTCAAGAATTTGGAAAATTAGCAGGAGAATTGCAAGCACAATGAAGATTTTGTTTATAAATTTTGGCGGTTTAGGTGATGAAATCCTTTTTTTACCGACAATTATATCTGTAAAAAAACAGTTCCCTGATGCTGAAATTACGTTAGCACTAGAGCCTCGAAGTAAAGGAGTTATGTCGCTTACAAATATTATTGATAAAACTTTGTTTGCGGATATTAAAGGCAAAAACAAATACAAAGAGCTTTTGAAACTTTTGTTCAAAATTTGGACAAATAGGTTTGATATGGTAATTTCGTCAGGCTCAAACAAGTTTATTTCAATGTTTTTGGCTGCAACTTTTATTCCTAAACGCTATGGTTACAATTCAGGTAAATTGAGTGAAATTCTTTTAACTAAAGCTGTCAGACTTAATAAAAATCAATATGCAGCTAAAATGTATCACGACCTTGTAAGAGATATTACGGATATTGATACGGAATTACCGCAAATTGATGTTTCGATAAAAACAACTGAAGAAAATACTGTATTAATCCACCCAGGGGTTAGTCTTTTGAGCGTAAAAAAGGGCATGATTAAAACCATTCCGCCTGAAAAATGGGCAGAAGTTGTAAACAAGCTGGCTGATTGCGGTAAAAAAGTTATTTTGGCAGGCGGTCCTGATGATAAAGAAACGATTGAAACTATCCAAAGACTTGTACCGGCTGATAAGTACGTCAATATGTTTGGCAAAACCAAAAATTTAAAAGAACTTGCAGAATTGATTTCAAGCACAGAAAAATTCTTATGCTCAGATTCTGCGCCATTACATGTTGCAGTGGCTTTGGGTGTAAAAACGTATGTTATTTTTGGTTCAACCGATGATAAAAAATTAATACCGCAAAATGGTAAAGTCGTTCCAATTAAAGCAAATTGTAATTGTGATTTACAACCATGCCTGTGGGAAAGACGTCAAACGACTTGCGAAAGTTTAGATTGTTTAAAGATTTCTGCGGATGAAATCGTAAATACTGTTATTAATAAATAAAGGTGAAAATATGACTATTGCAATATATCCGGGGAGTTTTGACCCGATAACAAACGGACACATTGATATTTTAAAAAGCGGTGCAGAAATTTTTGATAAAGTAATTATCGCGGTTTCTTATAATATCAATAAACAAGGATTTTTGCCTATTGATGAGCGCGTAGCTTTGATTAAAGAATGCGTTAAAGATTTTCCAAATGTAGAAGTTGATTCTTTCCAAGGGTTGACGGTCGAATATGCTAAAAAACGCGGCGCAGAAGTGCTTTTGAGAGGGTTAAGAACTTCTTTTGATTTTGAATATGAAATGCAGCTTTCACAAACAAATAATGCACTTTACAGTAATATTAAAACAGTATTCTTAATTACAAAACCCGAATATAACTTTATTTCATCATCTGCCGTAAGAGAAATTCTGTTAAATAAAGGTGATATTAGTAAATTTGTACCTGATGCGGTTTATAAACATTTGAAAGTTTAAAAGTCTACTCATTCATATGTTTTTTCAAATTTGTTTTTACGCCACTCAATGGGCCATTATTTGGAGCTTTTAGGTTCTGATAATATTTTTTTACATATACAATCGGAAATTTTGGAATCCATACACACTTCATAATGATAGAAGCTGCATCTGCTCCTTGTGAGAACATCAATTCATCAATTGTTTGTTCGTATGCAGGTGAAATCGATGAAAAGACTTTTAATAAATAATTGGTTGCACTTACGCTGTAATATCCGGTTGTTGCAACCGGTTTTGTAATAAGTTCTGTGATTGTAAATTCTGAATTATCTTTTATTGCGCGGACATTATTTGGTAATGTTAATTCTTCATTTTTATTTCTTGAAATTTCGTATTTTTCACCATTATATACAATAATCATTGAGTTAGGCTTTGGCATATAAATATCGTCAAAAATATTATCTAAAATAGGCTGTCCGTTGAAATCCGTGACGCCGTATTTATAATTTTTACAAGTTAAAAACATTCCGCCATACAATAAATCAATAGAAGAATATTCTACCGGTAAAATTGTGAAACCTTGTTCGTCAAAAATGCCGTATTTATCGCCTTTTTTAAACTTAACGAATTTGCCTAAAATTCTATCGGCGTTGGAATAAATCGGCTCTACTAAAATGTTGCCATTAGAATCCATGACGCCAAATTTTGAACCTTTTTGAATAATCCAACCTGATTTTCCAAGGCGTATTAATTTTTTATATTTAGCTTCTGCTAAAATAGTGCCGTTTTCGTCTTGCAAACCGAATTTGCCATTATCATTAAAGACAACAGGGGTTGCGAAAACTGCTGTTTGAGCAAATAGTATAAGTAATAAAGCCAACTTCTTCATAATAAAAGATTAGCATAAAAATAAGAAGTTTTTTTAGTCTGAAAATTAACTTTATAACAACATTTTCCCAAAATATTTTTTTGTGCTATACTAGTTGAAGTAACGTGCACATGCGCACAAAAATAGCTGAAAAGAGCTTTTATTTATAAGGGGGATTAATGGCACAAGGATATGACGCTAGTAATATACGTGTTTTAGAAGGTTTGGAAGCAGTTAGAATGCGTCCCGGCATGTACATCGGTTCAACTTCTCAAAGAGGTTTGCACCACTGTATCTATGAAATTGTTGATAACTCAATCGACGAATCATTAGCAGGTTATTGTACGGAAATTCACGTAACTGTTCACAAGGACAATAGTGTAACTGTAGAAGATAACGGTCGTGGTATTCCTGTTGACATTAAACCTGAAACGGGTAAATCAGCGTTAGAAATCGTACACACAGTACTTCACGCTGGCGGTAAATTCGGTGATGGCGGTTATAAAGTATCAGGCGGTCTTCACGGCGTAGGTGCGTCAGTTGTAAACGCTCTTTCAGAAAAAATGGTTGTAGAAGTTTCACGTAACGGTTATGTTTGGAAACAAACATACCTAAGAGGTGAACCTACTTCTCAAGTAGAAAAAACTGTTCCTACAACTAAAACAGGTACAAAATCAACTTTCTGGCTTGACCCTGAAATCTTCACGGAAACAACAGAAATTGATGTAGATATTATTGCAACACGTTTCAGAGAAATGGCTTTCTTAAACAAAGGTTTGAAAATCATTCTTCACGATGAAAAAGACGGAAGAAAAGACGAAACATTCCACTACGAAGGCGGTATCGGAAGCTATGTAGCGTTCCTTAATCATAACAAAACAGTTATGTTTGATGAACCTATTTACATGGAAAAAATGGTTGACAAAATCAAAGTTGAAGTTGCGATGCAATACACAGATTCTTACAATGAATCAATTTTGTCATTTGCTAACAACATCAACACTCACCAAGGCGGTACGCACTTAACAGGTTTTAGAAACGCTTTGACTCGTGTTTTAAATGATTATGCAAGAACAAACAAAATCTTGAAAGATTCTGAACAAAACCTTTCAGGTGATGATGTTAGAGAAGGTTTGACTGCAATTGTTTCAGTAAAAATCGAAAACCCTGAATTTGAAGGTCAAACAAAAGAAAAGCTTGGTAACTCGGAAGTTACAGGTGCTGTTCAAGATGTTGTTAAAGAAAAATTGCAAGAATGGTTAGAATTTAATCCAAAACTTGCTCGTACAATTATTGAAAAAACTTTACAGGCTCAAAGAGCAAGAGAAGCTGCTCGTAAGGCTCGTGAATTAACAAGAAGAAAATCTGTTCTTGAAAATTCAACACTTCCGGGTAAACTTGCCGACTGTTCTAACAGAGAACCTGAAAAATGCGAAATCTATATAGTCGAAGGGGATTCCGCTGGTGGTTCTGCAAAACAAGGCAGAAACAGAATGTTCCAAGCAATTTTGCCATTAAGAGGTAAAATTTTGAACGTTGAAAAAGCAAGACTTGATAAGATTTATGCAAATAATGAAATCCAGTCAATGGTTCAAGCGTTCGGTATTACAATCAGCAAAAACGAAGAAGAATTCAATTTAGATAAATTGCGTTACCACAAAATCATCATCATGACCGATGCCGACGTTGATGGTGCGCACATTAGAACACTTCTTCTAACATTCTTCTTCCGTTACGCAAAACCGCTTATTGAAAACGGTTATGTTTATATAGCTCAACCGCCTCTATTCAAGGTTACAAGCGGTAAAACAGCGGAATACTTGTATGACGAACACGCTTTGGATAAGATGTTAAAAGAACGTGGTATTAAATCTTTGAGCTTGTCTGATAAGACTAAATCTAAAGTTAAGACAGGCGACGAGTTGTTGACATTGTTATCAAACATGGCGACTTTCTACAAGTCTTATAACAACCCTATTTTGAACATCATTCCATCAGTTGTTCTTAGAGGTTTAATCCGTTCTGAAGTTAAGGCTGAAGATTTTGAAGACCAAGCAAAAATGACTGAGGTTGTTGAATATTTGGCTCATTATTTGAAAGACCACGCAGAAAATTATCATATTGAAGAAGCTAAGAATTATGCTGTTTCATTAAAATACAGTGCTGAAACTGCAAAATACGCTATTCAATTAGATTTGTTTGAAAATGAACACGAATTGATTACGGCAAACATCATTAAGAGTAACGAATTCAAACGTTTGAAAAATTCTTATCCGCTAATCAGAGATTTCTTGATTGAAGAAGAAAAAATGCTTATTCTAGAAACTGAAAACGGAGAAGTTGAAATTACATCGTTTGAACAATTGCAAAAGCTTGTTGACGACAGAGGTCAAAAGGGCTTGGCAATCCAAAGATTTAAAGGTCTTGGTGAAATGATGCCTCAACAATTGTGGGAAACAACAATGGACCCTGAAACAAGAACATTGTTGAAGGTTAATATTGAAGATGCAATGATGTGCGACCAGTTATTTGATATTTTGATGGGCGATAAGGTTGAGCCTCGTCGTGATTTCATTGAATCAAATGCTGTGTATGCAACAAACATTGATACTTA
>CAKVGW010000049.1 GCA_934747325.1 uncultured Candidatus Melainabacteria bacterium | reverse complement strand
AAAGAAAGGAACAAACTTATGAAATGGCTAGGAATTGCGTTAGTAATTTACATTTTTGTAAATGGCTTTATGAATGAAATCAGAGGTCGGATAGGAAGTTATAACTCTGATAACGATTATTATGACGATTATAACGATGGTTATGAAGAAGATTACTACAATAATGAAGATGATTTGTGGGCAAATTCTTCACCTGTTAAAAATAATGTAGATTATAGCAGTCCCAAATTTGATACAAGTTTCATTTCTCACGATAAACCACCTGAATATCACCACAAAGACACTTATGAGTATAAAATGTTGGTTCGTGTTAGAGGTAGCAAATATGCAAGACAGGAAGAAATAGTTGTAGAAGCTCACAACAGAGCCGAAGCTAAGCAAAAAGCTATAAATATGGGTTATGACATTATTAGATGTAATTGAGAAAGGACAAAATTGTGAAAATAACTGATGTGAGTTGTGTACAGTCTCTTAGATTTAGCAATATTATTATAATCGACTGTAACCATGAAGACATATATAAGAACGAATTTCGACATGAAATTTTTGTTCTTAGTAAAAATAATGAACAGATTGCACATTTTGAAAGTAATCACTGTATTCGAGTTGCCAATTTAGATGAAAGTTGCAATTTATTTACCTTTGAAGATGTTGAAACTGAAACAGACCAATTGCAATTATACCGAATAGAAAAAGATAATTCTTATACCTACCTGAACACCTATGAAGATATTGAAGAAGGAATTGAAGATGGCTATTTTGCGGTTAAAAGAAATGGTTTATACGGATTTATAAATGCAAATGGTGATGAAGTTATAAAGCCACAGTATGAGGAATACAGAAGTTTTTTAGATGGTTATGCAATTGTAAGAAAAAATAAAAAGTGGGGCTTAATCGACAAACAAAACAACATAATAATTCCATTTAAGTATTCGATATGGAATTTTCCAGCAGGTGGATATGTTGTTATGGAAAATTATAACCATGCTTGCAACTATACAACTGATGTATACAATCTTTGCGGTGAAATTGTTTATCAAGTCCCAAATGCATATAGAGATGTATATAATTTAGGCAACGGCTCTTTACTGGTCAGAAATCAAAGTACGGATGAGTTTGAAATCGTGGATTTAAATAAAAGCAGAAGTATTTCAAATGCAAAAGAGTTAAATTCAATAAAACAATATTTTCAACCTCAAACATTAATTACCATAGGTGGCAGACCTTATGTTGGCAGAAGGAGGTTTTCTTTAGACTTAGCAGAACGCTTTTGTATGGACAATAAAAAATGCTTGTATATATATGATAAGGACTGCATAAGAGTTCCATCTTTACTTGCAGGGAACATAGCAACAAGAAAAGGAATGAATGATTTTGGGCAATGTTTATATGGGCTTAAAAGTTTTGGTTTTATAGACTACTACATAGACAATTTTAGTATTAATGATATGAAAAAAGCCATTCAGCTCTACAAACCTGATTGTTTATTTATTGATTTAAGAAATTCTAAAAACAGGCTAATGCCTGAAACTTTAAAAAAAATTGCAGTAGAAAATAACTTAATAATATTTGTAATAACCAAAACATGCAGAGAGTCATGCAACACAACAAATTATTATCCAGAAGTTAAAAATATACAAAATAAAAATCTTCTGAAATATTCGGATGTGGTTTTATTACTCTATCGTGAAGATTACTACAACTGCGAGATTTCTGATGATAAAAGAAATATTATAGAGATAATTTTGGCAAAACCTGAAAATAATTCAATCAAATTACAATTTAACAGAAAAACTGGAAAAATCAGAACTTCAAAGTGAAAATCTTTTTAAAAGGCAGAAGAGAAACAATTATAGCCTAATGAGGGTAAAATACCAAATTCTCAATAGAAAATAATTGGAGATAAAATGTATTTAACAAAAGAAGAATTAATCATATTACAAGGTTTGAAAAATAATCAGACTTTTGCAGAAATTAACAAAAATTTAGCTAAACCGATACGAACTTGTGACCCGAGAATTGATTCACTTTGTCAAAAGTACGGAGTTGCTGATAGACTGGAGTTAGTAAATAAAGCAGATTTAGAAAAAGTAAGTGTTACAGATATTGAAGGAATACCTTATTGGGAATACGAAAACTCTCAACTTGTACAAAGCATTCCAATCAGCAAAAAATCAGTAAAAAATCTTTTGACACTACTTGAGCAGGTTGAGGATGATAAAAAGGAATTCAAATTAATTTATTCTTCTAACAAGCTGAATAAGTTCCTGATGTTAGAAAGAGGAACAGAAAAATTTTATCTGTATAGGCAACGACCTATTTCTCCTCTTTCCCTACGAAAGCCCAAATAAGTGCTATCAGCCAAAATAATAAAGTCCAACCAAGTAGCAAGTTTATGAGAAATATTGCCAAACTATGTGGATGTTTCCTGACTCTTGCAATCCAAAGAGGTAAGAAAGCAATCCATAGCAGGAATATAACGAGTATGCCTATTCCTAAGCCACTCAAAAAACTTTCTAGAATTATCCAATACGAAATTGTTACTATTAAGAAAATAGCAATAACTATGTAGCTTAAAATACCCATAATGCTAATATATTCCTTTACCGTTAATTACCACCTAATTTCGCTAGTACCATTAGCTTTTAGAAACTCCTTACATTCTTTGAAAGGTTTGTAGTTTGTATCATTGAATGCAGGAACTTCGCCATTGTAGATAGCTTTTGTACAAGCTTGATAATTGTTTGACGGATGAGAAGAACGCAAAATCTTAATCAATGGATATTGTTGGTTAAACTCTAATTCTTGCTCTTTTCCTTTATACGCAAGCATTTTTATCTCATTAGCTTTTCTTCCCCATAGCATAATTACTAGAGGTTGCTTATTCTCTGTCTTAACTTTAAGAAGTTTAGAAATTACTTGATTTATAAAATCATGCCAAGCTTTTATATGGAAATCCTGATTATTAGGAACAAATGTTAATGCTGTGTTTAGCAATAAAACACCTTGCTCTTTCCAAGCTGACAAATTTGTATGAGTATTATCTATGCCCAAATCGTCTTTAATCTTATGAAAAATATTTCTTAAAGAATCATCAGCAAGAATAGAACCATCTCTATAAGAAAAAGCAAGTCCATGTGCTTTTGCTTCATCAGGGTAAGGGTCTTGTCCGACTATTAACACTTTGACATCTTGTGGCTTTAAGCCATCAAAGGCATTAAAAATTTCATCTTGTCTTGGTCTAGTGCATTCATCAATACATTTCACAGCGTCAGATGTAAAAATTTCTTCTACTTCCTGCTTAGTAAACCATTCATTCTTAACCAAAATGTTTTTAAAAATTTCCATGCAAATTCTCCTTATTTAGGTTTGTGCTAATCGCTCTGATAAAAGCTTAGTACAAAATGGGTAAAAATACAAATTTTTGACCTTGTTAGTACGTGTTTTGAGCTGATTATATCAATTATCATAAAATAGAGGGCAATATGAAGAATAATACTGATATTAAAATACTTTTAGGTAGAAGAATCAAAGAACTTCGTAAGCAAAAACACCTTACACAGGAACAATTTGCGGAGAAGGTAGGTGTTTATACTCGTAATATTAGTAAAATTGAATGTGGTACTAGCTTCGTAAGCTCTCAGACTTTATCAAGAATAATTTCGGTTTTAGAAATTGAACCAATGGAATTGTTTAATTTTAAGCAACATAATGATGAAGAAGCACTGAAAAAAGAATTAATAGAAGCAATTGAGGGTGGAAAAGTTGATATTGGACTTCTTTATCGATTCTACCAATCAATAAGAAACTATGATTAAGAGCCATTAAGGTATTAACTAATAGATAATGAAGCACTAGTTTATTTATAAAGCTGGTGCTTCATTTCATTTATATGTAAATTTTGGTGATTATACCCATATTAAGCTTAAAAGGCAAACTGTTATCGTTTAAAAAGGCTTGAACAAAATTATTCTCAGATTTATAAAAAAGTGCTTAACAAAAATTTACAACTCGTCCCGCTGGAACTATTTCCTTTTCCCGAGCAAACGCTTATATAGCAAGCGATAAGCAGAGTTGTATTTCTCAAAAAGCCTGTTATTCTAAGAATGTAGACAAACAAAAAGGAGAATAACACATGAGTAACAAGCATAATATCCCTTGTATGAAAACAATAAATGAAGCCGCAGAGATTGTCAATCTAGCTAAATATCACATTCGGCAATTAGTTTTACAAGACAAGGTGAAATATGTCAAAGCTGGGCGGAAATATTTGCTCAATCTCGACAGTTTAGTTAATTACTTAAAAAACGGTGAAGCCGAAGAAAGGATGGAAAATAATGACAAAAACATCAGACAAATTAGAGTGTAAGTACGGATTTATTGTAGAAGACTTCAAGAAAAGTGGTATAAATAAATCAACAATTTTGGATTATGTGAAAAAAGGTTATCTCTCTGAAACGGACGAATACTGGCAGTTAAACTATCCTGCATTATACGCAAATTACAAAACGGATTACTACAACAGGCGGTTAAAAAATCCTGAGTATGGAAAGGGGAAATACATAAAACCAATAGGCATGCCATCACAACTTTTTAGACCTCTACATCTTCCAATTTCAATATTAAAAGACCCGACAAAACCTATAATAATAACAGAAGGAGACAAAAAAGCCATTAAAGCTGTACAAGAAGGTTTCCATTGCGTCTCACTTGGCGGGGTATGGAGTTGGAAATGTAAAGCGGATACTATAGACTTAGATGAAAATCCTGAATGGGAGTTAACAGCTGACATCATACCAGATTTAGTACATGCAGATTTCAAAGATAAAGAGGTAATTCTATGCTATGACAATGATATGTACCATAATCTAAAAGTTAAACAGGCTTTATACTCACTAGGTGGCTATCTTATAAGCGAAAAGGGTGCTAAAGTAAAACTTATATTTTTGCCCAAGGGTGATGCAAAAGGATTGGATGACTTCTTAGTTGCACATGGTGCAGAGGAATTTCAAAAATTACTTGATAATGCAGAATTTATTACACTAGAAAAAATTCAAAAGAAACTATCAGGTAAAAAAGAAATTGCAAAATTTCCAATCGATGTGTTTCCTGAATCTATAAAAGATTTAATTGTAGAATTGCACAAACGATTCGACTCCCCAATAGAGTATATTGCATGTACTTTTTTAATGGTAATTAGTATCTTGATGGATGGACATTATGCACTTAGCGTTAATTCTGGAACAAATTGGATTGAATATCCAATTCTATGGCTAGCAATAATAGGGAACCCCTCTCAAAAAAAGACTCCTTGCCTTAAAATTGGCAAAGATATTTTGAATAAGTATGATGAAATTTTATTTATGAATTATGAAAGCGAATTGAATGAATACAACCGTAAAAAAGAATATTACAAACAACAAAAAGATAGATACAAGGAGGCAATAAAAAAGGGGGAAAATATGGAATTACCTGTTGAACCTCAGAAACCTCAAAGACCAAGATTAATAACACAAGACATAACAAAAGAGTCATTAGCTTACCTTATGGATACAAATAGCAAATTCCATTTAGGTTTAGCTCTGTACGTTGATGAATTAGCATACTTTATAAAAAGCTGGAATCAATATAAACATGGTGGTGGTAATGATAAAGAATATTTTTTAGCTTCTTGGTCAAGGGAACGACAGAACATTGTTCGGAAAAGTGATAAAACCGACTACACATTTGATGCTAGCCATAACATAATCGGCTCTATACAACCCAAAGTTTTGTATGAGACACTTTTTGAAAAGGGCATAGATTGTTATAATGGCATGATAGAAAGATGGTTATATTGTTGTAGTGAATATGAAGAAACTGGTATTTCATATAATTCGGACAAAGAATACAATATTTCTGCTTTTACCGACATTTGTCAAGAAATTTTTCACACAACAATCTCACACAACGAAACTCTTAATATATACAAATTCAATAGAGAAGCAAAGAAATATTTTGAAAGTTTTCGTAAAAAAATTGTTCTTTTAAAGAAATCAGGTAAATATGATGATATAACTAAGTCATACCTTGAAAAACAGACAAGATATGCTGCACGTTTTGCGTTAATTCTTCATGGTATTTGGAATTTAAAAGTGAGGTTATTAACTTCTTTTGACGTAACAAATGCCATAAAATTATGTCGCTATTTTATAAGCTGTTTTACTGTTATTACACAAAACAAACTTGATTATGATGAAGCAGAAGAATATGCACTTAATTTTATAAAACGTAAAAAATTAAAAAGCATATCTCCAACTTATTTACATAAAAATAATAAAACAATATTTAAAAACACAAATCCTGCAAAGTTAGCTCTTGAAGGACTTGCTAGTAAGGGTTATGGACGAATACAAAAAGCTAAAAATGGCGAAACATTTATTTATTATGAATAATAGTTTGATATACAGGGTAGCTCCTGAAAACAGTTACCCTGTATTTATTTTTAAGAAAAAGAAGCTGAAAGTTAGGAAAAAGGGAGATAATAAAAAATGATAAAGAGGAAAACAAAATGGCTTTTTACGAAAAAACATCAGAATATACGTACAGATTAACGGTTTGTCAAGGTTACGACTCAAAGGGCAAAAAATTACGCAAAAGAAAAACAATAAAACTAGACGAAACATTAACTCCAAAACAAGCGGAAAAAGAGCTTAATCGTCAAATGGTGATGTTTGAAAACGAAGTATTAAACGGAGTTTACTTAGATGGTGAAAAAATAACTTTTGCAGAATTTACGCAAAAATGGTTTGAAGATTATGCTAAAGTAAACTTGGCTGCTACAACACTTGTAGCATATAATCAAAAGTTAGATGATAGAATACTCCCTGCACTCGGGCATATTAAGATAGGGAAACTACAACCAACACACCTGTTAGAATTTTACCAAAACTTGCATGAAACAGACATAAGGCTTGACAACAAATATATTCCAACAGAAAAACTTATAGAAATTCTAAAATCTTTTACAAGAAAACAAATTAATGAAAAGACTGGTATATCTCTTAAATCTTGTCAAAGACTTAAAAAGGGTTTGATAACTGATTCCAATGTCGCAAAACAACTATGTGCTAGTTATAAATTGAATTTCAAAAATATGTTTATACCATCAAAAAGTAAAGCTTTATCAGAACGAACGATTCAAAATCACATGGGAATAATATGCTCAATTCTATCAACGGCGGTTAAATGGAATGTAATTAAAGACAATCCTATGAAACGAATTGATATGAAAAAAGCTCGCAGAGCGGAAGCTAAATTTTACGATGATAAACAAGTTTCAGAAATGTTAAAAGCATTATCTGATGAACCTTTAATACTGGTTACTATGGTTTATTTGTCAATAGATATCGGATTAAGAAGAGGTGAATTAACGGGCTTAACTTGGGATGATATCAATTTTGAAACCTCTCAAATAAGTATCAACAAGCAACGACATTATGTAGTAGGTTATGGAACGATTAAAGATAAACCAAAAACTAATGCAGGTGTAAGAGTTGTTACTGCTTCAAAAATGGTTATGAATCTGTTAAAACAATACCGAAATCAGCAACTTGAACAACGATTGAAACTTGGTACTGCTTGGAAAAATGAACCTTATGTGTTTGTACTTGATGATGGAACTCCGATTAGCACAAATTTACCTTATAAATGGTTTGTAAATTTCTTAGAAAAACACAATTTGCCGAAAATATCTTTTCACCAACTCCGCCATACCAACGCAAGTATTCTTATTGCTTCAGGTGAAGATGTGGTTACCGTAAGTAGCAGATTAGGACATGCAGATAAAAACATTACTTTAAATACTTATTCACACCTGATTAAAAGTAAAGAATCGCAGGTTGCAAATAAGATGGATGAGTTTTATTCGTCAATCAAATGTAGCTAAATAAAATTTTTCATGTATAATGAACATATTGATTGTGTATCCTAGTTAAGCAATGGTGTTGTTGATGGTTTATAATTACAAAGAAGGTAAAATAAGAATAGAAAACATTTTGGACAATAGATTAGAAATAATTGAAAAAAATTATGTCCCAAGTGAAAATGATTTTACCTTTGATAATGCATACAAAGTTTGGATATCTGCAATATTTGTTGATATAAGAAATTCAACAGACTTATTTACAAATGAAAATAAATCTGTTGTTGCAAAAATTATAAAATCATTTACATCAGAAATTATAGAAATTCTGAGAGATGATAATTTCTGTGAAGAGATTGGTATTAGGGGAGATTGTGTATATGCAGTATATTCAACACCTTCACAAAAACGCACATATGATATTGTTCGAAAAACATTTTGGATAAACACTTTATTTTCAATGTTAAACAAGTTATTTAAAGAAAGAAATTATCCAACTATTACTGCGGGGATTGGAATTTCAACTGACGAAGAACTCGTTATAAAGGCAGGAAGAAAAGGGGTAGGTATTAATAGCAAAGTTTGGATTGGTAATGCTGTAACAAAAGCTTCAAAGTTGTCTTCATTTGCTAATAAGGGAAATATTAATTCTATTGCTTTTTCATCCTGTACTTATAACAATACAATAGAAAAATTATGCAGTGATAATGCTAGTGCTAAATCTTGGTTTAAGCAAGCATTTCATGAGAAGCTAGGAATTTATTATCATAGTTATATAACGATTACAGATTTTAGCGATTGGATTGATGAGGGAATGTTAGAATGAATGAAATACAAATAAAAAATCAGAATGCATTAGAGCAGGTCTCTAATATCAATATTGGAATAATGAAATCTTTTGATAACTTAATGTTTCAACAAAACAAAATGGATAATAAGGCATTTATTTTTATAGGTTTTATGAGTGTAATTTTAGGAGTTATAAATAAACCACATATTATCAATAGTCCTATAAACTTGATTTTTGGCTTAGCGATTTGTTTACTTGCCTGTTCAATGCTCCCTCAAGCCAATAAGATAAATACACAAGTTTTAAATTTTATGCTTAATAAAGAGCAAGCAAATAGAGTTGATGTCAAACTAAAACATAACATTTTTTATTACTTAGACTTGTATTCAATTGATATGGAATTATTTACTGCGATACTACATGAACAATACAAATTAAGCTATTTATCACCACTTGAGTTGGGATTAATGGAACAAATTATAATAAACGCAAGAATTTTAAAATTAAAGGTTTTTTGGCATAATATTGCATATTGGATATTATTTGGAGGTTTATTTATTTGGGGAATCATACTAATAATAAAAAATATATTTCCAATTTATTAGCTTATTAATTTTCTCAAGTGGGACTAAAAAGGGACTAATTTTACAAAAAGTCCCTGAAAATTACAAAAAGATACAAAAAGAATAACGGACTAAGACTGAACAATATTAGAGGTTACGAGAGAAAATTTAAGAACACTGAAAACAAAAATATGTGTTCGAGCCTCGTCTCCCGCTCCATTTTAAAAATAAAAAGTCAGAAGTCCTGTTGAAGGGCTTTTTTTATTGCCAATTTATGAACGACAAGGCTGAACTCGCGACAATGAAAAGCTTACGCTTTTCGTCGCTCTCTCTATTTGCTCATGCCGAATTCGACGAATGATTTTTAACTCCACGGAAAACGTGACATTTAGTCACCTTTTCCTGCTCGCAAACAGACACAGTGAGCCTCGTCTCCCGCTCCATTTAAAAATAAAAAAAATAGAAGTCCTCTTGAAGGGCTTTTTTTATTGCATTCTTTATAACAATTTTATAGTAAAATGAAGTTATGGAAGAACAAGAACGACTAATAATTAAATATATATGTCTTGGGCTATCAAATCAAGAAATTGGAGAGCGTATATTCTTGGATGCTCCTACGGTTAAGAACTATATTAAGCAGATTTTTACTAAATACAATGTTCACAATAGAATTGAACTAACGATTAAACTTTTAAAATCAAACATAATCAGCGAACATGATTTATTCAATTAGCCAATTTTTCTAATAATATCGATGGCGGGACTTGAACCCGCAAGGATTGCTCCACATGAACCTGAATCATGCGTGTCTACCAATTCCACCACATCGACTTAATATAAATATTTTAATATAAATGTGGTGGAATTGGTAGATTTTTATATACGGCTCGTCTCACTCTCGTTCGAACTCGCCTTCCTCTATTGAAACCTGACATTTAGTCAGTTTTCAAAAGAGTTCTTGGCTCGTCTCACTTAAGCTCAAGTTTGTGAGCCTCCAATAAAAATATCTAACCCAGAATACACTTGGTCGAAATATACATACTTATCAACACAACACCTGCAATTAAAAAGTTAATTCCTGCTAGTATGCCAACTACCCACAATGCAGTAGATGGCAATCCCAAAATTATAATTAAGCCCAACAAAAACTGCATTACACCTACTAAAATCGCAAGCCACCAAAAATACAGCGTATTTTTATTTTGGACAGCAAACGCTGTAGAAGAAATACTTTCAAGTATAAAATACACACCAATTGCACTCGTAATTAAAAGCAAATTAAACATCGGAGCCATAAATAAAAATACTCCTGTTAAAAACAATAACAGTCCGGATACAACATTAAGAACAAAATGTCTTGAGTAATTTTTTGTTAAAATTGCATTAATAACCTTATAACCGCCATAAACTATAAATGTCAGGCACAACATTAGTCCGAAAGAAATTGTAGTTATTTTAGGAAGCATAAGCATACCCAACCCTAAAACAGATAACAAAATACCTTCTATTAAAACAAAACTTAAAAATCTTTTTTCTGTCATAAAATTCTCCTTTTATTTTTAGAATAATTGTTCAAGAATTTTTGTTATTCAACAACCGACTATAACTTACGTACAACTATAATATACTTTAGCTTTTGCAACTTGAAAAAAAACTTAATTTATTGTAAACTTATATTAAGTTACAATCCAAACTAGAGTTATGTTATTAAGAAGAACCCCAAAAAAAGAAAAGAGAGTAAGTTTAAAAGGTGCTGTGCAAATTAATCGCAACAGTTATTTTGTCTATGCTGATGAAGGTGGAAGAACTTTTTTAAATACTGGTGAACGCATTCAAAAATATGCGGTTAAGCGTATGATGTCACTGAATCCTTCAATAAAAGCACTTCTGAAACAATATAAAATCAAACCAGAAATAGATGTAAAAACGCTTACTGAATTAACCGGCGGTCACATGAATGAAACCTGTAACATCGCAGAGGGTATTTTTTCAATGTTGTCAGAAGATTTAAAAAAAGGTTTGGATAAATCAATTATTAAAGAAGCTTCAATGTTACATGATTTAGGCAAGGTTTTAATTCCATCGAAAATATTGAATAAACCAGCAAAATTAAACGTTAAAGAACGCGAGATTATGAATATTCATTCAACTTTAGGATATGAATTGTTAAGAACACAAAACCTTTCACCTAAAACTTTGGAATTAATCAAATATCATCACCAAAATTTACAACATTCCGGCTATCCTGCAATCGAAACAACTATCACATCTGATATTGCAGTACAAATTGTTTCAATATCCGATAAATACAGTGCTTTAAGAGAAGCTCGTGTCTACCGTCGCAGATTAAGTCGTTTAGAATCGCTTTTAATACTTTATAAAGAAGTGAGAGAAGGTAAAATTTTACCTGAAATCTATAATGCACTTGTAAAATATGCAACCAATTTTGATAAATAGAATGCAGTATGTTCTGTAGGTTGGGCATACTTGCCCAACATTAAACTTTTTAAACAAAGCGGTTTTAGTTAATAATATCCTCTCCTGTCCTCCACACCACTGTCCATGATAAATTTCATCAAATGAACGACAATCGTGCCGCGAGCGTGCAGCGATTAGCTGCGATAGCGAGCGAGAAAGAGCAGGCTTTGCCTGCAACATCCATTTAATTTAACGCTCGTAAGAGCGTAGAAAGTGGTAGCGTATTTTCTCTTTCTTTTCGTTCTTTTCTTTCTCTTTTTATTCGCAACAAAAGAGAAAGAAAAGGACATTTTAGAAAAAACTTTTTATTTCAAAATAGTCTTTACTTTTTTCTTCTTTGGAAAAGCAAGAAGAAAAAAGTAACAAAAAAGAAGAAACTTTTATCGTTTCCTACAACCTTACGGTTGTGGACTGAATGGATGTAGCGGGTGAACCCGCACTTTCACGCTCGCTAAAAAACGCTCGCGGTGCGACTGTCGCTCATTTTTAGTTTTAACTTAATGTTTGTAACATAACTATATGGATTTTATTCTATTTTAGAGATTTTTCTAAAAATTACTTCGGACAGTAGTGCCCGTCCTCCGGACACCCTCCCCTTGTAGAATTGATAAAAGGGGAGGGAATGACTTGCGTTAATTAAATGAAATAACAAGATAAGTCCGTAAGGATTTGTTGTTATTGAAATGTTATGCTCGCCATAATAATCCAAGACAAGGTATCTAGAGGACGGGAAAAGGTGTTATTAACTTATTTCAAATTTTTGCTGTATAATAAAGAAAAATAGAGAGGTAGGAAAGTATGGAAGTTTCACTAAATTGGTTAAATGAATTAGTAGACCTTA
>CAKVGW010000048.1 GCA_934747325.1 uncultured Candidatus Melainabacteria bacterium | reverse complement strand
GCAATTATGATGATAAAATGCAAATTAACACAAGATGAAGCCAAAGAAGCTTTGAGAAAAAATTGCGGAGTTTTAAGGAGAGCGCTAAATAGTTTTTCTGAATTGTAATAAGTAAAAGCCGTAACATTTATTGTTACGGCTTTTATTTACTTCATACATTTTGTATAAATTATTTTCAATTTCTGATTTGGTATTATTTTATCAGAGGTTAAGTTGTTAATCTGCATCAACTCTTTTGTACCAATTCCAACTTCTTTTGCTATAGCAGATAAAGTTTGACCACTTTTTACCGTATAAATAACTCCCGGAATTTCTATCATTACACCTTTTTGAATTATGTCTTCATTTTTTATATTATTTATTTTCTTCAATATTTCAACTGTTAAACCAAATTTCTTTGCTATACTGTTCAGTGTATCACCATCTTTTATTTTGTACCCTATTTTTTGTATCTTTAAATTTTCTCCTGTTTTTATTTTATTTGCATTTTTAATATCATTACCATTTTGAATCACATCAACTGAAGTTCCATAATTCTTTGATAAATTCCACAATGTATCGCCATTAACTACATTGTAATTTTTAGTAATTATTTGAGTATCACCCAGTTTTTCGTTTAAACCTGTTTTTTGCATATCTTGAAATGAGGTTGTCCCACGATTACTTTCAGCTTTTATTTCTTCTATTACATCATCTTTATTCTTTCCGAATAGTCCTAAAAAGAAATTTTTAATTCCCTTCCATGCTTTAATTACAAAGTTTTCATCATCTTTTTTGGGCTTGGAATTAACTGCATTTTTTTGCAAAGAGCTTCCAGATGAGCTTTGTTTTGTTGCTTTGCATCCCTTATAAGGATGCATATATGCATAATATGGATTTTTGTATTGCATATAAATTTCATCTAATGCCTCAGTATTAGAGTCTTTTCGTTTAAAACATGCCTGAGCTTTTTGATACAAATTATCAATTTCTTTATCAGCTTGTATTTTTTCAAATCCTGTCAAATCTCTTGCAGCTAAAATAGCTCGACTTAAACTTCGTCTATATAGTCCGGCGCTTTCTTCCAGTTTCCCATTTTTACGCGCATAAACTGTTGCTAAATTACCAATAACACTTGAATAATCTTTATTTTTTATTGCGTTGAGTAATTTCGGACTATTTTTAAAAGTACCGAGACCACTGTTATAACATAAGTCTATCAGCCCTTCCTTAATTGAACTTGGCAAGCTTTCATAAGTTCCTTTACCTATTTTTTTATTTAAAAAATTTTTAACTTGTTTTGCTCTATGCTTCAAATCTTTGCACATTTTTTCATAAGCATTTTTTTGAGTAACACTTTCATCATTAGTATCCCCAAAGCCTCTCGTAGTATTACCATAACCATCATCAAATGCTTTTGAATGCGCTTCATAAAGGTTGTTACTATCGCCTTCATAATATTTCAACAAATCTATTAAATGTTGTTGCGATTTTGCGATTGCTATTGTTGGTGTTCTTAAAAGAGTCGGAGCATAACTTTTTATTCCCATATTTCTTGTGGTATCAAGTAACAACCCCTTTGTGCTTTCATCCCAATATTTTTTGCTATCCCAAAAATCTTGCGGAGTGCTAAAATCATAATTAAAAGTTTGTTGTATTGTCCTTTGTGAAGTTGATTTTTTAGGAGCAACTTTTTTTTCTTGCTTTACTCCATCAACTTTGCTTACTGTTGTAACCATAGTTTTAATATCCTAATTTAATATCCCTTACATATATAAAGTTAATGAAGTTATTAAAATTGCTTCTTTGTTACAAACATTTACAAAAACTTGTAGTATAATATAGCTTGTGTAGTTATAAAATCAATAAGAGGGAATCGGTAAAATATGAAATTAACTGTACTTGGACCTGGATGCTGGGGATTAACACTTGCTTGGTTATTAAATGATAATTTTGAAGACATTGTCGTTTGGGGTAGAGAAAGCGATCTTAATGAAGATTTAGTAGTAAACAAACATTGTTCAAAACCTCTAGAAGTACAGTTAGATAGAAAAGTTGAATTCACATCTGATCTAAAAAAAGCAATTGAAGGTGCGGACATTATTCTTTCAGTAGTTGCAACATCAGGGGTTAGAAGCGTTTGCGAACAATTAAAACAAGCCGGCATAAAACCCGAACAACCGCTTGTAAATGCGTCTAAAGGTTTAGAATTGAACACTCTTATGAGAATGTCAGAAGTTATAAAAGATGTTTTACCAAATCAAAAAGTAGTTATTTTGTCAGGTCCTACATTGGCTAAAGAAGTTTTGCAGGGTAAGCCGACCGCAGCTTCTGTGGCATGCGAAGATATGGAAATTGCTGAATTTGTTCAAAAGGCTTGCAATGTTCCAAATCGTTTCAGATTATATACAAACTCTGATGTGATTGGCGTTGAGCTAGGCGGAAGTTTAAAGAATGTCATTGCTATTGCTTCTGGTTTTGCACACTCAATGGAATTAGGTGATAACTGCATGGGAACTCTTTTAACAAGAGGCATGGCTGAAATTGTAAGATTATCCGTGAAATTAGGAGCTAATCCATCAACATTGTATGGTCTTTCCGGCATGGGCGACTTAATCGCAACTTGTTCAAGTCCAATGTCAAGAA
Source organism: uncultured Candidatus Melainabacteria bacterium (assembly GCA_934747325.1). Classification (GTDB taxonomy): domain Bacteria; phylum Cyanobacteriota; class Vampirovibrionia; order Gastranaerophilales; family Gastranaerophilaceae; genus CAG-196. The sequence continues at coordinate 9,962 of CAKVGW010000048.1, read as the reverse complement.
ACTACACAGTAGGCTCTATGATTGGTAAAGGTAAAAAAATAGACGATATTTTAAGAGAGTTAGGCTCTGTAGCTGAAGGTGTAAAAACTTCAAAAGCAGTTTGTGATTTAGCAGAAAAGTTAGGAATTGAAGTCCCTGTTTCAAACGCTATTTATGAAGCTGTTTACACTGATATAACACCAAAAGAAGTTTTATCAAAATTAATGAACAGAAAACTTAAAAAGGAAGAAAGTTATGATTAAATATGCAGTTAAATACTTAAAAAACACTTTCGTCCCTTTAAATTGTCCTGACAATGTAAATCTTGATGATGGTGCGTTAGTTTTAGTACGCACTGAAAAAGGTGAAGAAGCTCTAAAAGCTTTTTTGGTTAACAAAGAAGTTGCAAAAAGGTTTGAGGATTCAAAAAAAACACCTGCACCGTTTGAATTTATTCGTGTTATGACACAAGAAGATATGATGGTACTTGACGAATTAAAAAAAGAAGAAGTAACTTCATATTTTAAGTGCAAAGAATTAGTAAAAAAACATCATCTAAATATGAACCTTGTTCAGTGCAGGATTACGTTTGATAAAAGAAAAATTTCTTTTTATTATACAGCTCCCGAAAGAGTTGATTTTAGAGAACTTTTAAAAGACTTAACACAAGTGTTTAAACGTATGAGAATAGATTTAAGACACATTGGCGTAAGAGATGAGTCTTCAATCATGGATGGAACCGGAATTTGCGGTAAACCGTTTTGCTGTTCTTCTTATTTAAGAAAATTTGAATCTATAAATGTTAAATTGGCAAAAGATCAAGGTATGCCAATTGCACCTTCTAAAATTTCCGGAACTTGCGGAAGATTGTTGTGCTGTTTGACTTACGAATATTCAAATTACATTGAAGCAGCTAAAGGAATGCCTCCGGTTGGTTCAACGGTAATGACTCAAAACGGATTAGGTAAAGTTTGTTTTATACAATTTCTTAACAATATGGTTGCAGTAAAATTTGAAGATGGTAAAATAAAAGAGTACAATAAAGCTGATATCGAAATGGTAGATGCTGATGTTAATGTAGATATTGAAGTATCAACCATCACAACTTCTTACTCAGCCGATGAAAAGGTTGATGCAAGACAATTAAAACAGTTGGAAGACGATAGAAACAGCTCAACAGGAAATGTGTAAAGGCGAAAAATTATGAACATCCAACCAATCAATCAACAAACCAATAATAACATTGGTTTTCAAAAACTTATCGTAAAAAAAGGTAGTTTCAATGTACTAAGAAATTCTGAATATTTTCCGGAAAAATCTTATCCTGATTACTACAAAAATTTAAAATCTTTTTGTAAAAAAATGACGGATTTAAAAAAAGACTGCGAAAAAAATGAAATTTATAATGTTGTAATTCGTCCTTCAAGTAAGGATTTTGAAGGAGGCATGTATATTGAAGATGCAGATGGAAATACTCAGTTTGGTTTCTTTAAATCTTTCAAAAGTATCTTTGAAATGGAATCAAAAAAACCTAAAAAACTTCTTACAGAAAAACAAGATCCACGTTTATTTGACAGACTATTCAAAAATTGGCAAATTAAAAGATACAACGAAAAAGTTGAACAAAAACAAGTAAGCATGCAAGATTTTCTCACTTCTATTTATAAACATTTACAAGATATGGTAAACAATGCTGATTATTTAACAGAGTTGCATAATATGAAAAAACAGTAAGAAAAAGGAGTTTTTATGTTCGAAAAAATTGAAAAATTACAAATCGCAACCTTAGGGTTGTTGGTTGCTTTGTCATTAATTATTTCAACAAGAATTGTAACAAAAAATTTCAATAATAATGTTATATCAGTAACCGGTTCTGCTTATGAAATTGTAAAGTCAGACTCCGGTACATTAAATTTTGATATTAACGTAAAAAGTCAAACAAAACAAGATGCTTATAAAATTGCACAAACCCAAATTAATATTGTAAAGAATTATTTGACAGAAAAACAAATCAAAAAAGTTGAATTAAAAACGGTTAATGGATATTATTCTTATAAAAGAAATCCAAAAACAGGAGAATATACTGACACGCCAGACGTTTACAATTTGACACAACCTATAACTATAAGCTCTGATAATGTTGAATTAATCAAGGATATTTCTAACAACATCACCGGTTTAATAGATAAAGGGGTTGATATCAATGTATATGCACCATCTTATGATTATTCAAAGCTTCCTGATTTAAAAATCAGCTTATTAGAAAAAGCATCTAAAGATGCTAAAGCTAGAGCAATTTCTATGTTAAAACCAACACATAATTCAGTTGGTAAAATTCAATCTGTTAGAATGGGAGTATATCAAATAACGCCTGTTGATTCAACAAGCGTTTCTGATATGGGAATTAATGACACGTCCTCTATTGATAAAAAAGTTACAGCTGTTGCAAATGTATCTTTTAAAATCAAATAAAAAATAATTTAATAAAATAAGGTGCATCATCTTATGCACCTTATTTCTTTATAGATAATTTGATAAAATCGATTTTACATAATTTTGTGTTTCTTTATAAGGTGGAACGCCATCATATTTATCTACTGCGCCCGGACCTGCATTATATGCAGCCAGTGCTAAAATCACATTTCCATTATATTTATTAAGCATTGATTTTAAATACTTAACTCCACCTTCTACATTTTGTTCCGGATCCATTGCATTAGTAACCCCCAGACCTTTTGCAGTTGCAGGCATTAATTGCATCAAACCCATTGCACCGACTTTTGATTTAGCATTTGGATTAAAACCTGATTCTTGTTTAATCAATGCATTTACAAGTTTTTCATCAACACCATGTTTTTTGGAAATTTTTGAAACTAAACCTTTGATTTGTTCTTTTGTTGATACTTTTTCGGTTGCGCCTGCAGCTTTTGCAGTATAAATATTTGCATTAACTCTTGTTGAAGGATTTGTTAGCAAATCACCAAACTTTACCTGTGCAGAATTTTTTAATACATTATCAAAAGATTGAATTTTGTTATTTGCATCAGGTACTGCATTTGCATTTTTTTCAACGGGTGCCCACTGTGAATTAAGATTATTCACATAATTATTCATTTGGACAGCTCTTTGCATTGCACTTGATTTACCTGATGATGTTAATAGATTCTGAATCATTGACGAAAACATAATTATAAATCCTTTCAATAAATGTATCGGATATTAATAATTAAACTTTAGAAATAAAAACAAAATATCCACCATTTGATTTAATAATATTTTTTTTATAGTCAAACAATTATGTTACTATTGATATTTATCAAGGCATGCTCATTTACTAGATTTTTTTTTAATAATATGATATTATTAGGCATAGTATGGGAGAGTGTTAGGTGAATACTGATAATTTTTTAATAGAAGAGAATGATATTGAACTTGCTCAAAATATATGCAAAGTAATTGAGAATAGCGATACTCGCAATCGTGCCGTAGCTGACAGCTTAGCTTCAAAGATTGCAGAACGCTTCTTTGATAAAGAAACTTGTGATGTAGATACAGTTTCCGGCTTGCACAATATCGGACAAGTTTTAGAAAATATTGATATAGCAGATATTTACATTAACAATTCTTATATTGATGTCAGACTTTATTTTAACGACGAAGAATTAGGTGTTCCAAAAGCTCACTTTGATAATAACTTACTTCCGGTTGCATACATGTTTATAAAAGTTTCTCCTGATTTATCAAATGCGACCGTTACAGGTTTTATTCAACCTGAAAATATTGAGCAATCTAATATTAAAGACGATTTTATTGCTGTTGACGAAACACAATTAGAATCATTCTATGATATAGAGCCTTTATTAATTACCAAAGAAGATACTTTTGACATAAGTGAAACTGATATTTTTGCATACTTAGAAAACAGTATTGATGATAAATATGCTTTTTATAAATCTTTAATAGCATCCAAAGATGGTAGGATGAGATTAGCAAAAGCAGTAAAAGCTCAATATGCGTTCAATTTTATCTCTATTAATAATCAAAATGAAGAACAAAACTCTATTGAATCATTCGAACCTACAGAAGAGTTACTCACAGACGAATTTGTTTCAGAAAATTTAGATTCTAATGATTTTATGGACATAGGTGTTGATAACGAAATTTTAGATTTAGAACCGGCTCAAGATAATATGCTTTTGGAAGAAACAGATGCACTCTCTGATAATTTTGATAATAGCTTAAATTCGTCTTTAGATATAGTAGACGACATTGAACCTGTTCAACAAGATGATTTAGACATTGTTGATGAACTAAACATTGAAGATAGTACAGAAAATATACAAGAAGAATTTTCTGATATAAATATTTCAAATACAACTCCTGAACCAACATCTGAGTTAACTTTGGACATAGAAAATCAAATTGAGAAAAACGATAACAGCAATGAAAATGAAGATAATGATAACAGCTTTGAATTTTCTACAACAACGTCGCCAAGTTTAAACTCTCTAAGTGATAATTTGGATGATTTGTTAAGCCAAGATACCGAAGAAAATAAATTTGATAATACAGGAGAAGAAATTGCACCAGAAGAAGAACAATCAAACTCTTCCGAAAATATTTTAGACCTGTTTGAAAAAGAAGATGAAAACGCACCGGAAGAAAACCGCGAAACAACAATTGTCGAAGAAAATTTAAACGAAAATAATGATGAATCTTCAAGCAAAGAGAATGAAAATAATTCTGAACAAATAGAAGCGTTGTTTAATGCTGATAATACTGACGAAGTTCCTAGCATGGGATATCAAAAACCAGAACAAAAAAGTTCAATAAAATTATTAGCAGTTATCGGGTTATTAGTTGTTCTTGGTGCTGTCGGATATTTGGGTTATAACCAATTTGCAAATCAAACTCCACAAGAAGATGAGAATAATTTGATAACAGATTCGGTTCAAACTCCGGCTCCTCAACAACAAGAAGAAGCTATGCCTGTTGAATCAGTAGAAACAACGACTCCAAAACTTGATAATAATGAAGGTACTGCAGAATCAATTCCTGCAATTGAACAAAATTTAGATGCATCAATTCTTGTTTCTAATTTAAAAGTAGACTGGGAAGTTCCGGCAGGATATGCTTCTAACACTTCAGCTAGAAGATATCTTGTAAAATTGGGTAAAATTATTCAATTAAACCTAAAAACAGAATTGTTATTATTAAATAAACCACCTATAACAAATAAAATTGCTGTAGAAATTAAATATAATGACAGCGCTAAAAAGTTTGAAGCGGTTGGTGTAACTGTTTCCAGCGGAGAGCAGTCTGTTGATAAATTGATAATGCAAACTGTTAATAAAGCCTTAGCAATGAATTTAAGTGTAAATTCAGATTCATTCAAAAACTTGCAAGGCAATCCTGTTTTAATCATTCATTTATAATTTAAAGAGAGCGATATGGAAAAAACTAATAAATACTATAGTGTAATTGAAAATTTAGTAAAACAAAACCGTAAATTTCAAGGATTAGAAGCTATTTTAGACGATATTATTGATGATGTTTATTCTCATTCAGAAGTCATTATCAATTCTATTAACAATGATGGAGTTATTCAGTCTTATTTAGAAAAAGTTGTTTCAACTTCGATAATTACCGTTCCTAAAAAAATGGGATTTCACCCTGAAATTAAACACAGAACTATTGACGCGCAACAAGTTTTAGACAATGTTGCACAAAGAAAAGCTGAAAAAGTTAATACTGAGCTTGTTGATAGAATGATTAATAACATTCCGATTGAAAACAATGAAGTTCATCAAGAAACAGTAGAAAAGGATTCTGAATTTGAAGAACTTGAGCCGGAAACTTCAGAACTTATGCTCAGTGAAGCACCTAAAGAAGTTGAACAAACAACTGAAGATAACATTTTGAATTTTAATGAAGAAATGCACGAAGAATCTTCAGATAATACGCTAGAAGATTTTGTTGATTCCGACTCATTAGAAATAGAAGATTTGGATGCAGAAGAACCAACTTTTGAAACTGAAGAACCGCTTCAAGAAGAAAGTTTAGAGGTTTCAGAATTAAATGAAGAACCAAATTTTGTAGAAGATACTCAAAATGACAGTTTGGAACTTAACGATTTAGAAAACATCTCACTAGATGATGCTAGTGAAAGTACAGCTACTGAAGAAATTCAAGATTTAGAAACAGTAGAAACGGAAGAAATTGAACCGATAGTTGATGCTGATGTTTCTGCATCAGAACAAACTCTTGCAAATGATGACATTGAAACTATTGAACAAAGTGATGAGTCTTTAGAACCAATGTTAGATTTTGATGATTTAACACCTGCTGACAATGATTTTGAAACACTAGAACCGACTGATACTTTAGATTTAGATTTACAGGAAGATGATAACTCTGATTCATTACTAGAACCTGAATCTCTGGATGAAAGCCCATTGGATGTAATTAATGATAATGGATTAAATCAAATCGCAGATGTAATTACAACAACATTAGAAAATCCGGAAAATACATCTTCTGAAAATACAGATTTCAAACCAACTGATTATTCAGTATTTAGCTATTCAACAGACAAATATAAGGATGATATCGACGCAGAAGAAATTGTTAATGAAATAAAAGATTTGGCATCAAAACATCCTGAATTGAATATAATTAATGTATATAATTTGAAATTCAAAGACAAACTTACAATTCCTCAAGTAGCATCTGAACTTAATATGAGTGAAGATAATGTAATTGAAGCTTTGAATGAGTTGGTAGCTATTGTACAATAAGGACTTAAAAAATTTATGCAGTGTCCCAAATGTAAAAATGAAATAGAAGATAATTCTTTGAAATGCAAATTTTGCGGAACAAAGATTGCTTCTGTGTGCAAAGATTGTGGGACTATAAATCCTATTACAGCAAAAGAATGCTCTAATTGTCATAAGGTATTGCTTAAAATTTGTACAGAATGTGGTGCTGCAAATCTTCCGGAAGCAAAAGCTTGCAGAAAATGCGGAATGGAATTTGTTATCCCACAAAAGAAATTCAATCCAAAACCAGAATACAGTGCAGAAATGAATTCTCAACAAAAGGTTAAGGCCAGACTATTGGATTCTATCAAAGATGCTGATAAAACTATTATTACTTTGAATGGTGAAAGCGGTATTGGTAAAGATTTAGTATTAAGATATACAATCAATGAGCTTAAAAATGCTAAACTACTTTGGTTATGGGGAACTTGTACACAAGTAACTCAACTTTCTCCGTTTGGTTATTTTCAAGATTTATTGCTAACATTTTTTAATGTAAATAATTTTTGTCCTGATACATTACAACTCAAAAAGAATTCTGTTAAATTTTTCAAGCAGGATTTTCCAACGCTTTCTAATGCAGAAATTTTAGATTTATTAAACTTTTTATATCCTGAAAATTTGGATAAATACGAGAATATTTATTTCAATAAAGCAAAAATGTTCAATATAATGAAAAAAGTTTTGCTAACAATTATTGAAAAAATTAAAGCCGTTTTTGTTATAGATGATTTCGAAAACATTGATGGCATGTCTTTTGATTTTCTAAAAGAAATTTTAAAAGATGATTATTTTTTGGAAAGATGCAAATTTATTTTAATTTCTAAAATTGTAAAACCGGGCATGGGTTGTATAACTTCTCCAAAACTTACGGAAGAAAATTATGTTGATTTAACGATTGCGCCATTTACAAAAAGTCAGGTAGAAATTTTAGTAAAACAATATAGTGACTTAGAAATCGGTGATGATTTTGTAAATTTGGCACTAAATATTTCAGGCGGAAATCCTTCTATTGTAGAACAAATGGTGCTTTTGTATAAAGATATTAGAAGAAACGGCTTGAAGCATATTACATACAAATCTTTAGAAACAATTCTTGATGCAAGACTCGGTATTCTTAAACAAGAAGATTTGCCATCATATAGAATGCTTGTTGCTATGTCTGTTTTGGGTTCAAAATTCTATCCTGCAATGCTTGAGCATTTTGATAATAATTCTGAAAAAGAATTTGAACGCATAATTGAAAATCTTGTTCAACGAGGATATATAAATCAAATTAACAACCTTTCTTTTGAATTCAAAAGCAACGAAATTTGGAAAAATATTGTTTCTGTTGTTAAAAATGATGATTGTTTTTATGAAATTTTGAATATTTTATATGAAACTCTAAGTATTTATAAACAATCATCAATCGCGCTTTTAGGCTATATTGTACAAAAACTTAATAATGATGATCAAGCTCTTGCGGTTTGGACGCTTTTAATGAAACAAGCATCTTATATCGGCGATATCGGACTTTATATTATTACCCAAAAACAAGCATTGAAACTTGTTGAGGATAAACACGGTGCTTATTATCAGAAAATTAAAAAGAATATTTATACGAGAGTCGGTAAATTACTTGAACCAATTGACCACAAATCAGCTTTTGAATATTTGCAAAATGCAGTAATGATGCTTGATGATAATGAAGAATTTGAACACATTGAGCTTTTGGGTTATTTAGCTTCATCTTCTATGAAAAGCGGTAACTATTGGGGTGCAATTGAGTGCGCAGACAGCGTTTTGAATAAAGTTCCAGAAACAATGGAGTTAGAGCGCACACTAATTAAATCGCGCCAAGTTCGTCCAATGCTAAAACTTGGTAATTATGGTCAAGTTATTAATCTTATTGACACCGAAATCATGCCTGTTTTTGAAAAATATTTGGCAAAAGGAAGAAATACTCAAATTATCACATTAAAAGAATTGTATTTAACTTGGATAGGTGTTTATTTTGACTTTGCAGAAGCTTTGACATTCCAAGGCGATGGCAGAATGTTTGAAATTATCAAATTGATTTTTGATATAATAGAACGCAATCAAATTAAAGAACCTGCAATATTATGTAAAGCTCATTTAGCTCTAGCTTTAGCAAATACTATAAAAGGTGATATTAAGACTTCCGAAAAAATTCTGGATGATATTTTGAAAGAATATCCGCTTGATAGCATGGACTCATTTATTGTTTCAAGATGGAATTTTGTTGATATTTCTAATAAATTTATAGCAAAAGATTATGACAGTTTGTATACAGAGTTATTCAATGTTGTTGCTTATGCTAATAATGTAAATGACAGCTTTACAAAAAATATTTTAAAGACTCTGCTTGCTAAGATGCTCACTGATAAAAACGAATCAAAAAAAGCGTTAGAGATTTTAGAAGAACAAGTTGCATATTTTGCTAAAGAAAAAGTAGCAACCGGCGTTTTGCTTTGCTGGTACTTGATAGCAGAAATCAAATTGGTTATAAGCGGAACACAGTTTGCGCTTGATATTGCAAATAAAGCATTGGATATCGCTCAAGGTCCTAATATAAATAACTATTATTTTATAGCCTTGTTCAATAAACTTATTGGCGAAATTTATATGGCAAAACAGGATTTTGACTCTGCTAAGGTTTATTTAGAAAAATCAATTTTTGTTGCAAAACAATTTAATTTGCTTACAATTTTGGTTAAAGATTATATTCAGTACGCTAAATTTTATCAAGAATTGGCATTACCAAAATCTACATTGAGAGCAAATTATATCAAACAATCGTTGAAAATGTTCCAAATGGCTAAAAATGTAAGTATTGTAGCAGAACATCCGCATTTACAGAAACTTATAAAAGAAGAATTGTCTATTTTGACTTCGTTCTGTAAATTGAATGGAATTATTTTGAAAAAGGGTAGTAAATAACTTTAGTTATTTACTACCCTTTTTCTATATCAAAAAATAAAAAAATTTAAATGAACAAGTTCTAGTCATTTCCTCTCCTTACATGAGATGGCTAGGGTGAGGTGTTTTCCCGTAAGGGTTAAATCATATTAAAAGATAGTTTTTCAATGTACTTTTCTTTCTCTTTATTTGCGAGGTAAAGAGAAAGAAAAGTACCAAAAGAAAGAGAAAACACGCTACCGC
>CAKVGW010000047.1 GCA_934747325.1 uncultured Candidatus Melainabacteria bacterium | reverse complement strand
TCATGGAAATTAGGGTCAAAAGTTTCACCTTCAGCCTTAATTGCTTCCAAGCCTGCTTTTGTCAAAACATCTTTGAAATTTTTGTATGCCAAATTATAGCATTCTTTAACCTTTTCACAATCTTCAACCGTTTCAATCGCTTTTAATCCGCGTTCAAAATTATCAAGAACTTCAATCATTTTCTTCAAAGTACTTTCTGCGCCATATTTCAAAAGTGCTTCTTTTTCTTGTTCTTGACGTTTTCTATAATTATCAAAATCAGCAGCCAATCTTATGTACTGATTATTTAAAGTATCATATTTTTCTTGAAGAGGGTTAACTTCTTCTTTCTTTTCTTCTTCTACATTTTCAGAGTTTTCTATTTTTTCTTCATTTTCAGTTTCTGCATTTTCTTCTGCAGTTTTTTCTTCATCAATTTTAACTTTTTCTTTTAAATTTTCTTCATTTTTGTCAGAACTAAATGGATTTTTCATAATGATATTCTCCCCTACAATTATTATATACGATAATTATAAGGTATCAAATCGGTTTATAGGATAAAGTTTATTATTTTTTAATATTTCATTCAGATATGAAGTGAACTTTAAGAAAAGCCACATTTTTTTTACTGTAATAACACAGAACTTAAAATACAAATCTACATAGAAAGACATGTTAAAGCTTTTCTTAAAACTTCTTCCGAATTCGCGGTATCTTCTATTGTCGGCATGACTTTTTTAAGAGCATCTTCTATTTCTTTATCTTCATAGCCCAAAGATAAAAGAACTGCTTGTGTATCGTCTATAGCTTGCGTTTTAGGCATGCTAGAAGAACTTCTCGGCAACTCAGTTTTTATCAACCTGTCTTTAAGCTCTAAAATTATTTTTTGCGCTAATTTTGGTCCAACCCCTTTTGCTCTTGTCAATTCTTTAAAATCACCATCAATTACCAGTGAAATTAAATCGCAAGCGTCAAATTCATTTAGTAATGCAATTGCCATTTTTGCGCCTACACCTGATACGGAAAGTAAAATTTGAAAAATATCACGAGTTTCTTTATTTGTAAATCCATATAATGTCATGGCGTCTTCCTTATGAGCAAGATACACATAGATTTTTTGAGTGTTGTTTTCATCAATAGCTACTTGCATGAAATCATGCTCCGTAATCTCCAATAAGTATCCTGTACCTTGTACTTCTATGGTGATAAAAGTGCCTTTTACAGTGCGCTTTTTATCGGTTATATATCCTCTAAAATAATCAAACATTTTTCTCCCCAAAACATAATTATCTTTTCAATAATTATATCTCAAATATCATTTTTAATAAAAATTTTCATCTACCCTCTTTACAATAAATTTTGTTTTGTGTAGAATTGAAAAGTAACCAATTGAATATCTTTGGAGGAGTGCCAGAGCGGTTGATTGGAGCGGTCTTGAAAACCGTCGTACGTGCGAGCGTACCGTGGGTTCGAATCCCACCTCCTCCTCCATTTTAAAGCCACCATTCGGTGGCTTTAGTTTTGAAAAATTAGGATTAGGATTTATGAAAAAAATTTTTTTTATATTTGTAAGTTTTATTGTGGTGTTATCATCTAGTGCATTTGCAAATGAAGTTTATTCAGTTAAAGAACTGACAAAAATGGGAATCGTAGCAAATTCTCCGATAGCTAAAACAGAATTAGAGAATGCTAAAAAAATTATGTTAAATGTACAGGCTAAAACTGCAGATGGAATAAAAAATGGCAAAGGTCCTTTTTACGCTGAAATTTATGATAAAAACGGGAATTTTGTAGTAGCATCTTCTAATAGCGTTGTAGAAGACAAATGTTGTCTATATCATGCAGAAGTTAACACAATAAAAAAGGCTCACGAAAAATTCAAAGAATACAGCTTAGCACCGGAAGATTTAACAATTTATGTTAATGCAGAACCATGTATTATGTGTGCCGGTGCAATTATGTGGTCCGGAATAAAAACAATTTATTTTGGAGTTCCTTCAAGCAAAGTTGAAAAAATAACAGGTTTTGACGAAGGTTATAAACCGAATTGGATAAAAGAATTCAAAAAACGTGGTATAACAGTTTACGGAAATATAGAAGCTCAAGCCGGAGAAAAAGTTCTTGAAGAGTATGTTAAAAGTGGAAAAGAGATTTACAAGCCAAGAAGTTAGTTTCTAATACTTGCCCCTAATTTTCGTTCATATGCTTAGCTACAAAACTAATTTATTTAAAGTATTCTCTTACAATCTTTTCAATCTGAATTGATGCAGTACCATCACCATAAGGATTTTGTGCCTTAAGACGAGTTAATTCTTTTGTTGAAGATAAGATTTTTTCTGCTTCTTCTAAAATTTTGTCATAATCAGCACCGACAAGTTTTGAAACACCTGCTTCAACACCCTCTTTACGTTCTGTTTCATAACGCATAACAAGAGTCGGGCAAGCAAAAGAAGGAGCTTCTTCCTGAATTCCGCCTGAATCTGTCAAAATAAGTTTTGCATGCTTCATTAAATATACTAAATATGGGTAATCCAAAGGTGTTAACAAATGAATATTGTCAAAGCATCCAAGTCTTTCATGAATCTTATTCTTAACATTCGGATTAGGATGAACCGGAATTACAAAAGTATGGTCAGTATATTTTTTAGCCAAATAACTTATAGCATCAATAATTCTATCAATTCTTTCACCATGATTTTCACGCCTGTGAGCTGTAATCAAAACTAATTTATCATCAATTGGAATTCCTCTCTCTTGATAGAATTTTTCAGAATTCTCAATAACTTCTTTTGACAAACAAAACAATGCGTCAATAACCGTATTACCGACAACATGTATTATATCTTCTTTTATATCTTCTTTTAATAAAGCCTTTTTATTAACTTCCGTCGGCGCAAAATGTAAAGCTGCAACACGAGATGTCATTTGACGCATAACCTCTTCCGGAAATGGTTCATAAATATCATAAGAACGAAGCCCTGCTTCTACGTGGAACACAGGGAGCTTGTGATAAAAGCTTGTCAAAGCTCCGCACAAAACGGTCATTGTATCACCTTGAACAATAGTTGCATCAATATCATGTTCACAAAAGACTTTGTCTAAAGATGTTAAAATTCTTGCTTGAACTGATGATAACGATTGATTCTCTCTCATACAATCAAGATTTATATCAGCTTTTAAGCCAAAATATTCCAAAGTTTGATTTGATAACTGCTTTTGCTGTTCAGTATTACAAATAATAACATTATAATCTTGCGGATATTTTTTCATTTCAAGTATTACCGGCGCAAGTTTAATAATTTCAGGACGAGTTCCAAATATAAAAATTATGTTCTTCATAAGATTATTATACTATAAAAATTTTTAATAAAAAAAAGCCTGATTGAAATTCAATTCAGGCGCTAAAAGATTAGTAAGATTGGGGAAATTAAATTAGTAAGTAAGATTAAGATTGGTATTTGTTTAATTCTTTATAATAACTTCTATTTTTTAACTCTTGAAATAAAAGTTACACGGGATTTTAAATCCATTGCGAACAAACGCATTTCGTCCATTAGAACATAAGATTTGTCTTCCGTCGGATTTTCATTTATATAAAATTCTCTTGATATCTGTGTTGCCATTGCATTTATGTTATATGATTGTAATAATGCCATAAACACCTCGTTTTTTCTGCTCTTTTAAGCGTTTTTACTTAAGCCCTTATTATTAATACTTAATAAGAACAAAGTTATTTTATCCGAAGTTATCAATCTTTTTGACTTAACTTGGATTGTTTGAATTATTTGTACTCTCTGAATTTCGTCTTACATTTATATAAAGTATTTTTATTTTTATGGATTTCAATAAGGAGATTTGTTGTTACATTTCGTTACAAATATTTATCCGAGAATTAAAATAAAAAGTGAGTATGATAAAATTAATTTATGGCAAATGGTCAAATTTTTAAAATTCATTCAGATTTTTATTACGTTAATTCTAACGGTGAAGAATATGAATGCAAAGTACGTGAAGTGTTAAAAAAACAAAAACAAAAGATTTTTGTTGGAGATTTTGTCGAATTTAAAGATGGTGCAATTGAAAAGATTTTACCAAGAAAAAATTTCATAACTCGTCCGACGGTTGCAAATGTTGATAGAGTAATTATTATTTCTGCTGTTAAAGAGCCTGATTTAAGTTTTACACAACTGAACAGATATATCAGTTTTGCCAAATATCATAATCTTGAAGCTGTTCTTTGCTTCAACAAGAACGACCTTTCAAATGACGACAAAACGATAGAAAAAGTTTTTTCAATTTATCAGCCTCTTGGTTACGATATCTTGTTCACTTCGGCTTTAGAAGGCTTTGGAATAGAAGAGTTTAAAGAGATTTTATCAGGAAAAACCTCTGTACTTTGCGGTTCATCAGGTGTCGGCAAATCAAGTTTAATTAACGCTGTTTGCCCAAATTTGAATTTGCGAACAAAAGAAATCAGTGAAAAAACTCAACGCGGAACACATACTACAAGGCACTGTGAAATTATTCCGATTGATAACAATTCCAGAATTGTTGACACCCCTGGGTTTAGTAATTTGAAATTTGATTTTTTAATGCCAAACGAAGTTGACTTACTTTTTCCTGAAATCAGCCAATACAAAGAATATTGTAAATTTCAAGATTGTTTACATTTAACGGAAACAGGTTGTTGCGTAAAAGAGCATTTTGATGAAATTGATGAAACACGTTACCAGAGTTATGTAGAATTTGTTAAAGAAGCTCAAGAGTATAAAGAACGTGTTAAATATCAGGGTGTTAAGACAGAAAGTACTCATAAACAACAACATAATAAAATGGCTGTGAAAATTAGTTCTCGCAAAAGAGAGAGCGCAAGAAACACATTAAAACAAAATATTTATAAGGACATTGAAGATGAAGGAATTAATTAATTTAGTAAACGAACATTTAGACGAATATTTACAAGTTGTGTATCCTGAGGATATTTTTAAAGCGATGAAATATACGCTAATGTTACCGGGGAAACGTTTAAGACCTGTAATGTGTTTGGAAACGGCAAGAATTTTAGGTGCTGATATAAAAAAAGCACTTCCTTCTGCTTGTGCAATTGAAATGTTACATGTTCAAAGTCTTATACACGATGATTTACCTTGTATGGACAACGATGATTTCAGACGAGGAAAACCATCTAACCATAAAGTTTTCGGAGAAGCTAATGCCGTTTTAGCCGGTGATGCACTTTTAACTTTCGCCCCTCAGCTTATTATTGAAAAATCAAAAGATTTGCTTTCTATGACACAAATTGTAAGAATTTTACATGAATACACAAAATTTGCAGGTGCTTATGGACTTATAGCTGGACAAGTCGTTGATATTGAATCAGAAGGCGGGAAGCTTGTTAAATCACCAAAAGAAACTTTAGATTTTATTCATTTAAATAAAACTGCCGTATTATTCAGGCTTGCGGTAAGAATTGGCGCAATTGTAGCCGGTGCTGATGATATTACAATAAATGAATTTGATGATTTTGCTAAAAAGTTTGGTTTAGCGTTTCAAATATACGATGATATTATGGATGAGGTTTCGTCCTTTGAAGAACTGGGCAAGACTGTTGGCAAGGATAAAAACTCCGGAAAGCTTACATATGTTTCATTGTATGGATTAGAAGAGGCTAAACATAAATTCAATTATCTAATTAAGGAATGTTATGGTATAATTGAAAAGTACAATTCTGATATTTTTAAAGAAATATTAGACAAATTAGAAAATAGGGTTGGGGATTAATGGATTTATCACAATTTTTCGGTACCGGCTATGAAGTAATTTTTGTAGCGTTTTCAGGAATTATCACAGCACAACTTATTAAATGTATTTTGCATCTTTTTGTTAAAAGAAATTTAGATTTAAGATTATTTACAACAACTGGTGGCATGCCAAGTTCTCACTCAGCAGGCGTGATGGGACTTTCTACTGCAGTCGGATTGATTAAAGGTTTTAGCTCAATAGAATTTGCAATTGCGCTCGGTTATGCTTTTATTGTTATGTATGATGCGGCAGGTGTAAGACGTGCAGCTGGTAAACAAGCAGCTTGTTTGAATAAAATCATTATGGATTTGTATAAACAAGATTTACAAGAAGCCGGCGGAAAATTGAAAGAACTTTTAGGACATACACCAATGCAAGTTTTTGTCGGCGCGATTTATGGAATATTATACGCGATTTTGATACATCATTTGTTAGGTTAAAAAATAATTTACATTAACTAGCAAATTATTTTTTTACGTGTTTTACAGTTATTAGTAAATTCGATAAGATAAAGGAAAATTATATGAATATTAATAAAATTTCAGTGCCAACTAAAATTAAAGCATTAGCTTTAGGGACATTACTTTGTGGTAGCGTTGCAATGTGCCATCAAGCAAAAAATAATTACGTAAATGCCTTAAAAGATAGGGTAAAGGAAAATGTGGAACCGGAAGTTTACCAACATTATGAAAATCAAGCTGCACAATTTGGTAGAAGCGAAGAGGATGTCTTCAGAAAAGCATACGATTCAATTCAACTGGCTAATAGAAACTATTTTGAAGGTTCACAAAACGTAAGAAGCTTTGAATAGTAAGAGTAGGTTGGGCTTTCTGCCCAACAATTATCTTAACGCTAAAATTTCATCTGCTTGGCTATTGCTCAAAAGTTTTGCCCCGCCTAAAAGATATGTATTTAGAACTACCTGAGCATAAGATTCTGCAAGCTCAAGTTTCATATACGCATCTTCAATTGTTTTAGACGCCACTACAAAACCGTGATTTGCCATCAAAACTGCATCAAATTTATCAAAGAATTTAACCGTATTTTCAACCAATTCCATTGTTGAAGGTAGGGCGTAATCGGCAAGCGGAATGCCTCCAAAATAAAACACATTTTCAGCCATTATCGGTGCCATTAAATCTTTACCTGCTGACGCAAAACTACTCAAATATGGCGCATGAACATGAATAATATAGTTTATTTCCGGTCTTTTTTTGTAAATCTCAATATGTAAAAACTTTTCGCTTGAAGGCTTCTTACCATCTTCTAAAGACTTGCCTGCAAAATCCGTATAAACAATCTCGTTTTCTGACAAATATCCGTTAGAAGAGCCGGAAGTTGTTATTAACATTCCGTCTTTATATCGTGCAGAAATATTTCCTGAATACCCCGGAGTATAATTTTTTTCTCCGCACAATTTTCCATATTCAATAATTTTTTTTATTTCTTTAGATAACATCTTCCACCGTTTTTACATCTTCTACTACTGCATGGTCAAGCACAGGTGCTTTTTCTGTATTCTTAAATGAATTTTCGTCTTCTTCTTCTAAATCCATTTCTTTTTTAGCTTTCTTGCCTTGCTTAATTTCTAATTTATCATAATCAATCTTAGTTCCTTTAGCATCCATCATTACGGCGACAGTGAAGAATGTATTTTCTCTGATAAAGTCATATCCGAGGTTAAATTTAAAATCTTCCGGTCCAAATGATACATAGAAAGAGTTTTCTTGGAAAGGTTTACCGTTAGGAGAATCTCCTGACAAGTTAATTGAACCAAACCATGAAACTGTTATATAACGATTTAATCTTAAGTATTCTCTTAAATAAACGTTTGATTTACCGTATCTGTAAGCATCAAATACTGGTAATGGTGAATTATCATCATACACAGATTGATAATAACCAATGTCTTGCATCCAACGTCTATATTGTGTGTGCAACCTTGGACCGATTCTACCGATTACTTGAGTATCGCCAGTACCATACAAAGCAGCTGACAATTGTGAAGAAATGTCAAATTGAACAGATTTTTGTTGTTCTTCATTTATATAATTAAAAATATTTTGATCCGCCTGTGCCATATATCTCACACGTAGTGTACCAATTTGCGCACCGTGCAATCTATCAAAGTTTTTATCTTCATCAATATCATGATAATAACCAAAATCCAGTCTATGTGCAAATTGTGAAGCATGACCTTTTATCAAGAAATCATCACTTGAATATGCTTTTTGATAAACCAAATCCAAACCATATTTAGGACGTCTTCTGCCTAAAAACCATTCGTTCATATAATCATTCATACCATATTGCAAGTATAAATTGTCATCAAGCTTTTGTTTACCTCTAATCAAAAACTTACTTTTTGCTGTACCGTAAGCAATTTGGGTTCTATTAGTTGCACTTTGGTAACGTCCTATACCACCAACACCGATACCGTGGTTATAATTTAATATAGGTATAGCTTTTAATACTGCACCGTGAGGTGATGAAAATACAAAACCTGGACCAATATACATACCCAAGCCTCTAAGAGAACCTAATTCCCAAGAGTTTGATTCTGCAAAATCATTGTTTTTATTTGTATAAACTTTTATTGCCGGAACTTTAAAAATTTTTCTTTTGCCTTTAAACAAATCTCCGTGACGTAACTCAATAGTTTCCATGTTTCCGTTCTGAGTAATTTTTAATTCTTTAGCTTGCAGTCTGATAATTCCTTTTTCCATATCTGCAGACATAGTTTGGTCCTTTGGAACTATCATTTGAGAAATATCTGGGCCTGCCATGCTTGAGCGGAAATTAATAGGGAAAGATTCATCTACCGTAATAGAACCGTGTTCTTGAACAATTTTATCGCCGTAAACATAACCTTTTTTTGCTTTAATTTCAATATTTGCTGTTTGAGTTACAGGATTTTCAATCAAAGCATTCTCTTCATTCATATCAACAAAAATATAATCGCCGTTAATCGTTTGACCATTTTTTAATATGCGAACATTACCTTCTGCTTTAATTGTGTTATTCATTCTATCATAAGTAATTTTATCCGCCTTAATAACAGTTTCTTGTTTAACAAATTCTACATTGACATTTCCTGTTGCAATCATACAATATGTTTCTGTATCATAATCCATATTGTCACAATCAAGAATTATGTTTTCTGTATCATCTTGTTCTGCAACTTTTTCGTTTTTTTTCTTTTTATGCCAAAAATGATGTTTTTGTTCATCCACCGATTGTTCATCAGCTTCAAAGCCATCCGGCATCATATCTTCGTCAAAATTTTCTTTTAAATCTTTAATTGCATAATCAGAAGTCGAAGCTTCTGCTGAAAAAATATCATCCGAAGGTGCTGTCGGTGCTTGTTCATATTTTTTTGCATCACGTTCTTTTAATTTCTTTTTCAAAATCAAACGTGCTTTTTTTAGAGGCGGTAAAGTCGTTTTTCTCTGCGGTGCTTGAGAAGCTTCTTCCTGTTGTTCTTTTACTGCTGGTGGGATAAAAAATGCGTCACCTGTAAAATCAGCAGGGTCAACAAATGAATAATCAGCAAACGCCGTGTTTGCTGCTACAAGAGATGATATTAATATTGCAACTAACTTTTTATTCAAAATTCCAATTCCTATATATAATTTAACGGATTATTAGGTTGTCCATTTACCCTTACTTCGAAGTGACAATGAGGACCTGTGCTATAACCTGTTGTGCCTTCATAACCCAACAATTGACCTTTAGAAACCCTTTGACCGTTAGCCACGGCAATTGAGTTCATGTGCGCATAAAGAGTTGTAATTGGTTTACCGTTTACTATACCATGCTCTATTATAACAACTTTTCCATAACCGCCGTACCATCCTGAGTAAATAACTTTTCCTGAGTTAGAAGCTCTTATTGCACCTAAATTTGGGCCACCTATATCAACCCCTGAATGGAAAGATTTACTGTTAAATATCGGGTGAGTTCTCCAACCAAATGGTGATGTAATTCGGCCTTGGATTGGCTTAATAAAGCCTGATGCTACGTGAACATCAGATGCTTTTGCTGTTTTGTTAATATAAGAACCGATACTTGCAGATTGTTTCGCAAGCTCTCTTTCAGCCCTTTGATAAGCTACTCTGTCAGTTCTAAGCTTGTTAATCATGTTTTCGTTTTTTGCAATAGCACGATCAATATAAGCCTTTTCACTGTTAATATTTGCAACAGAGCGTTCCAAATTACGCTTTTTAGCTTCTATATTGTATTTCAAAAGAGCAATTTCTTGTGCTTTCTTCTTTGCAACAGCCATTCTTCTATAATCATCTTTCAAAAGAATTTTTTGAAAATATACTCTATCAACAAGCATATTAATATCTTCTGAACTTATTAATAGTTCAAAGAATGCTTTTCTTTGTGATTTAAAAACTTTTCTAATATGCCCAGCTAATACATAGTTTAAACTATTATATTCACTAGATGCTCTATCTAATTGTGCTTGCATACCGCTCAATTCTCGTTGAGTGCTTATAATTTGCGTTTTAGACTGTTTAAGATTGTTATTCGCATTTTCTAATTTTTGTTGGTTTTTATAAAGCTTATTTGTTTCTACATTTTCAAGCCATTTGAGGTGATTAATTTTAGCTCTGGTTTGTTTTTTCTTCGTTTCTAAATCCTGCACAGCATAAGAAGTACAGCACGCAAATGTGTTGAACGCAATTAAAAATAAAACAAATAGGCTTAATAGTTTCTTCAAACAGCTATCCTCCACAAAATCTACTTACCGAACACCGGAAGTAGCATCAACAAGCCCATGCCTGCTGTCCAAAGAATAAATGATACTGTTATAAGTCCTACTATTAATTTTTTATGATCTCTAAAAAAATCCATCTTCACCTCTCAACAATATTTTAATACAAAAAAGCACCCTTGGCAATTTTGTTAATAGTTAAGCATTGCTTTCTTGTTTTTTGAATTGCATTTCGTAAAGAGCTTTATATTGACCATTTTCAATATTCATAAGCTCATCATGATTACCAAGTTCAACAAGTTCACCTTCATTGATAACTGCAATTCTGTCTGCATTTTTAATTGTAGATAATCTATGAGCAATTACAAATACAGTTTTATTTTTAATCAAATTGTCTAAAGCTTTTTGAACAATTGCTTCTGATTTGTTATCAAGAGCAGAAGTTGCTTCATCTAAAATAACAATCGGAGTATTTTTTATCATAGCTCTTGCAATTGCAACTCTTTGTCTTTGACCCCCTGAAAGCGTCATACCTCTCTCACCCAACAAAGTATCCAAACCGTCAGGCAAATCGGCAATCATTTCTTGTAAGTGAGCGGATTCAATAGCTTCTTCCAACTCTTCTTGAGTTGCGTCAGGATTTCCCATAAGAATATTTTCTCTTATTGTACCTGAGAATAAGAAATTGTCTTGAAAAACCATTGCAATATTATGTCTTAAAGAATTGATGGTCAAATCTCTAATATCAACTCCGTCAAATTTAATTGAGCCTGATTTTATGTCATAAAATCTTGGTAAAAGATTTACTAATGTTGATTTTCCTCCACCTGAATTACCAACAACAGCAACTGTTTCATTTTTATTAACAGTTAAGCTTAAATTCTTTAATACCGGCTGATTTGGAACGTATTCAAACCAAATGTTTTGAATTTCAATTTTGTCGCTTAAACCTTTTAATTCAATAGCGTTTTCTTTATTTTGGATTTCAGGTTTTAAATCAAACAATTCAAATACCCTGCCCATTGCAACGAAGATATTTTGAATATTAGTAAGAGTGCCACCCAATGTTTTAACAGGTTTGTATAATAGCAACAGAGATGTTACGAATGACGCAAAACTACCTGCCGTCATTTGCCCTGATGTGATTAAATGTGTGCCGTAAGCTAAAACCAAAGCAATACCACAAGATGCAATAGTGTACATCAAAGGTGACATCCAAGCTGCACGTTTTGTTAAAGACATGTTAACATTGAATGATTCCCATATTTGATTTCTGAAAAATTCTTCTTGTCTTTCTTGAAGCTCATAAGCAGCCATAACTTTGTTACCGCTGTATGTTTCGTTAATATTTGTTGTTATATTACCGCCAATAACCATGTTTTTATTAGATGCAGATTTAATTCTTTTTCTAATCAAAGCTACAGGAATAAATGCGATACATAAAACCAATACACCTATAAAAGCAAGTTTCCAAGAACTGTATAACATAACAGCAATTAAACCTAATGCTCCAAAAAGGCTTGTTGTAATAGTTTTTATTTGGTCAACAATCCCTGTTGATGCTGTTTGCGGGTCATTCATGTATCTTGTAATAATTATTCCTGATGGATTTTCATCATAAAATTGAGGATCCATATAAATTAATCTATGGAATAAATCAATTTTCACATCGTTTGTAATTCTTTGTGAAGTCCAAGCTGAGATATAATCATTAAGATATCTCAAAATGCCTTGAAACGCAGCAAATGCAACTACACCAAACGGAATTATTAACGCAAAAACTTGCCATGTAAGAGTGAATTCATGACCAAAAATGTGGAATATCCAATCTTGTTTTCCTACAACATAGTCCATAAAGGGTTTAAGCGCAAATGCTGTTACACCATCCAATAAACCCAGCGGAATTGCAACCAAAAACCCGCAAATAATTCTAAACATGTAAGGTTTTATATACGGAAAAATTCTCTTTAATAACCAACCATATTTAAACGAGTTTTTCGCCGTTGTCATATCAAGTTTCATATTCTCATATCCTATTTAAACTACTCCCTTATTTTATTTAAACACAAAGTTAGCAGATTTGAAAGTTTTGAATTTAAGAAAGCGTTTAGTCTGCACAAAAAAAAGCCACTATTCATAGTGGCTAGTGATTTTTCATGTTAAATAGAATTTTTGAAAATGGCAAGTTGCCATCATTTTACAGAGCCAATGTTTTGTACTCCAAGTTTTGTTCAGTGAAGTCTATTGGCGTAT
>CAKVGW010000046.1 GCA_934747325.1 uncultured Candidatus Melainabacteria bacterium | reverse complement strand
TAGCAAAAATAATTTTTACAAACATTAATACAAATATACAAAGGAGAAATTAATGGCACGTTCATTAAAAAAGGGCCCATATGTAGAAGAAGCTCTTCAAAAGAAAATTAACAAAATGAATGAAAATTCAGAAAAGAAAGTTGTTAAGACTTGGTCAAGAGCATCCATGATTATTCCTGATATGTTGGGACACACAATTGCCGTTCACAACGGTAAAACACATGTTCCGGTATATGTTACAGAACAAATGATTGGACATAAACTGGGCGAATTCGCACCGACAAGACTATACAGAGGTCACGCTGCAGATAAGACAGCTAAACGTAAATAGTCGGTTTTTGATTAAGAATTAATTAAAAAGAAATAAGGAAAATAAAAATGGAAGCTAAAGCAAGACAAACAAACATAAAAATGACAGCTAGAAAACTTCGTAGAGTAATCAACGAAGTTAGAGGTAAGTCTGTTAATGAAGCTCTTGATATGTTACGTTTTATGCCATACTTTGCAGCTAAAGTTGTTGAAAAGAACTTAAAGGCAGCTGCTGCAAATGCTTTTGAACAAGCAGGCGTAAAATCCGATTCTTTAAAAGTTTCTGAAATTTTTGCAGATGAAAGCGTAACATACAAAAGAGGTAAACCAAGAGCGCAAGGTCGTATATACAAGAGACTCAAACGTACATCTCACCTCACAATTAAAGTAAGTGATACAGCAAAATAGAGGAAATAAGGAAATGGGACAAAAAACACATCCAACCGGATTTAGAGTAGGTGTAATCAGACCTTGGTCAAGCACATGGTTTGCTAAGATTAAAGATTATGCTGGATTCGTAGCAGAAGATGCTAAAATTAGAAAATTTGTTAAAAAGAAATTATATGCAGCAGGTGTTGCAAATATCTTGATTGATAGAAAATCTCAAAGCTTAACAATTACTGTTGTAACAGCTAAACCTGGTATCGTAGTTGGTAGAGGCGGTCAAGGTATTGAAGAACTTAAAGCAGAAGTTTCAAAATATTTAGGCAAACCGGTAATCATCAATGTGGTTGAAGTTGCTAGAATTGATGTTGATGCTTTATTGGTAGCTGAATCTGTAGCTCAACAGCTTGAAAAACGTATTGCATTCAGACGTGCAATGAAACAAGCTATGCAAAGAACAATGCGTGCAGGCGCACAAGGTATCAAAATTATGGTATCAGGTCGTTTGGGCGGTGCTGAAATTGCAAGAAGCGAATGGGCAAAAGAAGGAAGAATTCCTCTTCAAACTCTAAGAGCTGACGTTGACTATGGTTTCACAGAAGCAGATACAATCATGGGTAAGATTGGTGTTAAAGTTTGGATTTTCAAAGGCAATTTAATGCCTGGTGAAAAAGCAGACATGAACATCAAATCAAAAGACTCAAAGAACTCATCAGGCGAACGTTTCAACGGTAGACGTGGAAAACGCAGACCTGTAGAAACAAAATAGTAAATAACAGGAGAACAATATAATGTTAATGCCAAAAAAGACAAAATACCGCAAGATGATGAAAGGTAGAATGAAAGGTACCGAAACTAGAGGTACTCAGTTCGAATTTGGTCGTTATGCGTTAAAAGCTCTTGAACCTGGCTGGATTACAAGCCGTCAGATTGAAGCAGCAAGACGTGCTATGACTCGTGAAATCAAACGTGGCGGTAACGTTTGGATTAAAATATTCCCAGATAAACCAATTACTGCAAAACCTGCTGAAACTCGTATGGGTTCAGGTAAAGGTAACGTAGAATACTGGGTATCAGTTGTAAAACCAAACAGAATCTTGTTTGAACTTGATTACTTTGATAGAGCAGTTGCTATTAACGCTTTAGAGTTGGCAGCACAAAAACTTCCTATTAAAGTTAAGGTTATCGAAAAGGAATCTGTATAATATTTAAAGGAAAATATAACAATGAAATTAAGTGAAATGCGTGAAAAAACAGTTGATGAGTTAAAACAATTTGTTGTTGATTCTAAAAAACAATTACTTGATTGCAGAATCAAAAAATCAATGCATAAATTAGAAAATACTGCTGAGATTTCTAAAACAAAACGTTTAATCGCTCAAGCAAAAACTGTAATTAGAGAAAAAGAGGTGTCAAATGCCTAAGAAAGAAAAACAAGGTGTAGTTATCAGTGACAAAATGGATAAGACAGTAGTTGTTAAAGTTGCGTCTTATGAACCACACCCTAAATATAAGAAAATTATTGAATTCAACAAAAACTACAAAGCTCATGATGAAAAGAATGAATGTGGTGTTGGCGATATCGTTAGAATTATCGAATCAAGACCAATTTCAGGCGATAAAAGATGGGTTGTTGAATCTATCGTAGAAAAAGCTAAGTAGTAATTGAATTAAGGCTCTCGGGGTGAAGTTTAACGCATAAGCTTCATGGACAGAGAGAAAAACTAAGTAAGTTGGGGTTACAATTAACCCCAACATCAAAAAAAGGAAACGGAAAAATGATACAACAAGAAACAAGACTAGTAGTAGCAGATAATACAGGTGCTAAAGAATTATTAGTTATCCGTGTAATGGGAAGCTCAAATAAAAAATTTGCAGCTGTTGGTGATGTTGTTGTTGCAACTGTTAAGGATGCATCTCCTAACATGACAGTTAAAAAATCTGAAGTTGTTAAAGCAGTTATCGTTAGAACAAAACACGATATCAAACGTGCTGACGGTTCTGTAATCAGATTTGACGAAAACGCAGCTGTAATCATTAACAAAGACGGCAACCCTCGTGGTACTCGTGTATTCGGACCTGTAGCTAGAGAACTTCGTGATAAAAACTTCATGAAGATTGTTTCATTAGCTCCTGAAGTTATTTAGGCGTTAATGGTGGCACAAAGGTCGTGATGAAGTTAAAAGACTTCCGCTCACGAAAAAGGATAAAATCCAAAAATTTAACGGAGAATAGAAATGACAGACAATAAAAAAAGCTTGCATGTAAAAACAGGTGATAGAGTTATCATCACAGCAGGCAAGGATAAAGGAAAAACAGGTAACGTAAAAAAATCTATGCCTTCAGAAAACCAAGTTGTTGTAGAAGGTGTAAATATGATTACTAAGGCTACAAAAGCTAACCCTGCATACGGTATCCAAGGTGGATTGATTAAGAAGGAAGCACCTCTTGATTCATCTAACGTAATGGTTGTATGCCCTAGCTGCGAAAAGCCTACCAGAATTAAACACGCAACTGTGGACGGTAAAAAAGTTCGCGTTTGCAAAAAATGTGGTGAACAACTAGACGCTTAGTATGAGGCGGATATAATATGCCAAAGAGGGATAAGCTACTCCGCGATTATTATTCCGTATTAACTCGATACTAATTCCGTCATAATAGAAGGAAAAGAAAAATGACAAGAACAAAAAGCTTAAAAGCAAAATATGATGAAGAAGTAAAAGCAGCACTTAAGGAAAAATTCGGTTACAAAAATGACATGATGATTCCTAAACTTCACAAAATCGTTTTGAACATGGGTGTTGGTGAAGCTTCTCACAACTCAAAAATCGCTGACGCTATTCAAGCTCAATTGACTAAGATTGCAGGTCAAAAAGCTTTGGTTACTAAAGCTAAAAAATCAATCGCTTCTTACAAATTGAGAGAAGGTATGCCGGTTGGTGCTATGGTTACTTTACGTGGTGAAAGAATGTATGATTTCTTGCAAAAGTTAATCTGCGTTGTTCTTCCTCGTATTCGTGACTTTAGAGGTATTTCTGCTAAGAGTTTCGATGGCAGAGGTAACTATACTCTTGGTCTAAAAGAACAATCTTTGTTCCCTGAAATCACTTATGAAGAAGTTGATTTGGTAAAAGGTATGAACGTATCTGTTATCACAACTGCTCATACTGATGATGAAGCAAGAGAATTGTTAAGATTATTGGGTATGCCATTCAAAGGTATGAACAAACAAGCATAGATGGATTTTTTAATCCCGATTATGCAAACTAAATAGTTAGAAAATTATTTGTAATAAAGGAGAAAATCATGGCTAAAAAAGCGATGATAAACAAAGAACACGCAAGAGAATTATTAGCTGCTAAGGGTAAATACCCAAAAGTTAGACTTCACAACAGATGCAGCATCTGCGGTAGACCTCACGGCTTCCACAGAGATTTCGGCTTGTGCAGAATTTGTTTAAGAAAAATGGCTCACCAAGGTTTATTACCTGGCGTAACTAAAGCTAGCTGGTAGTTACTTTTTCTTTGCTAAAAAGAAAAAGTAACCAAAAAGAAAAGAACACATTGTCGGATGACATAGGTGAATAAAATATAAGTTAAGATTTTTATTACAGGTCATCCTCAAAGTGTGGCTACAAGGTTGCTAGATAGAAGTTTGGTAAGAATGGTTACCGATTTGGTGAGTAATATTCAGTGAAAACTGATAAATAATTTTAAGGCGCGTCTTTAGACGCGCCTTTTATAATGCTAAAATAGAAATTCTATATGAAGATTAAAGATAATAGTAAATAGAAGGCTGGATTGCTTCAGGCTAATCGCCTTCGCAACGACGGCACGCTAAAAAGTTTGACGCCCAGTCATTGCGAGGAGTAACGATTACAATTGGCGACGAAGCAATCTAAATTATAAAAATATGTACGCTATTTTAATCTTTTATTATTTTTAAGAAACTATGTTCTAAAAATATGCACTCTGTGTTTTTATTTGAAAAATATAAATCACCTTACGGCTTGAACCCTCACCCGAATTTCTAAGTTTTGAGTCTTAAAAAAAAGCTGACTCTCAACTTGAAATTCTACCCTCTCCCTTGGAGAGGGGTAATTTTATGAATACGCCCGAATACATTTTGTAACAAAATATTGCAAAATGTTAAGCAAAAATAAAATTCTTTACAATTGTCTCAAACACTGTCATAATGCCCTACGGGACGGGACGGGACGGGACGGGACGGGACGGACTTAATTGTGTCTTGAGTGCGCAATTTTCATTTTTTTTAATCCTTTTACATGGTAAGAAGGTAAAACAAGTTTGCAATAGTAGACTAGAAAGGATTGTATATGGGTTATTTAAATGTTGGAAAAATGGGATTAGAAGGTTTTACAAAGTATGGTAAACTTCTTGGCGAAGGAAGGCAAAATGGGATGAAAGTTTTTGAAAAAATTTTTCTAGGTAAAAGAGTGCTAACATCTGTTGATCAAAATAATAAAGTTGTCAAAAAAGTTATTCAGCGATCCCATGTAGATTCTAATATTGTAGAATGTTTTGAGAATAAAGTCGGGATTAATAATTTTTATGCGGGTTTACCAAAATCTGCCCAACAAATAGTAGATGCTGAAAAATCTCATATAGCTTCGATTCAACCAAATGATGTGCGTATGACGCGTGTTATTAATTATAAATCCGGTGAAAATGTTTTGCATTTTTATACTCCAACTCATGATTACGATAGAATCGTGCGAGCTGATAAAAATGGGGCTGTGGAATCTTTTGTTAAAAAAAATGCTGAGCATCTAGATGATAGTGATAGAATATTTTCTTCATACAATCCGCAACAAAATAAATATATTTGTGCACGTAAACCAAAAGGGTTCAAACGTTTATGGGTAGATAGTTTTCAATTAAATAACGGAAAGCTTGGAGAATATGAATTAAAAGAAGGAGTTTCAATTCCAAATGATATAAGCAGAAGTCCATATGGTTGGCCAAGAAGGAGTCAGGATGTATATAGTGGTGGTGGAGATTATAATTTAGCAGAGCAAGTTACAAATTATTTTCAAAATTTATTAAAAGGTTTAGCTGGAGATAAAATAAGGTAATGTCGGTTTGGCATACTTGCCCAACAATAACTTAAAAAGTCATGATTTATTTATATCATGGCTTTTTTCAATATAAATATCCCCCACTTAGGTAGTTTCGAATTGCCGACTTGTCGAATAGCGCCATAACCTCAATCGGAGTTAAATATAAGTATATTAAATCTTTTTCATACTTCCAGCTATTCTTAATTCCAAGAGCCGATTAGGCTCTTTTTTTTTTAGTAAATATTTGTAAAGTTCTTGTGTAAAATAGTCAATTCTTATTCTTCACAGTTTTTAATTCTTTTGAAAGGCTTACTAATATGAGTATTACAACAGAAGTTATTAAACAACCAAACGCACCGATGGCTGATGTTAATATCAAAATGCCTAGCGGTAAAACTAGATATTTTAAGCTTCCTGCTCAAAATGCGGATTCATTTGCTATCGCATACAAAAAACAAGATAAAAATAGCTCTACTATTTCTAATTTAGCATTTGGTTTTTCTATTTTTGCAGGTGTAATGCTAGCGAAAGCCTTTACTAAAAACATCACTGATAAAACAATGCAATTCTTAATCGGTGCAGTTGGGGGTATTTTAGGCGCATCCGGTTCATCAATTTTATGTGATAAATTTTTGGATAGCCAACGAAATTCTATGATTAAAAAGTATGGTGCACAAGAAACCTACTTTGAAGCATAAAACTTTTAGTAAGTTAAAAGAGTGTAAATCATCATCAATAGAAGGTTTTATTGATAATATAATTCTTGAATTACACCAATAATTTTATTTAAAAAGTTTTTATATTTAATTCTTTCAGCAGAGCCTGAAAGTACAATATCAGCGTATTTTTTACAAGGTCTGATGTGTACTTCAGCTTTGTCATTTGCATTCTTATAAATAAAATCTGCTGAATCACCTAAATCACGTTCTTTAGCTCGTACGTAAAATCTTTCTTTCTTAATTTTTTCATCAATGTCAACATAAATCTTAAAATTAAATGCGTCTTTTACTTTTTCCGTAAGTGTAAATAAACCTTCTGAAATAATAATTTTAGAAGGTTTAGCTAAAGTATAATCATCATGTCGAATAGCAGTGCCACTCATGTCATATTTAGGAAGATAAGTTTCTTTGCCTGATAACAATTCCATAATGTGTTTGCTCATCAATTCTAATTCTAAAGCTTGAGGAACATCTAAATCATAATGTTTTGCAAATTCAGAAAAACTTCCTGCCGCTTTAACCATTTCAGAACGGTCATAATAATAATCATCTGTGTTAACACGAGTGATTGCATTATCAATGTTAAATTCCGTAGCAAAAGATTCAATTGTATCAATTAAATCCATCGTAATAGTAGATTTACCGCTTGCAGTTTCTCCGGCAATACCAATTGAAGCAGGCATTTTTATACGTCCTGAAAGATATCCTGCAATTTTCTTAATTACAAACGGATTATAACTTACAAGGACAGAATCTCTAGTATTAAGCTCATTTTCAAAAACTTTTTGTAAATAACGCTCTATCTCTTCATGTATATTTGTTGGTTTTGTTATATTTTGTGAAGCTGTTTGTATCATAAATCTTCTTCTTCCTTTGTTCTATTATACACAATTTAAAACAAAAGAAAAGTTTTTTTTGTCAAATTAATACCGAATTTTTACAATTCGTCACAAAAAATTACAAATTTTCAGGTTTCGTATAATCAATTCCGCCAACAGCATTGTATAAAGATATTGTAGAGATTACGCTATCGATTTTAGAAGAAATTTCATGCTGTTTTACGATTAGCAAATTAACGTTAGATTTCATTTCATCTAACTTAGATGAATCGCCGATAGTAAATTGTTTTTCAGCAAGCTTGTGTTTTTCTTTTTCAATAGAATACGCTTCATCAGCCTTAATCAGATTTGCTTTTGTAGTTTTAACGGAAACCATCGCATCATTAACTTCTTGAATAGAAGTTAAAACTGTTTTTTCGTATTTTTCTATAGACTTTTTGTATTCGTATTTGTTAATTCTATATCTTGCAAGCTTTGCTCCGCCTGTAAAAATATCCCAACTTGGCGCAATGCCAATATTTCCTAAAAATGTTTCAGGAGAGAACATTCTGTTCCAACGGTAAGCATTGAAACCTAATGTACCATACAAGAAGAACTTAGGTAAAAATTCTCTTCTGGCTACTTTTACATCAATCCCTGTCTTTTTAACATAATCTTCTGCACAAATTAAATCAGGACGATATTGAATAATAGTTGTTGATAAAGAATCCGGTGTTTTGGGATTGGAAACCTTGTCAAAAGAAGAATGTTCAATTTCTTTATCTGTTTTTAAGGCTAATAGTGTAATAAGCTCGTTATTTAAAACTTTTTTGTTTTCACTAACCTTATTCAAGTCTTGTTCAAATCTAACCAATATTTGACGTTCATTCAAAAGCTCATTAATCGGAGCAAGTCCCGCGTTGTATTTCTTTTCGGTCATTTTTACAACGTCGGTTTGAATTGCTATTATATCTTTCAGAGTCTTTTCTAATTCGTCAGTCTTAATCAGGTTATAATAATTAGACGCAAAAACCGATGTCATATAAATGTATGTCGCACGTTCTTGTTGTTCAGCGATTTCTTTTTGCTTCTTAGCACTTTTTCTATTTAAGTAATTTTGACCCCAAATATCTATTTCGTAAGATGCGCTAAGTGGCATAAATAGTTCATTTTGCGAATATTCAGGAATAATCACGTTGCCAAATTCTGTTTGTGGTCCGCTCAATGTTCTTGTAAAGCTGCCATCAAAACCTACTTGTGGCAATTGGTTTGCACCGACTAATCTGACGTTTTCTTCTGATTGTTTTGTTTTGAGTTCTGCAATTTTCAAATCGTGGTTGTTATTATAGAGAGTTTGCAAATGCTCGAGCAAAATTTCATCATTGTAATTTTTCCACCAGTCTAAATTAATGTAACTAAAGCGGTCTATTGTTTGCTTTGCGCTAACAGGCAATGATAAAAACAAAAATAAAAATATTAAAATCTTTTTAATTGTCATACTAACACTTATCCTTCTTGTGTTATTATGATAACACAAAATTTTAAAAGAAAATATTTATTCTTATGTTAATGGTGCAAAAAATATTTTTAGAAGTTTTTATATCAACAAAGGAGAAAAATTTAAATGAAAATAAATCAGGTAAGTAATTATAACGTTAATAATTCAATGGCATTTGGTTCTATTAAATCATCAGTAAGACATTTTAAGGAAAAATGGTATGGTGAAGATTATTTAGAATACAATCCACATCCAAAATCATTATTTAAAAGCAGAGAAGAGTATTTAGATGATATATTAAGTGATGAACCAAGCTTGGCTTCAAGGGTCAGAAATAAATGGGAAAAATTTTTGGAAGAGAAAGCTCTTAATGTTGCAGGTATCTGCTTAGTGCTTTCTACAATTCTAGCTTGCGGTTTTGGGTTGACTAAATCTTGTTCTAAAAATGTTTCATCAAAAAATGTCAAAACATCAATCAATCTTGTTAAAGAGAATCCTAAAATTCAATAAAAAAGAATGTAATAAATACAAAATATCTAGCTTTTTTAATTTATTATTTTATTCATAAAAATTAAAGTCATTAGGTAAATTATTACAAATTTTGTAAAAAAACTGGTGAGGGTTCAACCAGCAAGGCGATAGTTTATTTTACAATCAGTACTCAACAAAAAATCATAAAAAAATCAATTGTCATGTTTACACTAATCATTCTTGTGTTATGATGATAACACAAAGGGATGATATGAAAAAAGATATTTTATTAAAACAAAAAATTGGATTAAGGCTCTCAAGGGCAGGACATTTGTCTAAATTATTCGCAATTCAGACATTCAAAAAAAGTGAGTATGATTTAAGACCGGAACAGTTTACGGTTTTGTATACTCTAAAAGAGCATAATGGAATGTATTTGAGGCAGTTAGGTGATATCACATACAAAGACCGTCCGAATATGACAAGAATTTGTTCTATTTTAGAAGATAAAGGTTACTTAACTTCTGAAATTGATGCGGAAGGCAGACAAGTTAAAAAATTGTATATTACTCAAAAAGGTAGAGAAGTTTGTGATAGTACGCTTCCTGTCGTTTTAAACGTTTGGCAAGATTCAATAAAGGGGCTTGCGCAAGAAGAAATTGATAATTTCTTAAAAACACTGGATAAAATAGAAGAAAATATGAAATCAAAAACATTGGTTTAGGTGATATTATGGCAAAAAAACAACATGAAGATAAAAATCCACCGGAATTTGTAAAAGAAGCAAAAAAGCGTCTAAAAAAGAGACGTCCAGAATATAAGAAAAAACGCGTGATTGTACCGAGTATAACAGCTGCAATTCTTATAATACTTGGTATTACAGCAGCTATACACGCAACTTTTTATCAATCAACAGACGATGCGTTTGTTGAAGGTCGTCTTGTTTCTGTCGCACCGCGTGTTGCAGCGCCTGTAGTTAAACTGTTGGTTGATGATAACCAAAATGTTAAAGCAGGTACTTTGCTTGTTGAATTAGACCCAAAAGATTTTGAAGTTGCTTTAAATCAAGCAAATGCTAAACTTGAAGAAGCAAAGGCTGCTTTTAATATGTCTACTAAAAAAGTTGATGAAAGCGCGTCTAAGGTAAACAAATCGTTTGAAGATATTTCTTCTGCAGAATCAAGGTTGGATTTTGCACAAAAAGATTTTGCAAGATACAAAGATTTATACAAAGACGGAATTGTTTCTAAACAAGCTTATGAAAAAGCTAAAACAGTTTTAGATGTTGCAAAAGCTGATTATAATTCTGCTCTGGAACAAGCCGACGCTGCAAAACACGCATTGGAATCAGGAAAAGCTAAAGCAAAAGCTGATGAAGCGACTATAGAAAAATTAGAGGCCGAAGTTGAGCAAGCAAAATTGAATTTAAAATATACAAAAATTTATGCACCTCAAGACGGTATGGTCGCTGCAAGAAGTGTTGAAAAAGGTAATTATGTAAATGTTGGTCAACCGCTTATGAACATTGTCCCTGAGCAAGTTTGGGTTGTTGCAAATTTTAAGGAAATGCAAATTACACACATGCACGCAGGACAACCTGTAAAAGTAAAGGTTGATACTTATCCGAATAAGAGGTTTAAGGCACATGTAGACAGTATTCAAAGAGCAACAGGTGCAAAATCCAGCTTGTTCCCTCCTGAAAACGCAGTTGGCAGTTACGTTAAAATCGTTCAAAGAGTACCTGTGAAAATTGTGTTTGACGAAGATATCTCTCACTATAACATTGTTCCGGGTATGTCAGTAGTTCCAAAGGTTAGAATTAAAGATGGAAAACAAAAAGACAATTAATCCTTTTATAGTTGCATTTGCGGTATTGTTACCATCGTTTTTAGCTTTGGCAGCTTCATCAGGAACAAATGTAAGTCAACCGCACATTGCCGGTTTTTTCGGTGCAACACAATATGAAGCAAATACCGTTATTACTTGTTATATAATTTCAGGCGGTTTGATGTTGCCTGTGACAGGGTATTTGGTTCGGTTAATCGGGAAAAAATTACTTTTTTATTACAGTATTATAATTTTTGCACTGGGCTGTTTGTTGTGTATTCTTGCACCGAATTTGCAAGCCTTAATCTTAGCAAGAATTGTTCAAGGTATAGGTAGCGGTGCAATTCTGCCACTTTGCCAAGCTGTTTTGTTGGAAGTTTTCCCTCCTGAACAAAGAGGTGTCGCAATGGCATTATTTGGAGTTGCTGCTATGTTTTCACCGCTAGCAGGCCCGTTTGTCGGAGGTTATTTAACGGATAATTATTCTTGGCAATGGATTTTTATAATTAATATTCCGCTTTCTTTATTATCTTTACTTTTAATAAAACTTTTTGTAGCAGATGAAACTCCTGTTAAACAGAAATATAATAAAAAATTTG
Organism: uncultured Candidatus Melainabacteria bacterium; assembly: GCA_934747325.1. Lineage (GTDB taxonomy): Bacteria > Cyanobacteriota > Vampirovibrionia > Gastranaerophilales > Gastranaerophilaceae > CAG-196. The sequence goes on along the minus strand of CAKVGW010000046.1, from coordinate 1,248 downwards.
ATATCGTCGGGTATACTTCAATCGTAATCGCAATGGGATGCATGCAAGTTGTTTTGGATAAAGGCCAACAATACAATTGGTTTGATGAAACTTGGATTTGTTGGACAACAGGGGTTTGTATATTCTCGTTTGTATTCTTTTACGTATGGGAACTTGAATACAAGTATCCCGTAATTGATATTCGAGTCTTTAAAGACCGAAATTTTTTATTTGGAACGATTGCAAGCTCGTTTATTAATATAATTTTGTATTCAACATTGTTACTAGTTCCAATGTTTGTACAAAGCTTAATTGGTTACAGTCCTTCAATGTCAGGTTTAACAATGTTTCCTAGAGCCGTTGTTTGTTTGATAGGTTTAATAGTAGTTGGTGAAGTTTCAAAATATGTCAACCAAAAACTATTGTCTTCTATTGGGTTTATAGTAATGGCTTGCGCACTTTTGATGCTTACGCAAATGAATCCGACATCTTCAATGGAAAGTATAATTTTGCCGAACATTTTACTTTGTATTGGTGTTCCTATTGCGTTTGTGCCAATAACAGCCTTATCATTTCAAACTTTGCCTGCAAGCAAAAACGCGGACGCTGCGTCCTTGCACGCTTTATTTAAAAATATTTTGACAGCAGTTTCAACATCAGCTTCATCAACGTTTATCGCAAGAGTTTCGCAGGTATATCAAAATTATTACGTTGCAAATCTAGCACCGCATAATCCTTTATTCTTAATAAAATTCAATGCTTTTAAGCACAAAATGATGACTTATTATCCGGCGGTTGTAGCTTCAAAGAAAGCAAACGGCTTGTTGTATAAGCAACTTTTAGCACAAGCTCGACTTGGAGCATTCTTCGATATTTTCACATTAATGGCACTTTTATCTTTAAGCGCAATTTTGATTATACTATTGCTTAAAAACAAACAAAAACGTCAAACGGATAAAACATAAAAATATTTAATTTTACAATAAAAAAGACCGACTGAAAAATCGGTCTTTTGTTATTCTATCTATTATAAAACTAAGCTTTTGTTTTTTCTTCTTTAACAACAGTTTCGTCTGTTTTAACCGGAGTTTCTTCCGTTTTTGTTTCTTCACCCTTGAAAGCAGGAGCTTTTGACGCGTCTTGAGTTTCAACTTCTTCGCCTTTGAAAGCAGGAGCTTTAGGCGCGTCTTGAGCTTCAACTTCTTCGCCTTTGAAAGCAGGGGCTTTAGGCGCGTCTTGAGTTTCAACTTCTTCGCCTTTGAAGGCAGG
>CAKVGW010000045.1 GCA_934747325.1 uncultured Candidatus Melainabacteria bacterium | reverse complement strand
AAATCCGTTTTATCCTTGGTTTTACATTCATCATAATAATTATTTTCTAAAAATTTAACTAAATTTTTCTTATAAGATTCTAAATCTCCTGATTCTTTAGAAATAATAACATCATTTAAAGTTATTTCTTTAGGTTTAGAAGCTTTAGCTAATAATCCTGCGAGAATTCCACCTAAAACGAGTCCGGTTTTTGGTGGAATCTTTTTTGAACTAATTTCCAAAGTGTCAAAAGCAAGCCTTGGCGCAGATTTTGTTATTCTACTTTTAAAAGATTGGAGTTGGTTTGGAGTTTCTATGGAAGAATAATGTATATTTGTAATCATATGTTTTGTAAAATCGGTGAATAAAATTTATTGCCTATTTTTAACAAAATTTTACAAAAAACTGATTAATATAAAGATTATTGTTAAAATATGACTTGTTGATTGGCGTAATCTAGCGACATGTGGGTGTAATTTTTTACACCATTAATTTTTGTTTGATGATATAATTACTTAAGTTATGCAAGAAATTACTGTTGGAAAAATTTATAAACATTACAAAGGAAATGTGTACAAAATTATTGCGCTTGGCAAACATTCTGAAACGGAAGAAGATATGATTGTTTATCAAAATGTAGAAAAGGGCGATATTTGGGTTAGACCAAAATCTATGTGGAATGAAGAAGTTTTGGTTGATGGCCAAAGAGTTTTGAGGTTTTGCTTAATATGATTACAAGAGAAGTTAGAGAGTGGATGCAAAAGGTTGAGCGCAGACAGTATTCGTATGATGATGCGATGTACGAATTTATGCGTTTTTCTTCATTTTTGACCAGAGAAGAAATGAAGATGATTAAATCGAAGCTGGAACAAGAGTATAAAAGATGATTTTGAATGTGGTTGACACCTCACCCTAACCCTGTCTTGGATTATTCGGGGTGTCGGCAGAGTAACGTCTGACCGCCACCTTACGGGCTTACTCCCTACCGAAAATCTGCTCGCCTTACAGGAGAGGGTTAGGGTGAGGTGAATATATTAATTATTAATAATATCTTTCCTTGTCACAATTCCCAAAACTTTTTGTTCCTTATTAATAACAATTGCCCATTCTGTTGAATTTTCGTGCAAGCGATAATATGCTGTGTACAAATTATCATCAGGATAAACTGTTACAGGGTTTGTGTCCAAAATTCTGCTTACTGTAATTGATTTCATCTTGTTATCAACCAAAACATCTTCTATGTCGGATTTTGTGATAATTCCCGATAAGCGGTCTTTTTTGTCACAAATCGGATAAGCATTATGTCCTTCTTGTTCCATAACTTCAAGTATATCTTGGATTTTAGCGTTGTTTTTAAATGTTCTTACATTTTGAGTCATGATATCTTGAATAGTGGTTTTATCGGATAAATTTACATCTGCATTTTTGTATTGATTAACGACAAGTTTTGCATAAATAGGTTTATGGTTCATTTTTTCAGCAGTCAAATCTGCAATCGCAGAAACAAGCATTAGTGGTAAAATACATTCATACCCGCCCGTCATTTCAAAAACCATAACAACTGCGGTTAGCGGGGTTCTGGCAACTGAGGATAAAAATCCTGCCATGCCGAGAGATGCAATTGCAGCAAGATTTACGCCAGCTCCAAAATCGTTAGCAAAATATCCTGTAATGTATCCTAAAAACGAACCGAGCATCAACATCGGTAAAAATATTCCGCCTGCTGCACCTGATGCGAAACAAATCGGCGTGATTATAAATTTGGCAAGAAAAATTATACAAACCAAGGTGATTGGAAAGTCGTTAAGCAAAAGTTTTTCAACTGAACCGTTACCCGATGATAAAACGTAAGGAATTATTAAGCCTGCAAGTCCTGTAATCAAACCTGCAATAGCGGGTTTACAATAGTTTGGCAATGTTATTTTAGCAAATTTTTCATTCATAAAGAAAATGGTTTTTGAAAATAAAACACCCAAAACTCCTGATATCAAACCAAGGATTATACAAACAATTACGACAGACGGACTTATTCCAATTGCAGGAATTGAAATATTGAACGCAGGATTTGCACCTAAAAAATATCTTGCAATGCTTGCGGAAGTTACTGTTGCAACAAGCGTTGGAAATAACATGGATGGTGTAAATTTGTGAATAAGTTCTTCTAAAACAAACAATGTTCCTGCAATTGGGGCGTTAAATGTTGCACCGATTGCAGCGCCAGCGCCTGATGCTATTAATTTATCGCGGTTGTTTCCGCTCAGTTTAAAAAGTTTTCCGACAAAAGAACCTGCGCCTGCACCAAGTTGAACGCTAGGTCCTTCTCTACCCAATGAAAGTCCTGTTCCTATACCGATTACACCGGCAAAGAATTTTACAAAAATAGTACGAACTCGGATTAGTTTTCCGCTTCTTAAAAGTGACATTTTGACGTAAGGTATTCCGCTCCCTGATGTTTCGGGCGCAAATATGTAGACTAAGAGTCCTGCTGATAATCCGCCTAAAGTTGTTATAACTAAAAACAGTAAAGGCGTTGCGTAAAATTTTGCCATAATAAAACTAAACAAATTTTCTATGCCTAGTCTGAAAGCTACGACAATTAAGCCGGTTAGTAAACCTACAATTATTGCCTGCCAAAATATTTTTGTAAAACTTTTTTCCATAAGTTTATTATAATTTTAAAAAGAAATGAATTTCAATATTAATAAATTATCTATTTTGAAAATTGCACCCACCATAATTTTATATTAGAATGCTAGTTATGAAGAAAGGGTTGTTATTTTTATCGTTGTTTTTGTTTGGTGTGACTCAATGCTTTGGTTATGAGTTAATTTTGCCTAGAGAAAAAATTTCAATTTCTAATTCTAATTATGCTTTTTTTGTAGGAAAAGCCAATAATTCTGAATCGATTTCAATAAATGGTTGTCCTATTTATGTCGCATCAAACGGGGCTTTTGCGCATTCAGTAAAGTTAAAGGTTGGAGAAAATAGAGTTGTTGTACGTTCAAACTATAATACACAAATTTATAAATTTTATAAAAATGCACCAACGAAAGCTATAGAAATTCCAATTACAGAATTTGATATTCAACCGGTTGCCGTAAATCGTGATAATGTGCCATTGAGGAGCACTCCTGTTGATGGCGGTTTAAATAGAATTGCTCATCTTTTTAAAGATACGACTCTTTTAATAAATGGTTCAAAAGGTGAGTTTTATCGAGTTTTTCTTTCTAAGGGTCAAACAGCTTGGATAGCTAAAAAAGATGTAGACAGTGTTGATTGTTCAAGCACAGCAAGTTTTATAAATATGGATAGTAAAAAATTTAAGAATGCGACTATTCAGACTATTTCATTTAGTAAAAATTTGCCTTATACAATAGAAGAAAAAGACAAAGAAATTTTGTTTAAAGTTTATAATCCTGAACTTTCTGAAAATTCAGTCTATACTGTAAATATACCAAAGCCGGAAAAGTATTATTACAATATAGACTTGAAAAATGGTGTGTATACTTTTAAAGTGAGTGCGCTTCCTGATACGCTAGAAGATGTAACAGTTGTGGTTGATGCAGGTCATGGCGGTTCTGAAAAAGGTGCAGTTGGTTGTTTGGGACAGGAAGAAAAAGATATTAATTTAAAAATTGCTTTAGAATTAGCGGAAAAATTAAAACAACTTGGCATAAATGTCGTAATGACAAGAGAATGCGATGGTTTTGTTTCGTTAAATGATAGGGTTGATATTGCTAAAAATAATGATGCTAATATTTTTGTAAGTATTCATTTGAATTCAATTGGTGATATTCCAATGAACATTCATAAAAATAAAGGAACAAGTGTTTATTATTTCAATCCTAATTCAAAAAAGTTTGCAGAAACTGTAGAAAAATCTGTAACTAAATTCGCAGGAACAAGAAAAGATGGTGTTAAAACAGCCAGTTTTGCGGTGATTAGACCGTATAATTATGTTGGAATTCTTGTTGAAACCGCTTATATGACAAATCCTTGTGATTCGGTTTTGTATAATTCCGAAAATTTCGCATCTAATGTTGCTCAGGGTATTGCAGAAGGTATACTTGAGTTTATTGAAAAATAAATTATTTTTTCTTTTTATTGCTTTCGTGTTAATATGGTCTATGCGAGGTAGATATGTTAAGACAATTTTTGAATTCTAAAATACATAGAGCAACTGTTACAGACGCAAATTTAAATTATGTTGGCTCAATTACTATAGACGAAGAATTTTTGGAACTTTCAGGCATAATGGAATGGGAGAAAGTTGAAATTTTAAACATCAATAATGGTGAAAGATTTCAAACTTATGTAATAAAAGGTAAACGCGGTTCAAAATGTTTTTGTTTAAACGGTGCCGCTGCAAGAAAAGCTCAACCGGGTGATAAAATTATTATCGTAACTTATGCAGATTTAACTCCTGAAGAAATTAAAACTCATAAACCAACTATTGTTCAAGTTGGGGAAGGAAATGAAATTGTTCGTTAATCCATATAAACCCAAAAAGAAAAAGAAATTTACGATTGATACCAAAAATATGGGTGTGAATATTGATAAAAACGAATACTATGAAATCGTTAAATCAAATTCTGCACACCCTGAAAAAGGTTTGCGTTAATCCAAAATTCTAATTCCTGCGTTTGAACCTGTACTGTAATTATTCAGGTTATATCCTCTTGTTCCGAACGGGCCGCTAAATTCTGTAAATGATGTGTTGCCGTAGTTTGTCGGATAACTTCCTTGAGAGAATGAATTGATAAAAGGATTAGAAGAACCGATAGAAGGTGTGTATCCTGTTGTCTGCCCTGCAAAATAATCCCCGATGTTTCTCAAAAGGCTTGTTCTATAATTTTGTTTTGGGCGTGAAAGAATTGCACTTCTTACATTTTCATATCTTGTGTTAATATCACCATTTTGTAATGCCCCGAATGCCTGCATTTCCAATCGTTCTAAACGTTGGATGTCGCTTTCTCGTGTAAAATTTCTATTCATTGTGTATTTTTCTAAAGCATTTATATCTGAAAAATTTGAACAGTTGTGACAAGGATTATAATATTGTCTTGGTGCATGCGGACGATTATATCCGTAAGGCCTTCTTGTCTGAATATGATTGAAATTAGGGTTATAGTAATAAGGGCTTTGAGTAACAACTGTTCTGGTCGTTGCAAAACTTGAAATCGGGCTGATAAAAGTTAATAGAAGTAAAGATAAGATAAAACGATACATGATAAATCCTCCGAACAAATCATCCGATTATATTCAAACTTGTTTTATAAAATTTGAGTATTGTTTGAGTGGGTAATTTTGCAGAGTTATTGTTGGGCTGAAAAACAAGCCTACAACTACAATATTTTATTTATCGAGTCGGGCGATAAAAATTTCTTATTGACTGCATTATTATTTTTTTGCAACAAATTTGCAGAAAGGAAGAAAAATGAGTTTTAATCCACTAAAAGAAAAAGGTATTCCTATTGAAAAACAAATTAGAAATTGGCACCAAATTGTTGGGAAACCTTATAATAAAACTGAGGTTGATTGTTATACAAGAACAAGACAAATTTTGATGAACGGTATTGAAGTTGAAGCTTGGGGTTTTAAACACCAATTCAATAGATTTATGCCAAACAATAACGAAAAACAATTAATAGCATTAATTAGCAGAATTGAAGACTCACAACAAGCTACCGCTAATTGGATGGGACCTGCCGATCAATCTGTTTTAGAAACTACTTTAGGGTATGAACAGGTTGCAGTCGATTTAACGGCTTGGATGGCTCAAAACGAGCCTGACGAATATGTTCGAGAAACTTTCGATTTCGGTTTGTTGGAAGACTTTGATCACTTATATCGTTATAGCCAATTTGCATATATGACTGAAGGAATTAAACCAAATTCAATTGTGCAGGACAAAACAGATGTTGTAGTCGGACGCCCGACACAACATCATCATAACAATAATGGTTTAAGAATAAGAAAACCTTACGATAAAAATACAGCGCATCCGCAGACAAAAGTTAATATTTTAACACTTTTATCAGGTGAACAACAAACACACAATTATTATGCAGAACATGGGTTTATGTATGGAAATCCTATTTTAAGAGAAACTTATGCAGAAATAAAAGACGTGGAAGAAGAACACGTAACAATGTATGAATCTTTAATTGACCCGACAGAAACCTTGTGGGAAAAACTTCTTATACACGAATTTACGGAAGTTTGTAACTATTATACTTGTATGGAAGACGAACCTGACGAGAGAATCAAAAAGACTTGGGAACTTTTCCTTGATTTGGAATTAGGTCACCTTCAAGTTGCGGCGGATTTGTTTAAAAAATACGAAAAACGCGACCCTGAAGAAGTTATTGGTTCAGAAATTGTTATTCCTTGCAGATTTACAAGCCAAAAAGCTTACGTTCAAAAAGTCTTGGAAAGCCAAGTCGATAAACGTTTAGAAGACAAAGGACGATTTACGACTATTGATAAACTTCCGAAAGATTGGTTGAGTTATGATGTACAGCGTAAACAAAATGAATTGAGCTCGCCATCAGAAAATGCCGTAAAATTGGCGTTTACTTATCATAAACGTGATATAACCGCAGGTAATAAAGAGCTTCGAGAAAAAGAACCTGAAATTTTGAAACAAGGTTTGCAAAAAGACTTGGTTGCAGAAAATACGGTTATGCCTGACGAGTTAGAAAAAATGATTAAAGAGCATAAAGAAACAAAAGAAAAAAGACATAAACTTATTTAATTTTGGGTAGAAAAAAGGCGTGCCGACGGCACGCCTTTTTAAAGAATAAATTAAATTCTTACTTGCTTTCAACAACAGCTTGAGCTGCAGCTAATTTAGCTTGTGGAATTCTGAATGGTGAGCAAGAAACGTAGTTCAAGCCGATTCTGTGACAGAATTTAACTGAATCAGGATCGCCACCGTGTTCACCACAAACACCGCCAACAAGTTTAGAATTAACCTTATGTCCTAATTTCATAGACATTTCGATTAATTGTCCAACGCCTTTTTGGTCTAATGTTGCAAACGGATTAGCTGGAAGGATTTTTTGATCAACATATCTGTTTAAGAATTTTCCTTCTGCGTCATCTCTTGAGTAGCCGAATGTCATTTGAGTCAAGTCGTTTGTACCGAATGAGAAGAATTCTGCGTATTCAGCAATTTCATCAGCTGTAAGTGCTGCACGAGGAATTTCAATCATTGTACCAAATTTGTATTCAACCTTAATGCCTTTTTCTAGCATTACGATTTCAGCAACTTTTTCCAAGATTTCTTTTGCTACTCTTAATTCGTTTACGTGACCGATTAGAGGAATCATAACCCAAGGCTTAACGTCAACACCTTCTTTTTTAACGTCACAAGCAGCTTCAAAAATAGCTCTTACTTGCATTTCGTTAATTTCAGGATAAGTTAAACCAAGTCTGCAACCTCTTAGACCCATCATAGGGTTTGATTCTGAAAGACCTTCAACAATGTGAAGAAGTTCTTCTTTTTCAGTTGCGTCTTGATTTAAGGCTTTAAGAGTAGCAACTTCTTTAATCAATTCTTCCTTAGAAGGTAAGAATTCGTGAAGAGGTGGGTCAAGAAGTCTTACTGTCATTGGCTTGTCACCGATAGCTTTGAACATAGCATAGAAGTCAGAATATTGCATTGGCAATAATTTGTCTAAAGCTTCACGTCTAGCTTCAGGAGTTCCTGCAATAATCATCTTTTGAACCCAAGGAAGTCTGTCAGGATCCATGAACATGTGTTCTGTTCTGCAAAGACCAACACCTTCAGCACCGAATTTCAAAGCGTTTTCGATGTCTTTTGGAGTATCAGCGTTAGCTTCTACGTGGATTTCTCTGATTTCATCAACCCAGTTGAAGAATGTATTCCAGTTATCATCAATCTTAGCATCAACTAATTTAACAGCACCTGCCATAACAATACCTTTTCCGCCGTCAAGAGAAATTACTTCGTCTTTGTGGTAAACAGTACCGTCAGCACCTGTTAAAGTTTCTTTTGCAAGGTCAATTTTCATATCTTCACAACCAGAAACGCAAGGTTTACCCATACCTTTTGCAACTACAGCTGCGTGAGAAGTAGCGCCGCCTCTTAGTGTTAAAACACCTTGAGCAACAGCCATACCGTGGATATCGTCAGGGCAAGTTTCTACACGAACTAAGATAACTTTTTCACCTGCTTCACCTCTTTGAGCAGCTTCTTCCGTATCAAATACGATTTTACCAACAGCTGCACCAGGAGATGCGTTTACACCGTGAGCAATCTTAGTTGCTTCTTCCATAGCTTTAGCGTCAAAGCAAGGAAGCAAGATTTGGTTTACTGAATAAGGGTCAACCAATTGAATAGCACGTTCTTTAGAGATAATGCCTTCTTTGCACATATCAACGGCAATTTTTACAGCTGCAGCGGCTGTTCTTTTACCGTTACGAGTTTGAAGGATGTATAATTTACCTTTTTCGATTGTGAATTCCATATCTTGAACATCTTTGTAACCAAGTTCAAGTTTTTTAGCGATATCAACGTATTGTTTGTACAAGTCAGGCATTTCTGTTTCCAATTCGCAAATAGGTTTTGGAGTTCTGATACCTGCTACAACGTCTTCACCTTGAGCGTTTGTCAAGTATTCGCCGTAGAATTTGTTTTCGCCTGTTGCAGGGTTACGAGTAAATGAAACACCTGTTGCGCAATCATCGCCCATGTTACCGAATACCATTGTTTGAACGTTAACAGCAGTACCGAAGTTGTGGTCGATTTTGTTCATGTTTCTGTAAGCTACTGCACGAGGAATGTTCCAAGAACGGAATACAGCTTCAATGGCTTCTTGAAGTTGTACGTATGGATCTTGAGGGAAATCCTTGCCTGTAACTTCTTTGATAACGTTTTTATAAACAGGAATAAGAGATTTCCAGCCTTCAGCAGAAATTTCTGTATCAGACTTAACGCCTTCTCTTTCCTTAACTTTTTCAACTTCTGATTCAAAATATTTTTGTCTGTCCATTTCCCAAGCAACAGAACCGAACATTGTCAAAAATCTTCTATATGAATCGTAGCAGAATCTAGGATTGTTAGTTAATTTAATCATAGCTTCTACAGTTTCATCGTTTAAACCTAAGTTCAAAATAGTTTCCATCATACCAGGCATAGAAACTCTTGCACCTGAACGAACTGAAACTAAAAGAGGTTTTTGTGTATCACCAAACTTCTTGCCTGTTTGAGTTTCAACATCTGCCAAAGCCTTTTTAACTTCATCCATAAGACCTTCAGGCATTTTATTACCATTATTAATGTAATCCATACAAGTTTCAGTTGTGATAGTAAGTCCCGGTGGAACTGGTAAACCTAAATTTGTCATTTCAGCTAGGTTAGCACCTTTGCCGCCTAATAGGTTGCGCATATCTGCATTACCTTCACGGAACAGCCATACTCTTTTTTGAGTCATTAGTTTCTCCTTTTTTAAATAAGTAATACGCTCTTTTTTTAATTCTTTTTCAGTAATATAAGCGTAACATGAAGAAAGCATGATGTATATATTAAAATGTTAAGTTTTGTATCGTGTGATGTGATTTTTTAGCAATTTTTGAATTTGAGTTGTTTTAATAAAAATGTAGCGTAATAAAGTGTGAGGTCATAATATGTCATCAATCAATCCTATAGAAACTCAAGTTCAAGCTCCTGCATTTAAAGGTTTAAAAAAAGGTGTAAAAGCAATTGCTGAACATAAGGAAGAAATTAAACAACTTGGTGATAGAGTTAATAAACAAAATGCAGTGATGGAAACTATATCCGGGTTGGCTACTGCTTATCAAGTAAAAGATCCTGCAAAATTGAAAGAAATGGCAATGAAAGAAACTGTGCTTGGTCATTTTGATTTTGTTAAGGGTATAAATGAGTATTTGGCAAAAAATGCGTCTAAAGAGATTTATAAGAAATAGTTTTTAGCGCAAAATTATTTGCACAATTAAGTTGATAAAACCTCTCCTGCCTTCGGCACCCTGTCTTGGATTGTTCGGGCGAGCATAACATTCCAATAACAACAAATCCTTACGGATTTTTCTTGTTATTTCCATGTTATTAGCTCTTACGGGCTTGCTCGCTTACGCTCGACATCGCCCTCCCGAAAATCCGCTCCCCCAAGGTGGTATTATCGTTTGGTAAAAGCAAACTACTTTTTAACCTCCATGGATAGGGAGGTCGCGGCTGTTAGCGAAGCTATGCTGAGCTTTACAGATGCGGGTGGGGGTTTAAGTTGTATGTGATATTTAATTAACACCTCGCTCCAATTTTATTGTAAAATATTTCTATGGCACTTATAGAAATCAACAATATTGTAAAAACTTACAAAACAGGCGATGATTGTTTTAATGCCCTAAACGGCGTATCTTTTTCTGTGGAAAAAGGTGAGTTTGTAGCAATTATGGGAACATCCGGTTCAGGTAAATCAACTTGTATGAATACTCTAGGCACGCTAGATAGACCAACAAGCGGAAGCTATTATCTTGATGGAGTTGATGTGTTTTCACTTAATCAGGAAGAGTTATCTGAAATTCGAAATCAAAAAATTGGTTTTGTATTCCAAGGCTTTAATTTGATATCAAGAACATCTGCGTTAGAGAATGTTGAATTACCGATGATTTATAAAGGTATTCCTGAGGAAGAGCGTCATAGACGAGCAAAAGAGGCTTTAGAGATTGTTGGTTTGAAAAATCGTGAAACTCACATGCCGAATCAAATGTCAGGTGGTCAACAACAACGTGTTGCGATTGCAAGAGCGTTGGTAAATGATGCGCCTTTGATTTTAGCGGATGAACCGACGGGTAATTTAGATACTAAAACCAGTATTGAGGTTATGGAATTTTTTGTACGCCTAAATCAAGGTTTTGGTGATAAAGAAGGTAAAACAATAGTTTTGGTAACACATGAACCTGATATTGCAGAATATTGTTCAAGAGTAATTCGTTTTAAGGATGGAAATATTGTTTCAGATTTACCGAAAAAAGAATGGATGAAAATAAGAAATCGAGAAACATAAGATTATTATGTCTGTTTCCAAAAAAAAGCCCCAAATGGGGCTAAGACTTTTTGTAAGATGTAAGATTATATAAGAGAGTGTTTTTAGTTTTATTATTTTTTGTTTTTGTAGGGAGGAGTGAATGGAAGTTTATAAGTTTAGAAGTTGAGGAGTTTAGAAGAAATTTTAAATTAGTTGAAAAGTGGAATGGTTGAATGGTTGAAAAGTTGGTTATCTTGTAGTTTTACTTATGTCAACCGACCAAATGTCTACGTGCGTGGCACTTAGGCGATGAAGTTATTACCAAATCTGTTAGCGCCGTAGAAGAAAGATTCTCTCATAACTTGTTGAAGGTTTCTTTTTCTAACAACTTTGTTTCCAACTTTTGTGTTAGCGATTTCGTCAACAGATTTTTGGTAGCAAGAAGTAACTAAAGAGTTGATGTATTTTGTAACAGTTGTTTCTTGTTTTGCTTCTTCAACTGAAACAGTTTCAACAGATTCAAATTCATTGAAGAAGTTGTTGATAGATTCGATTTCTTTGTTTGAAATTGTTTCTGTTGTGAATAACATCTTGTTTACTCTCCTTGGTTATCTCTTATGTATATATAAAGTATTTAACTTTTTAAAAATTGCCTTTTTTGACGCGTTTTGTGAAGTTTTGTAAAGTTAAGTTTAAAAAAATGGGAATTTCTTAATAATTGTTAAAAGGAATAGGGTAATGAGAGAATAAGAGGTTTTAAAGATTTTTAGCACACTTTGCGTTAGCAACCGCCATAGATAGGGAGGTTGCAGCCGTTGGCGGGGCAATGCCGAGCCTTACGGATGCGGGTGGGTTTTGTTTTCCCTCTCCCCCAAAGAGGGATGTCGGTAGTGTCTGATGGCAATGGTCCAATAAGACATACGGTTTTTTGTAAATATTTGTAACAATATAAATTATAATTTTAAAGTTTTTCAAAAATATGCCGTAATACAAAGTGTAAGTACAATAAAATAAATACAAAAAGAAAGGAAATTAACATGTTAAGTGGTATGAAATTGCAAGAATTAAATTTATCAAAGTTTTTAACTAAAACAATAACACAAGATTCTCCCACTGTTGTTGAAGGAGCTGGTAATGGTGATACGACAACAAACAATAGCAGTCTTGAAGATAGAGCAAAAACAGAAGCACAAAATCAATTAGCTTCTAGATTTCCTCAAACGGTTTCAGATAAAAAATATGCAAATTCAGCTTATGTAAATGTAACTATAGATGGAAAGCAATTCCATGTTACAGCAACACCTAAATATATACATAACATTAATGAGGGTACATATAGCTTGCAGTCTGTTGATTATAAAGTAGAGGAAGGAAATTGGAATTCAGTATGTCCAAATGATTATGCTAATAATATTATTGAAAACAAGGCTGTTGGTGCTGATACAAATATTAATGATTTAAAAAATGAACTTTCTGCATTAAGAGAGAAAATTAAAACAAAACTTGGTGAACTTGAGACTTTACAAAATAAAATATCAGGAAGTGATGAGGGTTTTGGAATTGACAGTTCTCTTTTTGAAGTAGATGAAAATTCACCTAATGCTGCAAGCGATTTGGCAAAGAAAATTGAAGAAGCCACTAAATATTTAAGTGAATTAGAAATAAAAGTAAAAACTAAACAAAGTGAATATTTATCTAAACAAAATCAGATAGTGGATTTAAAACAACAAGCAAAAAAAAATGATGAAGAATACAAAAATGCAATGCAATTGCTAGATGATTTATGTAAACACTATGGTGTTGAAAACAATAAAAGTCTTAAAATTAGTAAGATGGTGGCACCAACTTCAGACGATTTGGACACACTTATAGAGTATTACAACAACTATATTTCAATGCAAAAGGAAAATATAGCAAATATAAACACAGAAATTGACAAAATTAAAAATCCAAATGGCAATGATCACTCTGCAACTAATGACACTATTGATAATGGTACTTTACCAACATTAGACATGGAGAAAGTTAAACGTTTTATGAAAACATTTGCAACAAGAGAACTCTACAAAAATTAATAAAAATGAATGTACCATATCTAAAAATAGCTATCATTGATTAATGATTAATAAGTAAATACCTGTAGTCAACTGAATACCTAGTTGGTTGACTACAGGTATTTTAAGCTCAATTTTTTTTATAAATCGCAAATAAATTATCTATTAAAGAATATTCATTTATCTATTTATATTTCTAATCTAGTGTAAAATGGAGCAAGGACTCCGTTTGCGTACAGGAAAAGGTGACTAAATTCACGTTTTCCGTGAAAAAATACATATATTTTAGAAATATAAACACAAGCAAATGGAGGAAAGAGACGAAGTCGAGTCTTCCGCGT
>CAKVGW010000044.1 GCA_934747325.1 uncultured Candidatus Melainabacteria bacterium | reverse complement strand
TAACACAGCAGAATTAATTCATTTACCGCAAAGTAACGCTTCAAGCAATTCTGAAAAAACAAGAGCCGAGATTGCTTAAGAAAAATAAAATAATAACAAAAAAAGGAATTTACAAATTTGTAAATTCCTTTTTTTATTATTTAACAAAATTAAGGTCTGATTAAAAACTTAATTGCATTACCTGCAATATGTTGTTGCATTGCGTATTCAACTTTTTCTAGCGGAAGCTCTGCAGTAATAAGTTTTTCAACTTCCACATCACCTGATGCGATTAAATCAAGTGCTTGTCTAAAATATTTTGGAGTATGGTGAAATACGCTCATCAAGCGGATGTCGCCATAATGCATTTTTGTAGTGTCAAAGCTTACTTTAGAACCTGATTTACAACCGCCAAAGAAATGAACCGTTCCGCCCGGGCGAACGCAAGAGAACACAAGTTCCCAAATCTCAGGCATTCCGACACATTCAATTGCAACATCTAATCCTTTGCCTTCTTCTGAAAAATCTCTAAATATTTTTTCAGGATTTGCATATTTTTTCAAGTCAACTATATCATCAACATGCGCAAATTCTTCTGCAAGTTTTAATTTAATCGGATTACGACCTGCTACAATTACACGTGCGCCTTTTAATTTGCATAATCTTGCAAACATCAAACCTATTGGGCCTATACCAATTACCCCAACTGTTTGCCCCGGTTTAATACCTGTTCTTTCAACACCGTGAACCACATTTGCCAACGGTTCACAAAACGCAGCTTTTTCAAACGATAAGCTTGGTGGTAAAATAAGCGTATTCTTTTTTACAATTCGTTCAGGAACTACAATATATTCTGCATACGCACCATTTAGCAAGTTCAAGTTTTCGCAAAGATTATATTCTCCACGCTTGCAATAAAAACATTCTCCGCAAGGTGCAGAGTTTGCGCAAACAACTCTATCTCCCACTTTTACATTAGTAACATCTGAAGCTACTTTTTCAACAATGCCGGAAAATTCATGTCCGAAACCTGAAGGAATTTCTTTGATTAAAACAGGATGTCCGCGACGAAAAGTCTTAACATCTGTTCCGCAAGTCAATGCAGCTTGAATCTTAACAAGAATTTCACCTTTTTCTAAAGGTTTAACCATAGTTTCTTCATATCTTATATCTTGTGGACCGTAAAAAAGAACTGCTTTCATTTTATTTAATAACCTTCAAAATTGTTGCTGTAATATCATCTCCGCCATAAATAACAGCAGATTTTGGAACTACCATTGTGTAGCCCATTTCTGTTGCTTTTTTGCCGATTTGCTCGGTAATACTTGCATCAGTTGCTTTTAATTTAGCGGCATAATCTTTTGTATAAGCTTCTCTTTTCGCTACCAATTGTTTTTCATATTGAGCAGCAAGAGCTTTTCTTTTCTTTTCGTCTGTTTGTTTATTAACATCTGCTTGAGCTTTTTTAATAAACGCTGTTAATTCCTTGTTTTTGGCATCTTGGCTTGATTTAAGAGCCTTTACTTGAGCTGACGCCGTTACCACTTTTTGAATATCAACTACAGCAATTTTTTGTGGTTCCGGAGCTGCAAAAGCCGCAGATGCAAACACAATTAAACTTGCAAGTGATAGCGTGATAGTTTGTTTTAATTTCATAAATCAGCCCTTTCTTTTAATTAAAATGAATATTGATACAACAATTATACCAATAGACACGCAGATTGCAACAGGCAAGCCGAAAAGATATTTAACCGAATCAATACGAACACTTTCTACCAAGATTCTTGCAACAGAATATAATATTAAATATATTAGCGCAATATTACCTTCCGTTTTAATCTTGTTTGATTTCATCAAGAAAATCAGGATAACAAAAATTAAAACATCCAAAATACTTTCATACAAAAACGCAGGATGGAAAAATTCGCAATCTTGATACGGAATTGGTCTATATTGAGGCGCTATATATAATTTCCAAGGCAAATCGGTAGGACGTCCAAACGCCTCTGAATTAAAGAAATTTCCCCATCTTCCAATGGCTTGTGCAAGCGGTAAACCCAAAGCACAAACATCGGCTAGCTTGAACGCTGAAATTTTATGTCTTAAACTAAACAACCACAAGCCAAACGCGCCACCCAAAATTGCACCATGAATAGAAATGCCCCCGTGGCGAATTGCAATAATTTCAGTTGGAAATCGTAAATAAAAATCATAATTTAGCGTACAATAATAAAGCCTTGCACCAAGAATTCCAAAAATAATTAAATATGGCGCTAAATCAATTATTGTTTCGTTTTTTAAACCAAAAAACTTTGTTCCGACCCAATCAGAATAAAGCGTTCCAATTGAAATTGCAATTGCCATAATTACGCCATAATAATATATATTAACACCACAAATCGTGCATAAAATTTGAGAAGGAGAAGCTAACATTATTCAGCATCTTCTTTCGCTGAATTATCATCACCATTAATAAAAGAATTTGATTCTTCTATTAGTTCTTCTATAGTTTTCTTATCCTCTGCTGTTGGCTTTAATTCTAAATATTTTGTAAGATTTTCAACAGCAGCTTTTTTTAATTCTACTGCTTTTAATTTATCTTCTTCAGTAATTTCTTTTTTATCTTCGGTTTCTTCTACAAGTTCATCCGCTAAATCTGCTTGAGCGACGCCCAATGAATAATAAAAATCAGCAAAATCAGGTTTTATTTTAATTCCGCCTTCAAAAGCTTCAATGGCTTTTTCATACTTTTTCGCATTTATTGATGCAATACCAAGGTTATAGTATGTTTCATACATTGTAGAATCTAAATCTAAACTTGCTTGAAGCCTGTTCATCGCTGATTCGTAATCACCTTTTTGCATATATTCTGCTGCTTTATTATTAAGCTCTTGTACAGCAATATTGTTAATACAAGCTGTAGAAATTACAGCTACAAGCAATACTGATGCTATCATTAAAGCTTTTTTCATTTCAACTATTCCCTCTTACAAATAATAATGGTATTCTATTACATTTTTATTAAATAATCAAGTTTGTAAAGTTTCATCATCTAAACATACTATTTCAATTTTTTCGCACTTATTACCGTCCAAGCACCGAGTTTATCAACTTTAAAATCTGTAAAATTTTTATTCAAATCTTTAATCAGTGAATTTTTTATATGCGAAAAAGTTAAAAACATTTCAGGAATTTTAGAATTATCTTTGTTTTTGTTTACGAAATCTTCATCGAAAAAACTTACGCTATCCAAAAACACAACAGAAACTGTTTCACCTGCTTTAATATTTTCTAAAATCCTTTCAGGTTGTTCTTGATATTCGAACCTGTTAATTTTACTTATGTAGTAAATATTTTTTTCTTTTAAATCTACGTATCTTGAAAACCTGTTTGGCTCATAATACGTAAAAATTATATTTTTAGGATTTCTTGCTCTGATTATTTCAGCAGGAATTCTGTTACCTTCTGCGCGTATAGTTTTTGTAACATAATTAGGAGTGAAAAATGCGCTCAAATGGATTAAGACAAAGATTGCTAAAAGAATGTTGCCGACTTTTTTCAGGCTTTCAGATCCTAAAGCTAAAACAAAAATTAGAATTGGTAATATTTCGATTGAATATTTTGTAATAAAAACAATTTTGCCAATTAATGCTAAAGTAGACATTGCAAGCACTGTTAAAACTGCAACAAGACTCAAACCTTTTGCTTTTTTAATACCAATACAAATCGGATAAAAAGCAACTATTAATGGTAAAACCATCCATAAAGCCAAAGATTTGTTATAAAAGAAAGCCGTTGGTGCGTTTATATTATTTGTAAGAATCGGTGAT
Source organism: uncultured Candidatus Melainabacteria bacterium (assembly GCA_934747325.1). Taxonomy (GTDB): domain Bacteria; phylum Cyanobacteriota; class Vampirovibrionia; order Gastranaerophilales; family Gastranaerophilaceae; genus CAG-196. Next base: position 10,482 of record CAKVGW010000044.1, on the reverse strand, counting down.
AAATAATCACTAAACAAAAACAAAATATTTGTGTAAGAAAAATGTCCCCACCACTGAGATGACGGAAGCATTTTCAGAATATTTAATCCGAACGGAAGTACGAAAACCGCGCAAGCTAATATATATAATAATATTTTTTTAGAAAAACATTTCTTTTTATAAACCACATAAAGCGTATTAAATAAAACAAAAATCCCACCCAAAACATGCGTTAATAGGATTAATATTATTGAAATACAATAAAATACAACGTTTTTCTTGCTTACCTTTTTAATTAATTTTATTGTTGCAAGCAAAGCCAATGCCGAAAACAAGAAAAGAAGCGAATAAAATCTGACTTCTTGCGCGTAATAAATTAAAAATGAAAGAACGGAAGTAATTGTCGCACAGATTAAACCGAGTTTTTTAGAGTATTCTTTCCCAACAAAATACATAACAACAATTGCCAAAACACTCGGCACAACAGATGTTAAGCGCAACATTAAATCAGAAAAGTGTGCAAAAGGTTTTAAATATAAATAATATAGAGGCATGTGACATTGTTTTAAAACTTCTTGCCAAAAGCCTTCTTTAAACGGAGTATTAGCAACATACCAACTTACGTATTCATCGTTCCATAAGCCTTCGGGCTTATTTATGAAACTCAGCCTTAAAATACATCCTACAAGTAGTACAAAAAACAACAAATCTTGCCACTCCCTCTTTCTTTATATATAATATTTTACATGACAAAGCTTATTATTCAAATACCTTGTTTTAACGAAGAAAAAACGCTTTTGACCACACTGGAAGCATTGCCAAAAGCGATTGAAGGAATTAGTGAGATTCAAGTCCTTGTAATTAATGACGGTTCTACTGATAATTCAGCAGAAATTGCTGAAATTTGGGGCGCAAAAGTTTTAAATATTAAACCGAACAAAGGGCTTGCTAACGCGTTTAGATGTGGTTTACAAGAAGCTTTGAATTCAGGTGCGGATATTATAGTTAACACTGATGCTGATAATCAGTATTGCGCGGATGATATTACAAAATTGGTTAAACCGATTCTAGATAAAAAAGCTGATATCGTAATCGGCGCAAGAGATATTTTTTCAATAAGAGAATTCTCACCGACAAAAAAGATTTTTCAAAAATTTGGTTCATTTGTCCTTAGGCTTTTGTCTTCTACTCAAGTAGAAGATGCGCCAAGCGGATTTAGAGCGTTTTCCAAAGACGCTGCAATAAAGATTAACGTATTTGATAATTATACTTATACGATGGAAACTTTGTTACAAGCTAATGCAAAAGGTTTAAAAGTTATTTCTGTTCCAATTAAGGTAAACGAACAGCTTCGAGAGTCTAAATTAGTTAAAAATATATTTGACTATATTTTTAAATCAATGAAAACAACGATAAGAATGTTTATTGTTTACCGTCCGTTCAGATTTTTTATAACAATTGCAGGCTTACTTGGGTTTCTTGGTTTTATTATTGCAGGAAGGTTTTTATACTATTTTATATTCGGAAACGGAAACGGTCATATCCAATCATTGATATTAGCGGCAATTCTTTTAATATCAGCAGTACAAATGGGAATAATTGCAATAATCGGAGATTTGCTTTCTATTAATCGTAAGATTATGGAAGATATACAAACCAGATTAAAAAATTTAGAACTAAAAAAAAGATGATTTAAAATGAACAAAAGCTTTTTTTAATCGTTATACTAACAAGAACGGAAATTGGAATATCCGCATAGCACATCAAAAGAAAGAGGTGTTAGTATGAAGAAAGTCTTGTCAGTTTTTAGTTTGTTAGCGTTATTGAGCTTGGCAATGCCTGCCAATGCGGCGCCACCACCTCATGCAGGTGGACCGATGGGGAATGGTCAAATTGTTCATGCCGGTCCAGGGTTTAGAGGACACGGCGGACCACACAGAGGTGGTTGGGGAGCACCACCTCCACCACCAAGAGCATATTATGGAAGGGGAAACGTCGTTGTCGGCGGGGTGTTAGCCAGGCGCAGCTATTGGGGCTATCCTTACATCTATGATTGTAGATTAGGTTGGTGTGATGATTTTTATCCGCCGCCTCCACCTCCAATATACAGACCTTCTGGAGTGTATATTAATCTTGGTGTACCAATAAGGTTTTAATTCATTTATATGAAGAGGTGTGTTTTTATACACCTCTTTTTGTATTTCTAAACAAGAACATAAAAATTAAGACTTAATAATTTGTAATAAATACGCAAATTTTTTTTATTTAGCGGGTTTGTATTTATTGTAGTTATATCAGGATTAGATTATGCTTTTAAATGTTGGAATAAATCAATTATCAAATTATACATTTGGGAAAAATTCTAATAATACTAATCATGAAGCGTACAATCAATATAATAAAACTAAAGACAGACTTGATATTGTTGAAATAAATAAGAATGAAAAGCCATGGTATTTTGAGAAGAAAAAAATAGCACTAACAAGTATTATCAGCGCAGGAGTACTTATCTGCACAGATTTTACTTTAAATCATGGTAGAATCACAAAGAATTTTTTGCAAAAACTTAATCCCACAAAGCAAGTTGCAAAATCTTATGTTAAAAATGTTGAACAAATACAAGACGCTTTTTCTCAAATTTTTGGTAAAAATATATCCAAAGATGAAGCAAGCATGATTGCAAAAAAATACAAGGATATAATATCAAAGGATAATATTGATACACTTGCAGATGAATTATTTATAGAGCTAAAAAAAGATTATGGTTTACATGGTATTGAACTTTGTAAAGAACGTAAGATTAGCTTAGGAGCAAACACACAAGGTGGCGCAATGATTAATCCAACCGCTACTAAAATAACACTTTACATGGATGCAATTCTTGAGCAAAAGAATCCAAAACAAACTCTTTTTGACGTATTATGCCATGAGTTATGTCACGCTAGGCAAACTAGAATTCTCTATAGGGCAAATAAAGAAAAATTAATAGATATTATAGCAAACAAAGCTCCTAAAGAATTAACAAAAGAGTGTTGGAATGAAATTTTAAGAGAAAATGGTAATGATAAAGATAAGGCGATAAATGTTATAAAAAACCTTTTGAGGAATTCTTTTGAACAAGAATTTGGAAATGTAGAGAATTTACCTGCTAAAAACGCAATAGAAATTGAGGCTCTTTTTGATAATAAGCAAAATTATAAATACGCAGGAACTGTTACTCTTGAAGAATATAAACAACAGCCAATAGAAAAAGAAGCACATAACGTTGGAGATTTGGCAAAAAATATATTAAAACTTCTAGAGGTTGAATAAAAAAAGGCGAACATTTTATGTTCGCCCTTAAACTGTCTATAAACTTATTTCTTTTCTTGAGGTTTAGTTTCAACCTTTATTGGAGCTTTTTTAGGATCATATTTGTCATTCAAATACTCAACCTTTGCATTTTTCATCAAACCTTCAGTTAGTTTTTTCAAAACTTCAATTTGTTTTTGTGTTTCTAAGTAAAACTTGATTTCATCTTTAACCTTTACATAAGGTGTTGTTCCAGCTTCCATTCTGTCAGTAACCTTAATAATATGGTAACCATAAGGTGATTGAACAAGATTTTCACTTACTGTATTAGGTTTCATTGAAAAAGCTGCTTTAGAAAATTCAGGCACCATAGCTTCTTTTGTAAAGAATCCTAATTCACCGCCACGTTCTGCGCTGGCTTTATCGTCTGAATATTTTTCAGCAAACTTGGCGAAATCGTCAGGATTTTGTTTAACTTGCGCTAAAATAGTTTCAGCTTTTGCTTTTTGAGAAGCAACTTGTTCTTCAACTTTTGTGTTTAAATCAGTAGGATTAATGTTAGGATTTTTAGCCTTGATTTGTTGAATTAATTCAATTGTGTTTGCTGAGAATAAAATGTGTGATGCTCTAACCTGTTCTCCATGAGTGAATTCTGCTTTATGAGAATCATAATATTTTTTTGCATCATTATCAGAAATATTGATTTTTTCGATAGAGTTAACTAATTTTTTAATTTTTATTTGAGTTTTCAAATCTTCTGTAAACTGGTCATTAGAAACTCCTCTTTGTTTAAGAAGTTTATTCAATTCTTCTTTTGAACCAACTTTGTCAATAATTGTTTTTAATTCAGCTTGAACATCATCAGATGTAGCTGTAATTCCACGTTTAGCAATTTCTTGATCTAAAAGAGATTTTACAATAAGTTCATTAACGATTTTATCTTTAAAGACACCAAACATCGGATTGTCATCAGATTTTACTAAATTTTTAGAGCCACCGAATGCCTTTAAAAATGACTTATCAACACTCGCATCAAACGCTTTGTCAAATTCTGCTTGTGTAATTACTGTGTCATTAACTTTGATAATACCTTCTGAACTGTGCATTAAAGTGCAACCTGAGAATAGCACAGTTGATAGAGCTAAACATGTTAATAATTTTTTCATCGAAATACTCCTTATATAAACTCTCTCATTTTTATAATAATAAACCAAACCAAAAAGAAAGTTAAACAATGTTTACGCTTCTTAATAAATAATTATATTTACAATAAACTATTATAAATATTAATTGTTGCCAAGCAGATTCTTAATTTTCTATCAACAAGGCTTTTTATTGTATTTTCATAACAAATTAAAAGAGCTTTATCCAAGCCGCCTTCATCTAAGGCTTTTATAATAGGCGCATAATGTTCACAAGGACGGGTTCTTTCTTCAATCTTGTCAGCCAAGAATATTATTTTCTCAAAAGTTGTCATATCAACTTTGCCCAACGTATGCCATCTGATTGCTGACAAAATTTCTGCATCTTCAACACCAAATTCTTTTTTTGCGACATAAGCTCCAACCGGTGCATGATGTGTTTTAGGATTGCAAAGTTCACCGTCTTCAAGTGTTAAAGTTTTCAGAATTGCCAAAGTTTCATCTTTTGGCATACATTTAGCACAATCATGAATTAAGCCGGTAAAATAAGCCTTGTCTTTATCCAAACCAAATCTTTCTGCTAATTTTTTTGCACAATCCGCAGTCCCTAAAGAGTGTTCATATCTTTCTTCATTCAAGTTAGCTTTAAGCCAATTTTTAATATAATCAATTGTACAAACCATTTTTCTTTATATACTCCTCTACTTTTTTTAAATTGTTATTTTTTGTATGATTAATTCTTAAATCAGTTGAAGACACATCAATATAAGGCATTTGCGCCATCTCAAAATCAAATCCGATTTTAGGAGTTAAATTTACTCCGCGCGGGAAAACGATAAAATGAACTAACTTACTTAACTCATCGGCTTTATACCAGCTTTCAATTTTCTCAAAAGCATCCGTTCCTATTAAAAAATTTATTTTACCATCAATGCGATATAATTCTTTTATTTTTTTTACTGTATTTAAAGAATAAGATTTTTTTCCATCAGCTCCAAGTTTATACTCAATATCTGAAACCTCAAATCTCGGTTCATAAGCTGTTGCAATCTTAACCATCTCAAAACGATGTTTTGCAAGGTCAGAACTTATTTCCTTATGTGGCGGAATAAATGCCGGAATAAAAATTATTTTTTCAAATCCGTAATGCTCAAGTGCATATTCGGCAACTTTTAAATGCGCTTCATGTATAGGATTAAAAGTTCCTGCAAAAATACAAATTGTCACTTAAAACCTCCGAGAATAGCTACGTCTTTACATTAGATTTTACAACAATTAAAACTTTATGTAAACTTTTGTAAAGTTTCTCTTAAAAAGCGTTATTGAATTTTTAATATGTGGAATTAAAAACATATAAGGTTAAAAAAGGGTTTTTAATCGCATGCTCTTTAGAAAGGAGATTCAATTATGGAAATTTTAAATTTAGTTTTATTCGGATGTATATTCTACTTAGCACTAATCGGCATTCCAACTATTTGTGAAAAGAAACACTAATTGACAAGCCTTGAGAGCTTGCCATCAGAAGTTGCAAGCGCAAGTTTTTGTTCTTCTGAATCTAAATTAATTGATGAAATATCATATTCTTTCACAGTGTCGATAAAGAGTTTTTCAAAAAGAACATAAAAGATTTTCGCTTGGTTGTTACTTTTTTGTAACAACGCAAGTGTGTCGTTTATAATAAGCAGAGCTTCTTCTTCTCTTGAGTTTTTGAGGAGAAGTCGAGCTATAAAGTATTTTGCAAGCATGATGATATTAAATATCGCAGAAGATTCTGCACGCTCAAGTACGTCATTATAAATGCTTTCAGCTTTCTTTGCTATTCCTATATTTGCATAAGAATTTGCAATCAATAAATCACAGAACAATTCCAGTTGAAGTTGATGAATATCAGCGGTTAAAAGTTTTGCCTGATAAATATTTTGCGCAAATGCTTTATAATCATCTGAATGTTCTGCAAACTCTTGCATAATCAGATAAATTACTTTTGCAAACGGTGTTGCTTCTTCAACATCAGTTGTGCCAAAGTTTTTACCGCTCAAATAATCTCTAACGGACAAAATAACGTTTCTATCAGGAAGTTCTTCACCAAACGCAACTTTTATTGCGTCTAAAAATTCCTCTAAATCATCATCCATCATAAATAATTTTGCAAAACCAACCAATCTAAAGGTTTCAAACAAATGTTCAACAAATAATTTTGTTGAAAAACCAGCCGGTTTAATTTTTTCTATGATTTCAGGTTTAATAATTCCGAGCAAATCTTTTGCTATTTCTACGCATTGCGCGAAATCACCGATATTAAACAGAATTTCAATATTTACAAGTGAAAGTAGCAGGAATTTTGTATTAACAGAATCATTTACTATAAGCATCGGATTTGGCATCCTAGAAAGTATGTTATGCAATAATGGTAAAGCTTCCGTATAATTAGAAGAAATTAATGCTCCTTGTAACATAAGATTTGAAAGTTTAACAATTTTTTCGTTATCATCTTCTTTTATAGCGTCCATTAATAGGACATTCTCGATTGAATAAATTTTTGCAGGTGAATAATTATAAAGACTCATCAAAATATTTTGGAAGACTTCTTTTTTGTTATTTTCGATATCTTCTTCCGAAATATTATTTTCAATATGCTCAATTAAAGATAAAAAGCCCAAACAATTCTTTAAATAAGCGTCATAATCGCCTGTATTCATTGCAAATTGTGAGTTTCTCCAAAGTAATAAATATTCTTCTTTAAAAAAGCTCAGTTTACCCATTATAAGCAATGTAAGCGTATCATCAATATCCTTACCAAGATTAGCCAAAATATTTTTGCATAAAAATTCTACTACTTGTTTTTTTAAAGAAGCCTCTACAACAGGTTTTACAAGGTTATAGTTATTTATATAAACAACATTGTTAATAACATGAATAAATCCACTGCTTTCCAAACAATTTGCAACTTTTGCGACTTCTTTAATTCCAAGTTTTGTAAGTGTCTGAAAATCTAATCTCGCACCAAGAAAAACTGAATATGCCAAAACCATTGAAGCATCCATATTTTTACTCATAGCTTTCAAACGAGCTTTTATTAAAGCGTTAAGGCTATTCGGCAAAATTACCGAATTTTTACTTTTTATCAAAAGTCTGTTTTCAAAACTGATTAGAATATTTTTTTCAGTCAAATATTGTAATGCATTTTTGAAATACAAAGCCGAACCGCTAAATTGTTCTTTGATTTTTTCAAAATAAAACGATTGAATAAAATCGCTGGCTTCTTCTTTTATGTCACTTAAAAGTTCACCCATTGAAGTTTTTTTAAGAGCAAATTCTGTGTATTGAGGTGTTCTCAAAAGTTTTTTAAATTTTGAATGCAATGAAACTTCTGAATTTGTTGTAAAAATAAAATTTGTATTCAGTTTTTTAAAGTTATCAAAATAAAGTTCCAATGTCTGAATTGTGGTATCATCCATAAATTCAAAACCTTCAATCAGAACAACTGTATTTTTTAGTGAAGCTAAAAAGTCGCCAAAATCTTCCATATAAGCAAATCTGGCATCTTCAGGAGTCGAAGCTTTTCTTGAAGAAGAAAAAATCAAATTCTTTAGTGCGTTGAACCTTTTTACATCAAAATCCTGTGGAATTAAAGATTTGCATAGAGAAAGTCCGTAAAAATCTTTAAATAGTTGTTCAAAAACACCCCAAGGCTTATAATTTGTTTCTTCTGTACAAACCGCATGCAAAATTTTAAGCTCTTTTTTCTTGCAGAAATCAACAATATCAGATGTTGAAACTTCTAAATCTTCTTCTGCTCTTATTGAAATAATTTTACTATCGTCCAAATTTTCAATAAGCTTATTAGATGGAATCTTTTTAAAGTTACATTTTGCGTTAATATCAAAAACTTTAAACGCATAAATATCTTCAGTTTCAGAAGTTTCTTGTTTTTTAATTTCTTTAGGTGCAGTATTTATTGGTGCATCTTGAGTTTCGCCAGAAGGTGGCAGAACATAGTTTTCAAGCAAGATTTCGTAAAACATAACGGTTGTACCGTCTTTTTCTATTGAATATAAAGAATCTGTTTTATAATCCTTGTTTATATTATCCCACACGTACTGGTCAAGGATGATTTGCATACCTTTTAAATACTGAGCTTGGTCTTTTATGTTCAAAAGTTTGACGTTATTGTCAATAGAAGTTTCTTCCAATAGCTCTTCTGAGTTTTTTTTGACAATTGTAAGATTTAATCTTAATGGTGTTCCGAGTTCTTTTATTACTTTCAAATTCAAATCCGCGAAAGCATTTACAAGCTTCAATGCGAGTCTTATTGCTTTGTTAGCAGAAGTCGGAAACGAAAGTTCTTTATTGAAATTAATGACAAAAGTGTCATTATAAGTAATTATTTTGCCTTCAACCGATTTAATTTGTGCGGTTAAAAGGTTTCTTAAGCGAAAATAGAATTTTGTAAAAAGTTCTTGCGAACCTAAAACGCGTCTGATATTTTTTAGTGCAGAAAATTTAATTATAATAGACGCAAATTCGTCTGTTTCGCACTCTTGATAAGCAACACTGGTTTTTACAGGAAATCCGCATTTGCATTTTTCACTGGAAGTTGAAACCGTTTTTCCACATTTTGAGCATTTTGTTAAAATTATGTAACCGCATTTTTCACAAACCGGAGTTTCGCTCAAACTGTGACAATTTGGGCACTCTAAAGTTAGAACTTTATGACAGTGCGGACACACTGTTGAATTCTCTGCAATATTTTTATGACACTTCGGGCATTCCATATAAAGATTATAGTCTAAAAAGCAACTTTATGCTACAATATCCATCAATAGGAGGAGATATGACATTTCTTGATATTTTAAAAGAACCTGCAATACTTATAATTACGGCTGCGTTTCTGTTTTTCATTATGACAGTTCTTCGCAATTACACAAGAGTTGAGAAAAATCTTAAATCTGTTAAAGATTATTTGAGTTCTTTAAACAAAAAAGAGCTTTCTTATCGTTTTCAAGAAATGGATAACTTTATGAACTCAAACAGTTTTACATCAACGGTTTGGGAAGATTTTAAAAAAGCATTAATTTTTCCTGAAAAATTGTTTGTAGCTTCTCAAACTCCGACTGCGGATTTTAAACCTGAAATTTATTTGACTGTTGATGCTTCATATTTTTTCAACGAAGAAACATTAGTTTATTCAAAAATCAATAACAAATTTATTCAAGCAATGCCTACTCTTTTAACAGGTCTTGGTCCGTTTTTTACTTTTTTAAAAATGGCAATAGCCTTTACTCAAGTGAATTTTGCAGATGATACAAACATAGGAAGTTCCTTTAATGGCTTGATTACAAATATCCAAATGGCAGCTTTGTGTTCAGTTTTTGCTGTAGGTTTCTCTCTATTATTTATGCTGATTGAAAAAATCTTATATAACAAAATGTGTAAAAAATATTCTTTAGAAATTCAAAGAGAATTAATCCGTTTGTTTGACGTTGTAACAAGTGAAAAATTCTTGATAGATTTAGTTAAAGAATCAAAACTTCAAAATCAAACAAATGAAAAATTGCTAAAGGCTTTGCCTGAAGAATTTGCAAAATCTTTGGCTAAGACTTTAAATGAGGGTACAACTCCATATTTAGAAAACATTTTATACAGTTTAAATAAATTGAATGAAACAATGGATAAATCTTCCGGTGGCGGAGATGTTGTGGATAAGTTATTTTAAGTGATTTGTTCCCTCGTCCCCTGCGGGTGGGGGGTGTTTCCAAGAGGCATAAATGAAATTAAGAAGACCAAAAGAAGACAATAATCAAGATAATATATTTTGGGTAACGATGACCGATTTAATGACCGCATTAGTGTTGGTTTTTATTGTTTTATTTTTCTATACTTATATGACAAGTTATTTCGAAAAAATTCAATCGCAAATGGAACAGAAAAAGGCTTCCGAAGCTTTGGAGCAGACTCTTAAAGAACAAAATATTAACGCAAACATTGATGATGTAACAGGTGTTGTTAAAATTTCTGACTTAGAATTATTTGACGTTAATAGTTATGAATTATCAGATAAGGGTAAAAA
>CAKVGW010000043.1 GCA_934747325.1 uncultured Candidatus Melainabacteria bacterium | reverse complement strand
CTGCCACTGTAACGCCCTTTTACCTAAATCTTACATGTAAGTTATCGGCACAAATTCTTAAAACTTTAGGGATTTTTTGAAAATTGTTACAAAAGTTCATATAAATCAATTTGATAAAAACTCACCTACACATTTGTAGTAAAATATATCTAAAGGAGTTTTGAAGTATGGCTTTAGAAATGCAAAAATCGCAAATAGAACTGGATAGAATTTCTGCAATCAAAACAATTGATTCTGAAATCGATACGATAAATCATTTGAAAGACTCGGTAAAAGCAGAAAATCTTACTAAAGCCTTAGATTTTATGCAAAATTCTAAAGGTAGAATTATTATAACCGGAATGGGCAAATCAGGTCATATCGGACGTAAAATTGCAGCTTCATTAGCTTCAACAGGAACTCCATCGTTTTTTGTACACCCAGCAGAAGCAAGTCACGGGGATTTAGGTATGATTACAGAAGATGATGTTGTAGTTGCAATTTCTAATAGTGGCGAATCAAGAGAACTCATAGATATTCTGAATTATTGTAAGCGTTTTGGAATAAAACTCATTGCAATTACAAAAAATGCAGAAAGTTCTTTGGGTAAAGCAGGTGACGTAGTTTTAGAATTACCAAATAATGGGGAGGCTTGTCCGCTCGGACTGGCACCAACAAGTTCTACAACCGCAACTCTAGTCCTTGGTGATATTTTAACGGTAGGAATGATTGAAAGAAAAGGCTTTTCAAAAGAAGACTTCAACGACAGACATCCGGGAGGAAAACTTGGTTCTATCTTGAAGCGCGTTTCAGACTTGATGCATACGGGTCAAGAAATGCCTATTTTGGATGAAAATTCAAACATGCAGGCAGTGCTTTTAGAAATGACTTCAAAACGTTTAGGCTGTGTAGGTTTTATAAATCAAGCCGGAGATTTGACAGGAATTCTTACGGACGGTGATTTAAGGAGATGTTTGTCTTCAAAAATATTAGAAGAAAAAGCAATAGATTTAATGACGCGCAATCCAAAAACAGTTTCGCCGAATGCAATGACGGCAGAAGCATTAAAGATTATGCATGATAAGAAAATTACAAACCTTTTTGTATTGGAAGGCAAAAAACCTATCGGCGTAATTCATATTCACGATTTGCTTAATAACGGAGTTGCCTAAATTATGGATATAAATGCAGAAAAAAAATTTGCGGCAGGGCTTTCAATAACTTCAAATGCGCTGATTATTGCTACAAAAATTGTTGCAGGTATGGTTTCGGGGAGCATCAGTATAATTTCAGAAGCAATTCATTCTTTATCTGATTTCTTAGCTTCTGTATTAACTTTTTTTGCTGTAACTCGTTCTGCTGAACCTGCTGATAAAAATCACCCGTTTGGTCATGGTAAATATGAAGATATGTCAGGTTTTATAGAAGGCGGTTTAATTATTTTTGCAGGCTTCTTTATTATATATGAAGCAATAAGCAAATTAATTAAAGGTTATACCTTAGAAGCCGATTCTATGTTGGGAATTTATGTTATGGCTTTCGCTGTAGTTGCAAATTTTTTAGTAAGCAGATATCTTTTTTATGTAGCAAAAAAATCTGACTCTGTTTCTCTTTTAGCGGATGCAGAACACTTAAGTACTGATATTTTTTCGTCATTGGGAGTTTTAGTCGGTTTAGTTTTAATAAAAATCACCGGTATTGCAGCTTTAGATCCGATTATTGCATTAATCGTTGCTTTAATAATTTTAAAAGCAGGTTTTTCAATATCAAAAGAAACTTTAAATAATTTGTTGGACGGCTCTTTACCAGCAGAAGATATCACAAAGATTGAAGAAATTTTAAAAAAGAATTCTATAATAAAAGGATATAAAAATATAAAAGGCAGAAAATCCGGACAATATAAAGATGTAGAATTAACTCTTTTGTTTAATCCTGATATGAAAATAAGCTGTGCACATAATGTTTGTGATCAAATTGAAAATGAAATTAAATCTAGCTTAGGACAAGTAAATACAATTATTCATGCCGAACCATATTAATGCGTTACAAAACTTAATAAAAACCTTTAAAATTTTTGATTTTTAGGCAATTTTTGGTGGGCAAAATACTTTATATAAATAGTTAGGTTTATAAAGGTTTATTATTGTGACGCAGATTAATCCAAATATTAATCAATATAATAATATGCAATACAGGCAACAACAAGCTAATCCTCAACAGCAGCCTGTAAAAATTCCGAGTTACTATTATGTACCGGAAAATAGCCTAATGCACAAGAGTTTCAAGGAAACTCTTAAAGACGCGGATGCGATGGGTATGATTACACCATATATTGAACATCCTATATTGACTTTAGCAACTTGGTTAGGAATTGGAGCTGGAATTGATGCTTATTCAAAAGCTTGTGGCGGAAAATACGAAGATAGTTTAGTTAAAAAGGCTGCAAATCTTGGTGACAGCATTGAAAATTCTAAACTTGTTCAAAGTAAACCCGTTCAAACAGTATTAGATGGTTTTAAAGCTGTTAAGAAAAAAGGCGGAAAAGTTGTTCAAAACAGTGCAATCTTAAGAGCAATGCGAGATACTCCTTCTATGCCTGAATGGAGTATGGTTAAATCTCAAATGTTTAATCAAAAACAAGAAGTTGTTCAAGATTTTATTAAAATTGCTGATACATTAATGTTAGGACAAGATAAAAAAGAACCCGGTTTATTTTCATTTTTTAAATCTTCAAATTCAAAACTTGGCGAATTAGGTTGTCCACAATTAAAAGATATTGGTTTGACTTCCGCAGAAAAGAAAATGCTAAAATCTGCTTTTAACGTTGCAAAAGTTTCAGAAATTCCAGAAGAAAAAGCAGTTGTACAAGTACTTTTAAATCGTTTAGGACGTTCGCCTGAAGAAATTAAGAAAATTCAAACATTAGGTGATGGAGCTGTTGCTGCAACAAAAAAAGAAATCCTAAAAGAAATGGGATTAAATGTGAAACAGCTTAATGAAATAAAAGATGATATGTTTGGCAAGCATATTAAAACAGTTGAAGACGCTGCAAAAAGAGTTAGTGGAAAAGTAAAAATCGGTGCCGGAAATTATTCAAAATGGATGGGACCTTTAACAAAACCTTTTGAAAGAACAATTGGTTGTGATGAAGTTTATAACAAGTTGCATAGTTTATCAAAAGAAGGTACTAAAACAGCAACAGGTCGTTTTATGTCTAAAGCAATGCAAATGTTTCACAGAGGTATAACATTCGGCGGTGGTAAACTCGGTGCCTTGTTATTTATTGCTCCTGCTCTTGTAGAAGTAGGATGTAATGTTAAAAAGGCTGACAATGACCAAAAAATCGGTACCGCAGTTGGTGGTGTAATAGAATCAACATCTTGGGTATTAACATTCCCACTTGCATTAAAGATGATGCATTCATTATGCGGCGCGCAATATGCCGGCATGACAAAGAAACAGGTAGAAGAATTCAGAAATGCTTTAAAAGCATTCAATGAAAAAGCACTCGCTGGTGGATTTGCGAATAAAGCAGAATATAAAATTGCAAAACAAGGAGTAAAAAATAAATTAAAAGTTCCAAACCAAAATATTTTAACAAAAGGAATAAGAAAACTTGCTCAATTTGTTACAATGGATTTGGAAACATTTAAAGGATACAAAGGTAGCAATGTTGTTGCCAATATAGGTCGTAGTTCAAAAGGCTTCTTAAGAAATGTAGGCGGAGTTCCAATGCGTTTAGTTATTTGGGGTCTTATTTCAATGGGTGTTTTGGATGCAGGTATCAAAAAGGCTTCAACAACAATTTTCGGTAAATCTTATGATTCAATGAAGCATGAAGAAGATGAAACAGCCAAAAAAGAACAAAAACAATTCTTGGCAGACGATTTGAATAGAAGATTGTATGAGGCTCAAAGAATCAAGCAATATGGTAAACAACCGCAAGTTCAGCAAACAAACTCTCAAGGTCAAATGATGGCAACAAGAGGAAAAGATGCAAACAGTAATGTAATTCCTCAAGTTTATTCTGAAGATGAAAAAGTTGATAACTATACATACATTCCTTCTTCAAAGAATGTAATTCCGCATAAAACAAAGAAAAATGGTGTAGATAATTATACTTATATTCCGTCATCTGAATGTAAAATCCCTAGCGATAAAACAAATGAAAACCAAAGAAGATATATTCCGTCTCAGGCAGCAGCAAATATTCAAAAAACATTTGATAATTCAGGTTTGCAATCAGCATTAGATAGAGCGCAAAAAGCAGAAGACAAAGCTTTGAGAGTGCTTGCCGGAAATTTTGATAATATTTAGTTTCACTCTAAGGGACAGACACCTCACCCTAGCCCTCTCCTGCAAGGAGAGGGAATGCTCAAAATTTGTTAGACCTGACCCACCAAAAACTTGATATGAATAGAACGACTTTAGGTTATTCCATCTCCATACAGTAGAGGGCTAGGGTGAGGTGTCTGCCAGTTAGGGTAATTATATTAAAGTGGATAACGAAATTCATTCCGAATAAAAAACGGCGGACTTTTGAAAAAAGTCCGCCGTTTTTTATGTTTTGAAATTTTTAATTCTATGCAACAGTAATAGCTGACACAGGGCAAGCGTTAGCTGCTTCTTCAACACAAGCTTCGTTTCCTGCAATACCAGCTTCTTTTACTTCTGCTCTATCTTCTACGTGGAAAACTGCATCGCAAATTGATTCGCATGCGCCACAACCGATACAAGAATCTTCAATAGTTACGTTCATTTGTTTTCTCCTTTTTATATTTTACAGTTCTTTTTAAGAACATGTTTATTATACTGCTAAAATTAAAAATTAAAATAACCAGTCAGACACTCTTTGTGCGATTGAATCAAACCCAACGGTTACGCCTAAATCTTTTGGCTCAATTCCTTTTGAATAGTATAATACAGGAACTTGTTCTCTTGTGTGATCAGTTCCCGGTACAGTTGGGTCACAACCATGGTCTGCCGTAACGATTAATAAATCGTCTTCGCCGATTAGTGGAAGAATTTTTTCTAAGTATTCGTCAATTTCTTCAATCGCCTTTCCATAGCCTTCTGCATTATTTCTATGACCGAAAAGCATATCAGTATCTACAAGGTTTGTGAAAATAATTTCTCTATCATTATCGGTAATATTAACACTCGGATATTTAATTTTATCTAAATCCAAAGTCCCGTCAATCGCTTTTATAGTTAATTCTAAACCTTCTTTGTTAGAGCCTGTATGAATTGCGTGAGTTATGCCGGCTTTTTCAAAAATGTCTTCAATTTTACCTATACCTATAACTTTTGCACCTGCATCTTTAACTTTGTCTAACACAGTTTTGCCAAACGGTGCCATTGAATAATCGCGTCTATCTTTTGAAATTCTAGTAGGCTTTCCATCGATTATTTTATATGGTCGAGCAATAACTCTTGCTACATTGTATTTACCTTCATCTAGAATCTTTCTAGCAATTTCACACCATTTATAAAGCGTTTCCAAAGGTATCATATCTGTATCAAGCGCAATTTGGAACACGCTATCAGCAGAAGTGTAAACGATTGGAAAACCTGTTTTGTGGTGTTCGTCGTTTAATTGTTCAATGATTGCAGTTCCGCTTGCGGGAATGTTTGCCAAAATTCCTTTACAACCGGTTTCTTCTATAAATTTATCAATAAGTTCTTTTGGAAAACCTTGCGGAAATGTTGCGAAAGGTTTTTCAGAAACAAGACCTGCGATTTCCCAGTGACCTGTAGTTGTATCTTTACCTTTAGATTTTTCTTGTAAAGTTCCATATTGTCCGATTGGAGTTGCTGTTTTATTAATACCTTCAAAATCTTGAATATTACCTAATCCTAATAATTCTAAAGACGGCACATCAAGTCCTTTGTTAAAAGCGCATACATTTCTTAATGTATTGCATTCTTTAATATCACCAAATTCTTCACAATCAGGCATTGCACCAATACCCATTGAATCGATAACCATAATAATTGCTCGTTTCATAAAAACTCCTTTACAACCATAAATAATTTCAAGTTTATTATAACATATAAATTGATAAAGTTTAGGAGTTTATAAGTTTAGAAGTTAATAAGAAGCATTAAATAGAGTTGAAAAGTGGAAAAGTAAAACTGTTGAAAAGTTGTTTTTAAAAATTGTCATTGCGAGGAGCGGAGCGACGTAGCAATCAAAAAAAGGGAAAAAGTTGAGAAGATTAGAAGGAGTATCATATAAAAATTGTGAGCAAAGCGAACATAATGAACTATTCAACCTTTACGCTTTTCAACTTTTCAACTACTTTGATACTTCTTCTTAACTACTCAACATTTCTCCTCTTCTACTTTCAAAATTGTTCGTGGTAATATTGTTATGTAATACCAAATTAGGAGTTCATTATGGCGAAAGATTGCAGTTTTGATGTTGTTTCAGAATTTGACCGTCAAGAGTTAGTTAACGCTGTTGACCAAGTAAAAAGAGATTTAACATCTCGTTTTGACTTAAAAAATTCTAATTCGTCAATTGATTTAGAAGGCGAAAAGTCAATAACAATTACGACAAACGACGAAATGAAATTGAGAAATATTTATGATATTCTTCAATCAAAGCTTGTTAAACGTGGTTTAAGTATCAAAATTTTGGATGCTCAATCAATCGAAAACGCGCTTGGCGGAAACGTTAGACAAGTTTTCAACTTGAAAAAAGGCTTAACTCAAGAATTAGCAAAAAAAATTGTTGCTGATATTAAAGATTCAAAATTAAAAGTTCAAGCATCAATTCAAGGCGAACAGGTAAGAGTTTCGGGCAAAAGCAGAGATGATTTGCAAACTGTAATTCAGCTTTTGAGAAAGAACGAAGAAAAATACGACGCACCGTTGCAGTTTACGAATTATAGATAAAAATGGAAGAACTGAGTTTAGTAGTTGAGAAGTTTAGTAGAAATTTTATAAATTCTTAGGCTTAGAAGGACTTTATCATGCCAAATATAGAAAACACAATTGATCGTATTCAAGAATTAATTGATACAAACGCAGAACCGCAACTTCGTGACGAGCTTGCAACTTATCACTCTGCGGATTTGGCAGATATATTTCAGAAACTTAAGCCAGAAGAACGCTTAGCGTGCATTACTCATATTGATGAAGAAAAAGCTGCAGATGTAATTGAATACTTACCTCCTCAACTTCAAGTCGAGATTTTGGGCGATGTAGATAAAGGACTTGCGTCAAGACTGATTTCAAAACTCCCGCATGATGAAGCTGCGGACGTTTTGGGTGATATGGAAGAAGATGAGTCACAAGCGTATTTGGATAAATTACCGCAAAAATTCTCTTCTGAAATTCGTGAACTTTTGACATACAACGAAGATACAGCCGGTGGTATTATGACACCGCTCGTGCTTACTGTATATGACAATATGACTGTAAAAGAGGCGCTTGAAACTATTAGAATTAAAGCTGAAAAAGAAAATATGGAGCTTTATTACGTTTATGTTGTTGATAAACATAACCACTTAGTGGGTGTTGCGTCATTAAGAAACTTAATCACTGCACCGACTGATTTAAATATTTCGGATTTGATGTCAAAAGATTTGGTAAAAGTGCATGTAGACGACTATCAAGACCATATAGCCGATATTTTTATGAAATATCAATTCAATGCCTTGCCGGTTGTCGATTTGTACAACCACTTGAAAGGGATTGTTACTTGGGATGACGTTCAAGACATTGTGGAAGAAGAAACTACGGATGAAATCTTGACATCTTCAGGTATCGTAACCGATTTGGGCGATGAAGACGACGACCTTTTAACAGGTAGTCTTTTACACTCAATAAAAGCGCGTATTCCTTGGCTGTTCATTACTTTAATTGGTGAATTTATTGCAGTTACTATTACAAATAAATACGATAAAACATTTACGGCTCTTCCGATAATTGCAGCGTTTATGCCGTTGCTTGCAGGTTTGGGCGGAAATATCGGTACACAAAGTATTACGCTTATGGTTCGTGGTATGTCAACAGGACAAATTTCTTTAAGTTCAGGTTGGCATCATATTATGCGTGAAACAGTTACCGGACTTAGTATCGGCTTGATTTTTGGTTTGTTGGTAACTTTTGTAACTTGGGGCTGGCAACATAATTTGGAATTGGGCTTGATTGTCGGTATTGCGATGTCTTTAAATATGACAATTGCGACAATGATAGGAACTTGTACACCTTTAGTTTTAAAGAAAATGAAGATTGATCCTGCGGTTGCATCAGGTCCTGTAATTGCAACAACAATTGACGTTATCGGCTTAGCGGTTTATTTAACTCTTGTTACTTGGTATTTGATTAATTTATAATTAGAAAAATGGAAGAAAAAAGATACAATCAATATAGTAAACACCTCAAAGATAAATTTGGCGCAAAGGTTTATAAAATAACTTTAGACGCAGGTTTCTCCTGTCCAAATCGTGACGGTAAAATCTCAAATCGCGGTTGTATTTTTTGTGATGATGGCGGAAGCTTTTCACAGGCGCATTCAAACCTTTTGAGCATAGAAGAGCAGGTTAAAGTTGGCGCGGAAACTTTGGCTAAAAGATTTAAAGCAAAAAAATTCATGTCTTATTTTCAAGCTTTTTCAAATACTTATAAGCCGGTTAACGAATTGGAAAAAATTTATACTGCGTCTTTGACACATCCTGATATAGTGGGACTTTCGATTGGCACACGTCCTGATTGTGTTGATGATGAAAAATTAAAATTGATTTCTTCGTTTACAAAAGATTATTATACTTGGGTTGAATACGGCTTGCAGAGTGTGCATGATAAGACTTTGAAAAAGATTAATCGCGGGCATGATTACAAATGTTTTTTGGACGCCTATGAAAATACTAAAAAATATGGTATTAATACTTGCTTGCATGTTATTTTAAATTTGTTTGAAAATCATGATGAAATGATGGAAACAGCTAAAACGATTGCAAAGCTTGAACCTGAAGGTGTTAAGATTCACATGCTTTGCGCTTTAGAAGGAACTGAACTTGCTGAAATGTATAGAAAAGGCGAAATTGATTTTATGTCAGAAGATGAATATGTAAACACAGTTTGTGATTTTTTGGAATATTTACCACCGCAAACAACAATTCATCGCCTTGCAGGAAACGGCTTAAGAACAGAACTTGTAGCCCCTCGTTGGATTGGCAAAAAACTTGATTGTCTTAATAAAATTGATAGAGAATTTTTAAGACGTGATACAAGACAGGGAAGTCGTTTTGAAAGTTTGTAAGTTATTTAAACTGTTCGTATAACCAGCCTTTTTCTTCTAAGAATTTTAAAAGCGCTTGCCTGTTTTTAGGGATATCAGCTCTTGTTTTGCCTTTAAGACGCGATTCGTCGCCTGCTGTTCCATTTATAGCGGAAGAGATTTGCATATACTGTTCAGAGTCAACTGACCAATCGTCTTTGTCAAAATTTCCAACGCCGATTTGTTGTTCTACAATATCAATATAATCTACTATTTGTTGAACTGTCATTGCCGAATTCTTTTCAAAATCTGCTCTTTTTTGTGCATTTTCAGGTTTTAGCAATTCTCTAAAATCACTGGCTTTCATATCTCGCATTTGTTGATATTGTTGATGGTAATTATTATATTGTTCATCAGACATATTTTGCCAAACAGTTGAAGCATCTTCACATGTTACCAACTCTTCTTTGGGTGGAGTTTTAAACATTGCCCAAGCTAATCTGTTTTTAACTTCCTTTGCACTATTAGAAGCTCCTTCATGTTCAAGGTCAGAAAAAACTTCTGTGCAACAGTCTTTCTTCGGCGCAGCAGGAGGTGGAACAATATCTCCCCCGCAACAAGATACAGTTTGTTCCGTTGTTATCAGTCTCGTATATGCAGTGCAATTTAAGGAATTATATAATGGTGCATTACCTGTGGCATTATCACCGGTTTTAAACAACCAAGTATTAAGTTGTTTTTTATATTCATTCTTTAAAATGATTATCTGTTTATCATTTAATTCAACGTTATATTTTTCTTTGGCTTCTTGCTTTAAGTCATCTAGCCAACCATTCAGCCAATCTTCAAGTTGTTTGTTCTCAGGATCATCTATTTTTTCTTTCATATTATATAACTTTGAAAGTTGTTCATTTGACATGGAAGCATCAAGACTGGTGTCAGATTCAGCGCCCTCAAACATTCTTTTGTCGCCAAGTTTTCTTTCCACATTACTCCAATGCCCATCACGATTGACATCTAAAGAAAACCATTTATCAACGGTTCGTCTTGCAAAGAACTTCATATCGTTCATGCACCTTATTTCGTTGTTTGTCACAATTCCATCATTATCAGCATCAGCTTGAAATACCGCATTCATTTCATCTTTAGAAATTTTTCCATCACGATTTTGATCTAACATCTCAAAAATACTTCTATCATTTGTAATTTTGTCTAGAAAAATTTTTTCATCAACTTGAGTTTCACCTGTTGATTTAATGTGATTCATAAATGTTTGAATCTGTTTTTGAAATGAATTTAAGTTTATATCCGGCATAATTAATTCCTCTTTTTATAGTAAATAAAATTTTTGTTACTTATTTTTTAGCACTCATAAAATCGCGTCTGCAATTTTGCATATCATTTTCAAAATTTTGATACATTTGTTGGTAAATAGAAAGTTGTTTATCTGTTACGTCTGCGCAATTCATAAGTCTATTAATAAAGCTTTGTGCGGTTCTATTATAGGTCATAGAGTATTCGTATTTATCTTTTGCTGATAAATTATTGTTAACTTTACCTCGATATTTATTTACAAATTTCTCGTATTCATTCCATACATCATTAACTTTTTCTTCCGAGCCTTTGGCTTCTTCGTTTTGTATACTTTGCATTTCCATTTTGATTACAGATTTTTTGTTTTGCCAATAAATTTTTAAATCTTCAGAAATGTCATCACAAGCAAGCATTCTATCAATATATGAGATTGCTAACTCTTTTTCCGAAATTGTCGATGTACAGTCGGGTACATTTTTGTCAAATTCTGCAAAAACTTCTTCAAATTTTTCAGATTTACTGTTGTTTAAACTAACAGTGTCTAAAGTTGTTTTGGATGTTAATAAAGACTTTTCAGTTTCTTGTTGTTTTACAGCGAACTTTATTCCACCAAAGTTTTTAAATAGATTTGAAATCTGGTTTATTTCTGTCATAAAATAATACTCCTTATAGATAGGTTAACGGCTAGTTTTGTAAAAACTTTAGGATATGTTAAAAAATTGTTACATAGTAAAAGTTAACAATATTCATATTTTTCATATTCTTAAAATTAAATTTGAACGACAGTCGTACCGCGAGCGTTTTTTAGCGAGCGTGAAAGTGCGGGTTCACCCGCTTTTATTCAACAACCGTAAGGTTGTAGAAAACAGTGCGTCATTTCTTCTTTTTTGCTTACTTTTTCTTCTTTTATCGCAATAAAGAAGAAAAAAGTAAGAGTTATTTTGAAATAAAAAGTTTTTTGAAATAAACTTTTGCAGACAATTACCCCAAATCATTCCTCTTAGGAAAAATACTACTATTCATAGACGCATTGTGCTGTTCATTTTTTATTCCGGCAATTTCGCCTTCAATTGTCGCAATTTCACGCAACAATGCGGTTTTAGTTTCTTTTGGACAATTAGGATGCTGCAAAATCTTCTTTTTAGCAGCAATCGCCTTTTCTTTCTCTTCAACAGTAGAGGTTTGTTCCGGGATACCTCTATAAGCGTTTTCCACAAATTGCTCAAACTTGTTCATTGAAACTCCAGCCATATAAGCTCCTTTCTTGTTAGGTAAATGTAGTAACATAATTTATTTTAAGGGTAAATAAATTTTATTAGAATGCTTTATACTATATTATTGTCATATTAAGCCTAATTTGTCAACCCATGCAATCTTACTAAAATCTTTATCCTTGATGAAAAAGATAGTATCCTGTTGTTGAGATGGGTGAGATTGCTAGAAAATTAGGTTTAAGAATAAAAGAATTACGCGAAAAACAAGGTTTGACGCAACTCAAACTTGCTGAAATTTTGGATATGGAGGCTTCAAATCTTTCAAAGATTGAAAGAGGGATACAAATTCCTAAGGAAGAAAGTTTAGAAAACATTTCAAGCGCTTTGAATGTTGATGTAAAAGAATTATTTAATTATACGCATATAGTAAATAAAAAAGATTTAATTTCCAAAATTAATATTCTGCTAGAAAATTCTAATGAAGAAACTTTGCAGAGATATTATAGAATATTATTAAATTTATAATTCACTCTGATTTTTCTATCAAAAATGGCATGCCACTAATTGATTTTTATAAGTGTTTGTAATACATTTATTGTGTATATAAAAAAGCTTTAAAAAAGGAGGAAGCTATATTATGGAAACATACGGAATTGAAAAATTTGGTATTATCGGACCAAAAGCAGTTCACAGAAACTGGACACCTGCTCAGTTAACAGAAGCTGCTTTAAGATTAGGTGAAGGCTCTTTGAGCAACACTGGTGCTTTGGTTGTTACAACTGGTAAATACACTGGTCGTTCACCTAAAGATAAATTTATTGTTGATACAGAATCTATCCACAACGATATCGCTTGGGGTAAAGTAAACAGACCTATCAGCAGAGAAAAATTCAACGCTATCAAGGGTAAAATCGCATCTTACTTGCAAAACAGAGAAATATTTATTTTCGATGGTTTTGCTGGTGCTGACAAAACTTATACTCAAAAATTCAGAGTTATCAACGAATTAGCTAGCCAAAACATGTTCATCCACGAACTATTAATCAGACCAACAGCTGAAGAATTGGCTAACTATGGTGAACCTGATTACACAATCCTTTGTGCTCCTGGTTTCAAATGTGATCCAGAAGTTGATGGTGTAAACTCAGAAGCTTGTATCGCTATTGACTACGAAGCTCACGAAATCATCATTTGTGGTTCTCAATACTCAGGCGAAATCAAAAAATCTGTATTCGCTACTATGAACTATGTTATGACTAAGAAAAACGTTCTTCCAATGCACTGTTCAGCTAACATGGACCCTGCAACTGGTGAAACAGCTGTATTCTTTGGTCTTTCAGGTACAGGTAAAACAACTCTATCAGCAGATCCAAACCGTAAATTAATCGGTGATGACGAACACGGTTGGTCACCAGACGGCGTATTCAACTTTGAAGGCGGCTGCTACGCAAAATGTATTCACCTTTCTGAAGAAAATGAACCTGATATCTTCAACGCTATCAAATTTGGTTCATTGGTTGAAAACGTAGTTATGGATCCTGAAACAAGAGAATTCGATTTTGAAGACGGTTCTTTAACAGAAAATACTCGTGTTGGTTACCCAATCAACTACATCAACAATGCTCAAATCCCTTCAAAGGGTGGCATTCCAAAAGTTGTTATCTTCTTAACAGCTGACGCATTCGGCGTATTGCCTCCAATCTCTAGATTAGACAAGAACGCTGCTATGTACCACTTCGTAACTGGCTTTACTTCAAAATTAGCTGGTACTGAAAGAGGCGTTACAGAACCACAACCTACATTCTCAACATTGTTCGGCGAACCATTCATGCCAATGGATGCTTCAGTTTACGCTAAGATGTTAGGTGACAAACTTGACCAATACGGCACTAAGGTTTACTTAGTAAATACAGGTTGGGCAGGCGGTTCAGCTGCTTCAGGTGCTAAGAGAATGAAATTATCTTACACAAGAGCTATGGTAACTGCTGCATTGAACGGTTCATTTGATTCAATCGAATTCAAACACCACGATGTATTCAACGTAGATTACCCAACTTCTTGTCCAAACGTTCCAGACGAAATGCTTGACGCTCGTGGAATGTGGTCAGATAAGAAAGCTTATGACGAAGCTGCTAACAAATTAGCTCAAATGTTTGCTGATAACTTCTCAGCTAAGTATCCAAACATGCCTGCTGAAATTGTTAACGCTGGTCCTAAAGCAGTAGCTAACGTTTAATCGTTAATATATATTTAGAAGCGGTGTGCTAATCTTGGCACACTGCTTTTTTAATGTTTATATTTATATTATTATGTTAATTGGATGTTGTGAATTAAAACAACAAAGAAAGGACGAGATATGTTATTAGGTGTAAATATAGATCACGTTGCGACTTTAAGAAACGCAAGAGGTGGAATTGATCCTGATCCGATTACTGCTGCAAGAATTTGTAAGGAATGCGGTGTCGCATCTATTACAACTCATTTAAGAGAAGACAGACGTCACATTAAAGATGCCGATGTAGAAGCAATTAGAATGCTTCCTAGAGTTCGTTTGAATTTAGA
>CAKVGW010000042.1 GCA_934747325.1 uncultured Candidatus Melainabacteria bacterium | reverse complement strand
TCAAAACAAAGAAAATCAATGGAAGAAACAGTTGAACTTTATTACGCGTGGAAAAAAGCAGTTGATGCTATTGATGAAGCAAAACAACTTATTCACGAAGAAAAAGACGAAGAAATGAAACAGTTCTTGAAGGCTGAAATGGAAGAAAACGAAGCCAAAATTCCTGAATACGAAGAAAGAATGAAGGTTCTTCTTCTTCCGCGCGACCCTATGGATGATAAAGATATTATGCTTGAAATCAGAGGCGGCGCAGGCGGAGACGAAGCAAACATTTTCGCAGGTGATTTAATGAGAATGTATATGCGCTACGCCGATAAAATGGGATGGCAGACTCAAGTTTTAAGTAAGACCGAATGTGAAGCCGGCGGTGTGAGTGAAGTTATTATTTCTATGAAGGGAGACAGCATTTATTCTCGTCTTAAATACGAATCAGGCGTTCACAGAGTTCAAAGAGTTCCTGCTACAGAATCACAAGGCAGAGTTCACACTTCAACCGCAACAGTTGCGGTTATGCCTGAAGTTGACGACGTTGAAGTTGAATTAAATATGAACGATGTTGAAATTTCAACTGCTCGTTCAGGCGGTGCAGGCGGTCAAAACGTAAACAAAGTTGAAACAGCAGCGCGTGTATTCCACAAACCGACAGGAATTATGATTTTCTGTACAGAAGAACGTTCTCAATTGCAAAACAAAGAAAGAGCTTTGCAAATTTTGAAAGCAAAACTTTATGATATGGAAGTTCAAAAACAAATGCAAGAAATCACAGATTTAAGACGTTCTCAAGTCGGTACAGGTGATAGAAGTGAACGTATCAGAACATATAACTTCCCACAAGGTCGTTTGACGGATCACCGTATCAATCACAACCTTAACGTTTGGACGGTAATTGACGGTGATTTGGATGAATTGATTGATTTGTTGACAGAATACGACCAAAAGTTGAAGTTGGAAAAATTAGCTGAAACACAAGCTTAATAAATGGAAAATTGAAAGTGGAAAATAGAAAATTATTTTTTAATTTTCATTTTATAAATTTCGTAGAGGCAGTGCCTGACCTACTACTTAATTAGAAAGGAACTGAATGAAAAATAAAATAATACAATTTTTGCATGTTTTAAATGAATATAGACTATATTCAAAAAACTATGCAAATATGTCTTATTTTCTTGTATTCACCTTTATCATTTTGATGTTATCCGACCTTATTGATACAATCAAAAATGTTCAATTACAAGCTTTGTTTACAGTTATATCATTTCTTGTTTTAATATTGTTACCTTTAGCAGGTTTATATTATATAGTTGAAATGATACGAAGCATTTGTCGCATTAACAAAGGTCAAAAAAGTACAGAAAAGAACAAGCATGTTATTGTAAGCGATATTATATACATATTGTTTTTGATTGGATTGTTGTAATTGATAGAAAATTATTTATATTTGCGTAGGGTTGAGAAAAGCGTAAGCAATTCCCACTTTTTTAATGTTTATGGTGCAAAAAATTATACAATACATTACTACAATTTTAATTCTAGTCTGCTAATTATGTTTGACATTACATTGCTTATTTGGGTATAAATACCAAGTTCTTTAAGCTCATTACCACTTGCATCAAAAATAGTTTGAACAGTTTTTATTTGTGCTGCTAATTTTGCTTTATTTTCAGGAGTAGGATTTGCATTATACTCTGTATTTACTTTGCTCAAAGCATCTAGGTTATAATTAAGGCCTTTTTTTGAAGCTTGTTCAGCAGGGACAAAGCCTGTGTTTGCATTATTTTGCTGACAATGTTCTAATGCCTGACTGCATTCGGCCTCTAATTGTGCAGTAGTCATATTTACCCAATTATTAACGTCTTTTTCATAATTTTCATCTATCATTGACCAATACATTTTTTCCATTTCATATTTTAGTAATTCGTCTTTAAGAGATTTTAACTTATTTTCTTCGTTTTCTACTTGAGTTTTCAATTGTGCAATTTTATTTGTATCTTGCGGACTTTTTGCTTCTTCATTTTGTAATTCTGATTTTAACGTTGATAATGATACTGTCACTTCTTTGATAGAAGCATTTACCATTTCAATGTATTGATTTGCAGTTTCACTCTTTTGACTTGCAAGTTCATGCATATTATTAACATATTCATTTGCTGTAGCTTTTAAACTGTTTTCTCTTTCTTGATATTTTTCTTTAATCTGTTCAGGTGTGGTATTTTCAGAATTATCATCTACTGTATATAAATCATTATTAAAATTTAAAATAGGAGAAGATAAAACACTTGTACTTTTAATATTATTAACATTTTGAGTTGATGTTGCACCTTGTGTTTTAATATTATCCAGCGTTAATGATAAAAAAGCCATCTATAATATCCTATCTTTAATCTTACATATATATAAAAAAAAGTAGTTAATAATAATTTCATTTGATATAAATTTTGTTACAAATCTTTATCTATTTTTTTTAAATAAGTTTACATTCACAGAAACAGAAAACAGTAGATCATGCACTGCCTAACTTTCTATATATGATTATAATTGTTTAATTTTAACAATGTTTATGTTATAAATAAAATATGAATAAACAAAGAAGATGCGTTGGATGTGGAGAATTTAAGCCAAGAGAAAATCTTATTAGGGTTATGAAAAATGAGAATGGCGGAGAAATTGTTATAAATCCAAATTCTAAAACATTTGGCAGATCTGCATATCTTTGTTATAATCAGAGTTGTATAGAATTGGCATTAAAAAAATCAAAATTAAATAAAGCGTTGAAAACCAACGCAACTCTTGAAAAAGCAACACTTTTGGACTTGCTGAAAAAAGAGAAATAAACTTGAAAGGAAATTTATGGATAATATTAGAGTTAGTGAATTAGCAAAAGAACTTGGAATGACCAGCAAAGAGGTTATAGAAAAGTTCAACGAAGTGGAAATTATGGTGAAATCGCACTCTAATACTGTAACTCCAACTCAAATCCGAAAGTTAAAAGAACATTTAGGTCTTTTACCTAAAAAATCTAATGCTAAACCAAAAGCATTTATTGTTAAAAAGTCTAAAGCTCCCGCAAACGAAGTAAAAGCGGAAGCGGAATCAAAAGAAGTTAAAAAGACAGAAGCTGTTAAAGTAGAGCGCGTAGAAAAAGCTAAACCCGTAAGCAGAATTGAAGTGGTAAGAAAAGCTCCAAAAGCTGTTGAAAAAGTAGAAAAGGTTGAAGAAGCAAAAGAAGAGAAAACTGAAATAAAAAAAGCTGAAAAACCTGTTGTAAGAGTTGAAAGAACAAAGATTGAATATCCTAAAAATCAATCAAGAATTGAAATAGTAAGACGCGCTCCTCAAAAGCCAGTAAAAAAAGAAGGCGAAAAATCAGACAGACCTGAAAGAGGAGAAAGAAAGCCGTTCAACAAAGGTGGACAAGAAAAGAAACTTGTTGAAAGAAGAATTATTCCTCAAGAAATTTATGAAGGAAAAAGTAACACAGCCGGTGGCAAGAAAAAAGTTGACGGCAAAAAGAAAGACAAAGATTTCAATTCTAAAAAAGAAGACCAAGAAATGATTTCTTTGGAAAAAGCAGCTGCACAAAAACACAAAAAGAAATCACACAAAGAAGAAGAACTCGCAGAAGTTAAACAAATTGTAGTAAACCAACCGATGACAATTAGCGAATTAGCTGATAAAATCCATAAATCACCGGCTGAAATTGTTAAGTTCTTGATGTTCCAAGGTGTTATGGCAACTGTAAACCAGCTTATTGATGTCGAAACAATAAAAAAAGTTTGTGCAGAATACGAACTTGAAGTTCTTGAAGAAGATATTGAAGCTTTCATGGAAGAAGAGCTTGAAAAAGAACAAAAACAAAAAGCACTTACTGAAGTTGATAAAAAATTATTGAAAAAACGTGCGCCTGTTGTAAGTATTATGGGTCACGTAGACCACGGTAAAACTACATTATTGGATAGCATTCGTGCTTCTAAACACAAAATCGTTGCGACCGAAGTTGGTGGCATTACACAATCTATTGGTGCTTACACTGTTTATCTAGATAATAAACACGAAAAGAAAATCGTATTCGTAGATACTCCGGGTCACGAAGCATTCACAGAAATGCGTGCCAGAGGTGCGAAAGCAACAGATATTGCAATTTTGGTTGTTGCGGCTGATGACGGTATCATGCCTCAAACAATTGAAGCTATTAACCACGCAAAAGCGGCCGAAGTTCCGATTATCGTAGCTGTTAACAAGTGCGATAAACCTGGTGCAAACCCTGACAGAGTATTGCAACAATTGACTGAACACGGACTTGTTCCTGAAGCTTGGGGCGGTGAAACAATTACAGTAAATGTTTCAGCTTTGCAAGGTACAGGTATTGACGAATTATTGGAATACATCTTGCTTGTAGCGGATTTACAAGACCTTAAGGCTAACCCTAAAGCAGAAGCTTCCGGTGTTGTAATTGAAGCTAACTTGGATAAAGGTAAAGGTCCTGTTGCAACACTTCTTGTACAAAACGGTACATTAAGAACAGGCAACTGTATCGTAGTTGGTACAGCTTGCGGTAGAGTAAGAGCATTGCTTTCTGACTCCGGCGAAAGAATTGTTAAGGCTGAACCTTCAACTCCTGTTGAGATTTTAGGTTTAACAGAAGTTCCAAATGCAGGTGATTTCTTTGAAGTAGTTAAGAACGAAAAAGAAATGAAAGCAATTGTTGATAAGCGTAAAGAAAAAGAACGTAACAAACGTCTTGATGCTATGTTACCTGCTCACATGAGGAGAGAATCAGGCGATGCGGAAGGCGATGTTCCACAATTGAACTTGATTATCAAGGCTAACACTCACGGTTCAGCAGAAGCTGTTGCTCAAGCGATTGCTCAGTTTGAATCAAAAGAAATCGTTACTAAGATTATCCACGTTGGTGTTGGTGATATTTCAGAAGCCGATGTTATGTTGGCGTCAGCTTCAAACGCTTTAATCCTAGGTTTCACAGTTAAAGAAGATTCAAACGCTTTAGCAGCTGCTGAAAGAGAAGGCGTAACAATCAAGAAATACGATATTATTTACCAAATTTTGGAAGATATTGAAAAAACAATGATTTCACTTCTTTCTCCTGAAGTTAAAGAAGTTGTTACAGGTCAAGTTGAAATCAGACAAATCTTCACAATCGGTAAAACTCAAAAGATTGCAGGTTGCTACGTTACAGAAGGTAAAATTAATAGAAATAACACCGCAACTATCTATCGTGATGGTAAAGAAATCTTTAAAGGTGCTGTTGATCAGCTTAAGAGATTTAAAGATGATGTTAAAGAAGTTGCACAAGGTTTTGAATGTGGTTTATCTTTTGTTAAATTTAATGACATTCAAGAGGGCGATATTGTTAAATTTACAACAGAAGAACAAATTGAACGTTCTGAATTAGAATAAAATATTTTAGGTTTAAGAAAAAATGTTGCATTAAATTAATGCAACATTTTTTTTGATATTTAAAAATAAAAAAAGCATGTCGCACAAAGACATGCTTTTTTAACATTTTTCAACTAAGCTAACGCTTTTGATTTTTCGATACAGTCAATTAAAGTTGATGCAACAGTCTTTTGTTCTTCTAATGTTAATTCAGGGAACATTGGAAGAGAAATAACCATTTTTGTATCTTTTTCAGTGTTTGGAAGCATTCCCTTAGTCCATCCGAGGTGAGCATGAACTTTTTGTAAATGCAACGGAACAGGATAATAAAGCATTGCGCCAATTCCTGCTTCTTGTAACATTTTGTGAATGTTATCTCTATTAGGAATTTTAACTGTGTATTGGTGATAAACACAATAAGTATCAGCTAATTCAGTTGGAGTTTGAATATCAGGGCATCCTGCAAATAATTCATTATAAGTTTTTGCATGGCTTCTTCTAGCTTTGTTCCATTCATCAATGTAATTAAGTTTAATTCTTAAGATTGCTGCTTGAATTTCGTCTAAACGAGAGTTTACACCTATTTCATCGTGATAATATCTAACAGCACCACCGTGGTTACGTAGAGCGATAATTCTATTTCTTAAATTTTCACTGTTTACGGTAATCAAACCACCGTCACCCATACCGCCTAAGTTTTTAGTCGGATAGAAGCTATAACATCCGATATCGCCGAATGTACCTACTTTTTGTCCCTTATATTCTGCACCGATTGCTTGACAGCAATCTTCAATTACATATAAGTTGTGACGTTTAGCAATGTCCATAATTGCATCCATATCGCATGGTTGACCATATAAATGAACAGGAATAATTGCTTTTGTTTTTGGTGTAATTCTTTCTTCAATTTTTTTAGGGTCAATATTGAATGTATCAGGGTCAATATCAGCAAAAACAGGAGTTGCACCTACTATACCAATAGCTTCAGTTGTAGCAACAAATGTAAATGCAGTAGTAATAACTTCATCACCTGCACCTATATCTAAAGCTCTTAAACCTAAATGTAAAGCGTCTGTACCTGAATTCAACGCAACTGTGTAATTACATCCGATGTATTTTGCTAATTCAGCTTCTAATGCTTTACAGTTTGGTCCTAAAATATAAGAGCCTGAACGTAAAACTTCACAAACTGCTTTTTCAACTTCTGCTCCTATTTTAGCATATTGTCTTTTTGAATCTAAAATTGGTATCATAATATCCTCCTATACTTTCTCTCTATATATTAATAGTAACACACAAAAGTTAAGCCTTTATATAATCTTAACTCATAATATAATAATAAAATATCATATTTTCAAATGTTTTATATTAAATAAAATTGTAAAATCAAACGATATGTTGTATCATGTAAAGTATACGATAAAATATTATTACATTTGTTTAATTTAATAACAAAGGAGCTTAGAGTGTTCATAAACAAAAAACAAGGATTCACATTAGCAGAAGTTTTAATAACACTAGGCATAATTGGGATTATAACAGCATTAATCATGCCAGCTATTAATCATTTAAAGCCTGACGAAAACAAAGTTATATATCTCAAAGTTTATGATACTTTAGCAGATACAATTAAAAATTTGGCAACAAATTCTCGAATTTACCCTGCTTGTGAGAATGAAAATAATATAAACTGTTCTGAAAATCCTCTTTTTAACACGGAAAAGCCTTTAATTGAACCTTTTAACACTGATGCTTATCAAGGAGCTACAAAACTGTGTAACTTGTTGGCTTTTGCCCTTGGTGATAACAATCCAAATTGCAAAGCAGAAAATTATACTTATTCTAATGATACTTTTAAAAATAATATCTCATTTGTAACCTCTAATGGCATGCAATGGATAGTATCACAACGTAGAAGCATAACAACAAATGGCAGCAGCGCCACCTTTCAGGCTGATATATATGTTGACATCAATGGAAATAAAGGAAGTAATGCTATCTATTCAGCAGATAATGATAAGCCTGATATTTTCAAATTTATGGTAGCAGCGAATGGTACTGTTGTTCCTGCAGATCCCGCGGGTAGAGCCTATATAGCATCTAGGAAATCTTTACTAAAAAAGAATGTGACAATTTCAGACTCGGAAGTATTAACCGATTTAAATTCTAATATGTTAACATTTGCATATTCACCTTGTCAAGTTGAAGTAGTAGTACCTGAAACACCATCTACACCACCTGTAACTCCGGATCCACCGGAAACAGATCCAACTGAGCCATCAACACCAGAGATTATTCCTGCTTGTGGCGGAACTAATAGACATTTATATGTTTATGGAATGTCATCTCAAAAAGATGGAAAAGCTCAAGTTGCTGATATCACATATAATGATTTATATAATCAAAATGCTACTGTTTTGTTATATTTTACTGAAAATAAAACAAAAATTGATTTAGAGTGGTTATATCCAAATTATGCTAAAGAGATTGAAGATCTGACAAAGTGTGTTACTCGTTCTTTAGAATATAATCCAAATCTTAATAAAACCTTATTAGAAACTGCTAGAAAAAATGCATTTAAAAAAATAAGTGTCATTAAAACTGAAGGTAAAAACTACGCAAATGATATGACAAAAATGCGATACACAAAAGAAGAACTAGCTAAATTCGCAACAAAAGATTTGCAAGCAGGAAAGTATGGTGGTTCTGTGGCCTATTTTAACTATGGTCGTATGTTTGACAGTTATTCATATACTCAAGTCTGCATGATTACTTATAGAAAAGTTGTTGATACGATTACAAGTGAATATAATAAATTATAGTTTTCTTTAAAAAACTTCTTTTAAGAACTACATGTAAAATTTGCAAACAAGTCAATTTGCAAAAATCTAACTTGTTAATCATCATTGATTAAGCTATAATATGTAATATGGATTTATTTAAAATCGGTCAAAAATTAAGTTTATTTATAGAAGATGAAAGCAAACTGATTGAAATTCGTTCTACAATTTCAGGTCTTTTAGAAGATAGGATGGTTGTTGAATTACCACCTTATTTCATGCGCTACATTAATTTTTTGCAAGTTGGATGCAAATTAACCGTAAAAGTATTTTCTAAAATGGGAACAGTTGATTTTAACACTGTTGTTATAGCGTCACCGCTAGAGGATAATTTTTGTATAGAACTCGATTATAATGCAATGAAATTAACACCTTCAGAAGAAATTCCAACAGTTGATGCAATTGAAAAACTTATTATAAGAGTTGGTGAAGAAAATGAAATAAGTGTTAAAACGTTTGAACTGGCAACTGACCATATAAAATTTTATTGTGACACTAAATTAAATGTAGATGATTCATTCAATTGTGAGTTAATTTTACCAAATGATTATGGTACAATTAAATTTAAAGCAACCGTTACTGATGCGGATCCTGTTTATGACAATGAATTTACAGCTGTATATTCAAACATGACAGAAGATGACAGACAAGCTTTATTATATTATATGTATATATATTCAAATAGCACTGATTAATTAGGAAAAATTATGAAAGACTTAGCAGAAAATAACGTAAAAAAAGAAAATATTATTAAAAATAAAATGTTTGACCAAATCGAACGATGCAGGTTGGATTTACAAAAAGACCCTACAAATCCTGCGCTTCATGTTCGTTTGGGAGATTTATACGTAAAATGGCACTTGGATATTTTTAATGCCGGACAATATATTGATGAAGCTATTACTGAATATCAACTTGCGATGGAATCTTTAATCGAATCGCATGAAATCTACTATAAGCTTGGTGTTGCATTTTACCACAAAGGCGAATTGGATAAAGCTATTAACTATTTCACAATGGCTTTAGAAAAGAAGAAAAATTATTATGACGCTTATTACATGCTTGCAGAAACTTTTGTAAAAAAAGCTCACTTTACAGATGCAATTGATGCGGCTGAAGGTGCTGTAATTTGTTCAAGATTAGGTTCTTCAAGCGCGCATTTCTTGTTATACAAGCTTTATGAAGCATCTTCATTTAAAAATACAAGAATCAAATTAAAATCATGGTGCGAAAAAATACAATCAATTTTACTTGCTCCATTTGATAGAAACGCTATTGAAAATATTATTAAAAATGTTTCTTACATGCGCTTTTTACCTTTATTTTTGAAAGGATTTTATGCTATTCAAGTAAAAGATTTCGGCAAAGCTATTGAATTATACAAAAATGCTATTGAAACAGCCCCTGGGTTTGCACCTCTATATTGCGTTTTAGGTGATATTTACCTTTCAACAGGATATTATGATGATGCTATAACTGAATACAAAATGGCAATTTGGTTGGATTCATTTAATATTGCCGCATATCGTCATTTGTGCAGAGCTTATGAAGAACAGGGCGACTATAACCAAGCAATTGATATTTATAATAAATTAATTGCAATGGCACCAAATATTCCTGATTTATATTCAAACTTGGCAAATATTTATTACATTAAAGGCGAATTTGATTTAGCGATTTCTAATTACCAAACTGCAATTACATTGAATCCAAACAGAGCTTGGACAAGTGTTATAGCTCAGACAATGGGATTTGTTTATCAAGAAAATAAATCAGATCCTGATGCCGCTATTTCTGCTTATCAAACAGCTTATGTTTTAACTCCTGAAGATGTTGATATTTATGTAAATTTAGGTAGTGCCTTCTACGATAAAGAAGATTACGCAAATGCGTTGGCTGTTTACCGTCAAGCGTTGGAACTACAACCATACAATGCAAAAATCCATTGTAATTTAGGCTTTTTGTATTGGGGTAAAGGCGATACGGAAGAAGCTATCAAGTCTTATGAATTGGCTATAAAATATAATGATAAATATGATATTGCATACAACAACTTGGGCGTAATTTATTTGGACGATTTAGGTCGTGTCAACAAATCTATTGAATTGTTTAGAAAAGCCGTTGATTCAAACCCTAATTACGCATTAGCTCACTTTAATTTAGCTAGAGCAATTTCAATTATCGGAGATAAAGTTGAAGCTGCTAAATTGTATCAAATGGCACAAGATATCAACAAAATTACCCAAGAAATAGACCCTAGAGATATTGCAGATAAAATTAGTGAACTATT
Source organism: uncultured Candidatus Melainabacteria bacterium (assembly GCA_934747325.1). Classification (GTDB taxonomy): domain Bacteria; phylum Cyanobacteriota; class Vampirovibrionia; order Gastranaerophilales; family Gastranaerophilaceae; genus CAG-196. The sequence continues at coordinate 3,912 of CAKVGW010000042.1, read as the reverse complement.
TGAGTCTTAATTTTGTCTGTTGTATAATGTTAAAATATCATTCAATTGGAAGAAAAGTATGACAGAAGATGATAAAACGGGAATTTCCCATCTAATAGAGAAGGAATTAACTTCCTCTGATAAAATTTTAAAACCTGATTTCAACCAAAAGACAGGTAGAGAACTTCTTGCGTTCTATTTACAATCAAAATTCAAACAAGTATTAGCATACGATAATAAGGCTGCCGAACCGATTTTTGTTGAGGTTCGGTATGATTTTATTCAGAAGTTTTCAAGAAGACTTATTCAAAATCCGAATAAAAGAATTATGATTGGTATAACAGGCGAGTCAGCTTCCGGCAAATCTACTATTTGTCGTGAAATAGAGAATGTTATCAAACGTTTTAACATGCCTGTAACTATTTTGACGACTGACAATTACTTCAACGATATTTCAGAACTTATTAAAAAGTACGGAACATTTGATAATTTGCGCGACAACGGTTATGACGTAGATTCTCCAAACAGTTTCCAACTTGATGTTTTGCATGATGATTTAAATAAAATTTCTCAAGGCGAAGATATTTATTCTCCTGAATATTTGCTAAACGGAACGGGTGTTTCTGTACCAAAAGCTAAATTTGTTCCATCAAACAAAATTATTGTAGTTGAAGGAATGGCTTCAATGTTCGGTGATAACAAAGATATTTTTGATATCAAGGTTTATGTTGAAACAGATTTGGAACTAAGAAAAGAACGTTTCTTAACTAGAGCATATACTGAACGTAATCAGGATTTGGAAAATGCTAAAAAACATTGGGAATATATTCTTGGTGCGGGTGAAAAATATGTTAAGCCTTATAGAAACGAAGCTGATATAATTATTAACGGCGATACAAATTTAGCTTATTTTTCACAAATTTTAGAATATATACATGCGATTACTAATAATTTTGAGGGATAGTATTTTTTAAATAGATTATGGGATATAAATATGAGTACAGTACAACCAATTAATTTTCAAGGAAAAACTCGCTATCTTTCAGATAACGCTTATAACAATATGAAATCGGTTTTAACCAAGATGAATCATAGGACCGGTTATATAAACGGTGGCAATGTGTTTTCAACTTCACATTTAGTTCGTTTAAAACTGAATGATAATAGCGCAACATTTTATGATAACAGATTTTTACTTAAAAAAGTTGAAGACAATGAGCAAATGCAAGGCAAAACCTTGATTAGTACACGTAATGCTCAAGTAGAAATTGATAATAAATCCGGTGAAGTCAAAGGACTTGATAAGCCGTTTTTCTCAACTTGGACAAAGGTTATAAAGAAAGTCGAACAAGCAATTCAAAGATTTGCAGAGAATTTTGAAAATTCAAAACATGTAAAACGTGGCTATATTTCATTAATTGGTTGGACTAAAGATGGTGAAACCAAGATTAACAAAGTAATTGAACACATGGAAAAATAGATAGGTAGGGTGCAATTTTTTGTACCATTAAAATTCTTTGCATTATCCCCCAAAACGTAAGGTAAAAAGCAGAGCAGTACCCACCTTTTTAATTATCTAACTATATCCAAAACTCTTGCAAAATCTTCCAATTTGCAATCTGCCGTTAAAGATATTCTTAATCTTGAAGTGCCTTCGGGTACAGTAGGCGGACGGATTGCAGGAATGTAATACCCTTCTGCGCGCAGTTTTTCTGAGATTTTAACAGTATCATCGTTACTACCGATAACTATCGGTATAATGTGTGTTACAGAAACTGTTTCAATTCCTCTATCCTGCATTAATTTGTGGACATCCGCGGTTAATTTGTTTAACTTATTTTTCTGTTCAATCAAATATTCTCTTTTTTCAGTCAAAAGCCAGTTCGACCAAGCAATATTTAATGGAGGAATAGAGGTTGAAAAAATAAACGAACGCGCTTTGTTTATTAAATATGATATAACCGTTTCAGAAGATACGCAGAATGCGCCAAATGAGCCGACAGCCTTACCAAAAGTTGCTGTAATTATATCAACATCTTTCAAATATGAAGCTCCTGCAAGCGTGTTTCCGTAAGCGCAAAATGCGTGTGCTTCATCAATCATAAGCAAACAATCGTATTTGTTTTTAAGTTCAACCAGTTTATCTATATTTGCAACATCTCCATCCATACTGAACACTGATTCTGAAACAATTATAGCTTTTTTGTAATCTTTTCGTTTCGCTTTTAAAAGTCTTTCCAAATTATCGTAATCAAAATGTTTGTATCTGAAAAAATCACCCTGAGCAAGCTGCATACCGTCAATAATACTTGCGTGGTTTAATTTGTCAGAAAAAACAACATCACCACGACCTGCCAGCGCAGAAATTACACCCAAATTACATTGATAACCTGTATTAAAAATCAACGCGGCTTCTTTATTAAAAATTTGCGCAACCGTTTTCTCTAAAGCTTTATATTCAGGTGATGAACCCGTCAAAAGCCTTGCAGAAGCAGTTGAAAGCTGATAAAAATGATTGTTTAGAAACTCTTTTTCAAGCTCAGTTTTTGTACTGATTCCCAAATAGTCGTTAGAAGCAAAATTAATATATTCTTTACCATCAATAACAATTTTACCGTCTGATTTCGATTCTACATTGGGAATAGTTCGCAACTGTCCTTTATTTTTTAGAATTTCCAATTCGTTTATCATTATTCAATACTTCCTTAGCTTTTTCTAATTGTTCGTCTTTTTGATTACCAACAAAAAAGTCAAATTCATTTCCGACTTCTATATCAGGTTTAATTCCTAATTTATTAATATCAGTGCCGTTTGGTGTCAAATAACGAGCAATTGTAACATTAACGCCCGTTTGATTTGGAAGCGGTACAACTTTTTGTACCAATCCTTTACCAAATGTTTTTCTACCTACTAGCGTAGCTTTGTGAGTGTCTTTTAAAGCTCCTGAAAGAATTTCACTTGCGCTTGCGCTTGCACCGTTTACAAGAACAACTACAGGTTTATGCATGCCTAAATGTTCATCTTGAGCTTTTATAGATTTCTTGTAACCATTCCTGTAAATAATATCAACAATTGTGCCGTTATTTATAAACATGTCGGCGATAAATACCGCATTATCAAGCAAACCGCCGGTATTACCACGTAAATCAAGAATTAAGGAGTCTGTATTTTTAGTGTTTTCTAAAGCTTCCAAAAACTCGTTAGGAGTTGTTCCACTCATAAAACTCAAGATTTGGATGTAGCCAATGTGGTTATCTAATATAGAGCTTTTTACACTCTTGATTTTTATTTCTTTACGCTTAATTTTCTTAGTAAGTTTTTTATTGTTTCTCAAGATTGTCAGTTCTACAACACTATTTTCAGGACCTCGAACAATAGCCGCAACATCAGAAACATTCATGCCGTTAATATCTTTACCATTTACGGCTGTAATAATATCACCTTGTTTAAGCTGTGCAAAATCGGCAGGAGTTGCCGGCATAACGTTAAATATTTCAATTTTTCCTGCATTCGAATAAATATTTACACCAATTCCATAAATTTTTGATGTAATTGAAGTTGTTAAGTCTTCAAAGTCTTTTTTAGGCATGAAGCGTGTATATGGCTCGTTCAAGCTTGCAATCATTGTATCAATCGCAACTCTAGCATCTTCATCTGTCTTAATCTTGTTTCTATAATGCTCTTTCCACCTATACCAATTTTGATTATTTAAACTAGGCTCATAATATTCACGATTGATTACTTTCCAAGTTTTATCAAAAAGTTTTTGAGGTGCTATTTCTTCGTTATTGATTAAAGCTTGGCGTGTATAAAATGCATTTGTTTTAGTAAATACAGACATAAAGACTTTGTTAAAAATTACTAAAATTAATACGGACAATACAAATATAAGTAACTGCTTTTTCTTCATACCACAATTTAACATCAAGAACA
>CAKVGW010000041.1 GCA_934747325.1 uncultured Candidatus Melainabacteria bacterium | reverse complement strand
TTGGTACAAATAACAAAGGAGAAACAGATATGGCAAGAAAAAGTATTATTTCATTAAGTTTGTTTTTAGCTATGTGTGCTTCCGTTACATGTGCAATGGCTCATTCAACAGTTTACACAGACGATTTGGGAAGAATGCACTTCTTAGGTAAAGACCAAGGAGAAAAAACTCTTCAACAAGTTTCTGATTTCAGAAATCCGTCAACAATGTTTATTAACAATGGTGAAATCGTAAAAGGCGCTTCACAAGATGTAATCAATACACCTCCAAATGCAGGTTACGAACAAAGATATAAATACAGAAACCTTAATGCAAGCGAAGTTCAAGAAAGAATGAACAAAGCAAAAGGTTCTTTCACTTATGATAAAGGTGCAATGGACGCTTCTAACCCATACACTTACGGCGAAACAAATATTAAGAGCATAAGCAATAAAACAGAATCAACTGAACAAAAATCAGACTCTACTAAAACTAAGAAAAAACATTTCTGGGATAATTGGTAATAATTATTCCCGGATCGTCTAGTGGCAGGACGAAAGATTCTGGCTCTTTTAACGGTGGTTCGAATCCATCTCCGGGAGTTTTTACCGAAGAAGATTTATAAAAATAAGAGTAGTTGAAACTGCTCTTATTTTTTTAGTGTTGTTTTCCATTCCAAGTCTTTTTTAGCAATTTATCTAATTTATCTTTTTTATTAAAAAAGCCGTTAAAAAGATTTTGTTTTTCATAAGGACTATCGTTCATAAAGTTGTCAATTGGTTGCAAAGTTTCTTTTGAAGTGCTACTTAAAATTCGTTTGCTTAAATCACAAGCGACCATTTCTAATTGATTTATTGCAGCATATTGAGATATTTTTTCAGAAATTTCTGGTTTTAATTTTTGAAAAGTCTGATTTTTCCTTATTTGCATTGAAATAATATTTGTCATTAAATTCAAACTATTTTGTATTTTAGTTTGCATGTTACCTTCATGCATAACATGTGCGAATTCGTGTAAAAAGGTTTCAAGAAAAAAATCTGTTGTTGCTATTCTTTTTTCAAAATTTATATCAGCAATTTCATCTGCTTGCTCACAAATATTGCTTCCTGCTTTATAAGGCCAATTTTTAAACTCATTAAAAAATATAGTTTTTTCAGGGGTAATGATTCTTTTATCGGAATGCAAAAAAGTTGGTACAAAATTCATAAACCCAAATGCGTCTTTACGTTCTACGTTAAGATGGCTAAAATCTTCAACAAAAATTCCTTTTGGTAACGCGAGATTTAAACAATATCTATTATTAATTTCAGTAATAAGTTTTGTGCATTGCAGTGCGCACCACGCAACAACCTTATTTTCTTTAAAATCACTTTCTATATTGAGTTTTCGAAGTTCATTTGAAATTTTTTGTGTATCACAACTATTGATTTCACTTTTTATTTGCTTTGTTAATCCGGCTTTAAAAGTTTGTTTATTGTAGTTAAAATTGTTAATTTTTTGCATGATATTTGAATAAAAAACAGTAAAGAAATAATTTGCTAATTTGATGTAAATATTTGTAAAATTTGTACAATATAATAGCAAAAAAGATTTTTTATGTTTTTTAATTAAGTGTAAAGTACTAGTAAAAAAGGTTGTAAATGATAAATCCAGTAAATTTAAATATTGTAAATAATCAATATAATAAACAAAATTCGCAAAATGGTGTCTTGAAACCTTCATTTGCCGACACCGGCAATGTGAAATTATCAAATTATGAGGTCGGACAGGCGATTCTTAATCGAAATAATATTTCATTCCGAAATTTAGCAATACCAATAGAAGTTACGGACAAATACAACAAAAAAATTGAAGGTAAAGACCATTTGGATTTGCCGAATATTCATGTGTATGAGTATCCTGATACGAATTTAAAAGTATTTGTGAATATGGTTGATAAAAATTCTTTTGAACCACAATATGCAATCGTAATAGAACCAACAGATTATAATAAATATGAGACCTTAAAACAAGGATTACTTAATACTATAATAGAAAGCCGATTAACAAAAGATAATTTAGAAAAGTTTTATTCACTAGAACCTCCTTATACTAACTTGGGGTGTTTTATAACAACAGATTCAGAAACTCATTTAAATATGAATGAGATTCCTAAAATTAATAACCATTTAACTTCTTGTGATTTCACAGAAAAAGAGTTAAATGACGCCAAACAAAAATTAATAAATTATATTAATTCTGAAAAATATGCAGAAGACAATAATATGAGTTTAGCTTTATATAAAGACCAACTTTCTTCAAAAAAAGATGTAATAAAGAATCTTACAGCAATTAATTTATCAGAGTTAAAAAGCTACCAAAAAAATATACTTCAAAACTCTAAAATTAACGCTTATTTAACTATAAGCGATAGTGATTTTGATAATAAATTTTTTGCTGTACTAAATAATAATTTTAATAATAAATTCATAAAATCTGATGAAAGATTTTATACAGAGCCAAAATTAAATGACAAAAAAATAGTTCTTTATAATAAGATTTCTGATTCAAATTTAAAAATGGATTATTTTATAAATTCTCAAAATTTAAAAGATAATATAATAGCATCTTTGTTCTCTAAAATATTTTTACAATATGCTGATAAAGATTCACAAGAACTAAAAAATTATATCAACAAGCTTGCTGATAAACAGAAATTTTCAGATATGGAAGAAAAAAATGCATATAAACTTCTATTAAAAGAACGCGAAAATCAAAATTTCACAACAGTATTAGGACACACCTATACTAATACAGTATCAGAACCATTTGAAAATTTTAAAAATTTTGATAGCAGAAATTCATATGGCTCTTATTTTGAAATTTATTGCTTGGAAGATAAGCAAGATTGCAAAAATATTGATGTATTACAAGAATTGACAAAACAAAAGAATATTTTTAATGAAATTTTAAATACTGATTTTTCGGATAAATTATTACAAATCAAAAATGATTATAAAAAGAATATAAAAAATCTAATGTCATCTGAAAATAATATGTGTATAAGAAATTTATCAATGACATATTTTGGTAATGAAATTTTTCAAATATATGAAGTTGTGGATAATATAGATCAAAATGATATCAAAAATTTTGTAAAAAAATACTTTTTAAAACAATATCCAGTAATTGAGCTTCAAAGCATAGAAAGTAATGAGAAAGTCTAAATGGAATCAAATAATGAATGTGAATAGTATAAATAATCTCAATTTTTATGGATACAATGGAAAGTATTTATCTAAAACTAAAAATATTAATATATTAGAAAATATCTCTTCAAAATCAATAAAGGATATTGTTAAAAATGCATTAAAAATTAAACCAAAAGAAGAGGTTGCTCTTCCTGTCGTAGCCGTACCAATTTTAGCATATATGCAGACGCAAAAAGACAAAATTAAAGAAAAACTTGCCAAAGAAGCATTAAAAAAGAGTGATAAATATTTTACGGATAACTACCATGATAGTGTAGAACAATTGAAGAAAGCCGGTGTAAAAGGGAATTATGATAAATATATTGATTCTACATCCGGACGTTTGAATTCTTCCGGTAACAAAATAACAAACACACCATTTAAAGGTGCTCCAGATGATTTAAATACACATGCAACCACTCTTGATGAAGATATAACAGGTAATCCTTCAAAATTTTACAACAACAGTGACTTGTCAGATTTAGATTCTGAATCTAGAGAAATGCTTGATGAAATAAACAACACTGATATGAGTTTGCCACCTGACTTACAGGAAATTATAGATATGCCTTCAATTGATACTCCAGATGGATTTTTAGATACTATTTTTGGAGAACTTCCAGATGGCATGAGTGTTCCTTCAGATATTTGGTCTATGTTAAAAGGTATCGCTCATAATATTCTAGATTTAGGAGATTTGTTCTAATGCTAAATCCTATTTCTAAATTTAATATTAATAAAAATTTTAAATTTCTGCCCCTTTTAAAAGGTCAAAGAAGCGCAGAACAATTTCCTAAAGTTGATAAGCCTATTATTGCTTATATGTCAGGATTATTCTTAGAACCCGAACATAGCAATCCTTTATTAGGAATTTGTAAAACTTTTAATGACTTATATACTTCTTTAAGCGAAAATGTTGAAGAAGTTGCAACAAAAATTGATACAAAAAAGGAAGTCAAAGTCGAATATAAAAAAACAGAAAAAGAAAAAATCGAAACTAAGAAACTAACACAGACTACAGAAATAAAACCAGAAATTAAGCTTTTTGAATATAAAACACCAAGAGCTATAAGAAAGAAAAGTAAAATCAAAGAGTTTTTGAATGATACAAGATTTGAAGTATCAGAGATTGCATATAAAACAAAACAAATTATATCAAATTTATTTTTCTATATTCCTAACAAAATTGAAGATATAAAATGGGAATATAATTATAAAAAACAAGAAAAAGAAAGAGAAAAAGCTTATATTAAAGAACAAATTGCAAAAGAAGAAATGGAAGTGTTAAGCAATGCAAGACAAGAGTTCTCTCAATTATATAATAAGTACTTATCCATGTTTGCAAGAAATGATGTAATTCCGGATGTGCCGGAATTTGACAATTATTATAAACTTAACTTAGTTGCATTAAAAGCACTTATGCCTGTTATTACAGCTTGCATTCAACATCAAGAAATAATAAATACCTTAAAACAAAAATTTCGTAAAGGTGGCGACAGCTATCCTAATAATCAAGACAAATCAGATTTACAAACAACATGGTTAGAAGAAATTCAACTTAATCAAATCCCTAATAACAAAAAACGTAGGCATAATTTCAAAAAAGAGTTAATAAGAATTCAGAAAATATATATAGAAAATTCTAAAAAAGTAGAAAAACCAATAAGCGCTTTCAATCATGTCACCAAAACATTTTTTGATAACGCAAAAAATAGTTTACAAGAAATATATGATATAAAACAGAAATGGTATTATCGTTATTTAGAAAAAATTCCCAAATTAGGACTTGTACCAAGAGCTGTTAGAGTTACAGGACAAGTAAATCTTACAAGATGTATTATGAAAGATTATAGAGAAGTTACTAATAAATATGCTGTATCAGGTCTAGCTCCAATTATGAAAAAATACTCTAAACAATCTGATACAATAAAGAAATTTGTCAATAGATACGAACATTATTTAGAAAAAGATGATTTAGCATTCGTAGAGCAAACCTTACAGAATATTGAAAATATCAAAAAACAAAGATTGAACGCATATAAGAAATTATTTGATTTGTTCGCAAAAGGTGGATGTAACATTAGTAATATTTGCACTAATATTAGACTCCGAGAAGGGATTGGATTATTGAAAAAAGCTGCAGTTACATTTCTTTCTATATTTTAAATTATATAACACAGGGCAATTCTCTTTTAGAATTGCCCTGTGTTACTAATTATTTTCAAATCTTCTTACAACATATTTTTTCTGATTTTTTCTTTAGCTTTGTCGATTTCTTTAATTCTTTTTTCAACAGTTCTTACTTGCTTTTTCAAAGCTTGTCTTTCAGTTTTAATTAACTTATATTGAGCATCAACATCAGCAAATTTTGTTTTACAGTTTAACAAATCATTTCTTATATCAACTTGCGCATTATCCAATTGCAAAATCGCATTTTGAATATTACCGTTTCCGACAGCATCACCATCTACTGATGAAGCAGCTTGAGTAGCTGCTTTTTTAGCAGTTGAGGTTGCAGCTGTAGTTGAAGTTGGTGCTGGATTTCCATATTGTGTATCATTAAAATTTAATGGCGTAAAAGCATTACCATCAGCCATTGCAATTCCAGTCATAGTCGCAAACATAGCCATTGTTAAAACTATTCTCTTCATTTTCAATTTTCTCCTATAAAACTATAATAGTATAATATTACATTTTTTTTCTTTTGACTATCCTATATTAAATGTATAATGTTTATTATGGAAAAAGATTATTGTAACAAATGTGGCGCTTGCTGCAAAAATATAGTTGTTGATTTTGAGAAAAAAATACTTTTTAGAGATGGCGTTCAAACACTTACAGACGAATTTTCTCAAATGCTTATTAAAAATGAAACAAAAGACTCAACCACAATTTGCACATGCCGGTATCTAAAAGATAATCTTTGTACAAATCCAAACAAACCTAAAGAATGCGTGGAGTTTCCATCATCTCCATTTGCGTTTCTTCCTGAAAACTGCGGATTTGAGGGTGATATATTTATTAAGTCAGAAAAAATCAAACAAAAAATTCGCAAACTGAAAGAAGAAATTATATACTACAACACAATGCTGACAAACGATAAATCTGTTCAAAGAATAATTGACCGCCATCAAGCTTATATTGATAAATATAAAATGTATGGTTCAGATGATTGGTAATAATTAAACAGTTTTATTGCGTTTCGCCATAATAACTTCTTTGCGTTCTAATTTTGAATACAATTGAGAATTGATTTCTCCTCCAACCAAAATCAAGATTGAAGTATAGTATAACCAAACCATCAACACGGCAAAACCGCCAATCGTACCGTAAACAAAGTTGTAGGTATGTAAATTATTGATATAAATCGAGAATCCCCAAGAACCTAAAAGCCAAGAAATACAGAAAAATAAAGTTCCCGGAAGTGCGCTTTTTCGTCTTAATTTTTCCCTTCCGCCTAAATCAGGTAAAATATAATAGTGTAAATATGCCATTATATATAGCGCGACAAATGCAATCGGCCAACGCAAAGCTAACATCAAGTTTCCAAAATGAACAGTAACACCAAGATATGCGATTAAGAACTTAATAATTACTTTACCGAATACAATCAAGTTAATACTTAAAAACAGTACAAGCGCATTTACAAAAACCATAATTAATGCAAGTAATCTTGTATAAATAAAAGAACGTGTTTCTTCTACTTTATAAGCTCTGTTCAATCCCTTTAATACAATTGCTAAAGCATTTGTTGAAAGCATTACTGTTACACAAAAACCAAATGTAGCAACAAGTCCGCCTTTTGAAAAGAACCAAACTTCATTTAAAACGGTTTCAATCAAAGAAATTACATCATCCGGCATAACCTGTTGTAAAAATAGAATAAGCGGATTCATAAACGAATGCTTTCCAAGCCAGCCAAAAAGTGCAGTTAAAAACAACATAAACGGAAAAATCCCAATAACAAGCATAAAGCCCATTTCTGCTGCCATTCCGAAAAAGTCATTCTCAATAACAGATTTAATTATATTTCGTAGTGTTTTAAATTGAAATTTCACAGTTTAATTTCTTTCAATAATTGTGCAATACTCTCTTTTATATTTGCTTTAATTGTACATCCTGCCGCAAAAGTATGACCTCCGCCACCGAATGCCATACAAACTTTTGCAACATCTGCTTTCTTACTTCTCATAGAAACTTTTGTTAATTTTGTATCAACTTCTTTTACAACGAAAGAAACTTCTGTTGTATCTATTGCACGAAGAGTTTCCGCAATTCCATCCGTAAAATCATCTCCGGCAGAGAATTTCTCTAAATCTTTTTTATAAACGGTTGTGTATGCAATTTTGTTATCGTCTAAAAATACGGCTTTATTTACACAATAATTTTGAAACATTACAAAATTCTTTGTTTTTGTTTCGTAGCATTTTTTGTAAATATAATTAGGATTAGCCCCAACTTCAACTAAATCTGCAGCAGCTCTAAAAGTATTAGCTGATGTATTTTCGAATCTAAAATTGCCTGTATCAGTCATAATTGCAGTATAAAGGCAAATCGCAGCGTCTTCTGTTAATTCCCAATTATTAGCCTTGAAATAATTAAACAAAACTTCTCCGCAAGAACTTGCATCAGGTTCAATAATTTGATAATCACCGAACTTAGGATTCGTTTTATGGTGATCAATATTAACTGTACATTTCGCTTTATCAAAAAGAATTTTAGAATCCATAACTCTATCAATTGCAGCAACATCAAGAGTTATAACTAAATCGTATACAAGCGATTTGTCAAAATAACGTTCTGCCAAATTCACATTTGGTAAAAATTTGTAGTTGTATGGAATGTTAGAAACTACATTCATGTCAGCTTTGATTTTAAAACGCTTATAAATCATACTATATAACGCACACATTGAACCTAAAGTATCGCCATCAGGGTTCATGTGAGATAACAGTAATATCTTTTTTGAAGATTTAATTATTTCATCTAAATTACAACTCATAAATAAATGATAGCATAAAGATAATTGTTTTTTGGAATTTAATAAAGAATTTTTTTGAATTTTATGCTACAATAAACCTCGTAATAACTAATCGTCGAGAAATAATGAAAGAAGTTTTATACACAGACTTTGAAGGAGTGGATAGTGTCATCAGTGCGATGATGGATAATCCTGCGATGAAAAAAGCTATTACAAGAACAAATCTATATAATTTTTGGGATAAAATTTTGCCTCAAAAATTCAAATCAAAATCTCGCCCTTTTTCTATGCTCCCTGGCGGCATAATGGTAATTGCTTGTGAGAACCCTGTTGTAGCTCAAGAACTATCACTTTATAAAATAATTTTGCTCAAAAAATTTGAACCTTATTTGAAAACTTTAAAAATGCGTGTAACAGATTTTAAATTTGACCCTAAGAAGTGGGAAGCATAATTTTTTTTATTATCTTTTGAAATTCATCTGGTGTATTTTTTAACAACTCTATTGGATTTTTTACTAATTCTATCCCTTTTAAAGAGTCACAAATAAATTTTGTAAAAGCCTCACTAAAAACTTCTAAATACTGATTTTCAGGATTAGTTGCATACTCACCCAAAATATCAAAAACAATTTCATTTTCTTTAGAAGTTAATGTTTTTGTTTGCAATTTTTTTATAAGTTCAAAGCCTGTAATTCCTTGCACTTTAACAGGATACTGTTTTCTTAAATACTTACAACTTCCACCATAACCAAATTTATTATAAATAGCATTCAAGTGAAAGCTATGTAGCCATTCATGTATAAAAGGAGCTAAAAAATGAGAAGAACTTGTACGTTTATTTTTATACTGAAAATCAGTAATCTCATCAATTTCAGATAAGCCTTTGATATTTTGAAAAAATACAGAACGCCCTGGATATGGGTATTCACCATTTATAACTTCTTTAGTATCAGGTATGCAAAAATCAAATGCAGATTTTTTATCTATCAAACAATTCCTATCAAAAACAGTAATACAAGGCGGTAAAATAACTCTTTGTCTATAAATTTCTGCAAGTTTTTCTAAAATTTTTACACAAAATTTATTTGCCAAAGCTACTGATTTATTTTGAATAAAATTAGCTTCAACTCCATAGTTATTTGCAAAATCTCTTTCAATGTTTTGCGGAAATATAAATTTTTCTTTAATTTTAATTTTTGCATTTAATCCGGAACCAAACGATAGATTCTTATTATAATTTATATTCATACTAATTTTAAATAGTTTAAACAATCAAATATTGCAATTTTTTGTAACGTAATGTAACAAAATACTAGCCATATAGCTAATATAAATATTGACTTACTTATATACTAGTAATACATTTAAGTTATAGGGACTAGGTTTTAAAATGTACATATCGCAAATTAATAATAATACTTTTGGTAACACCAAAGGTATGTTTCTCAGAAGAATTAATAATATTTCAGAGAATGTTGTATCTAAAAATAATATTAATCAAATTAGTAAAAATCTAAATGAGTCTAAAACATTAAAATCAAATACAAAGTTCGCAAGATGTTTATTGCAGAAAAAAAGCGAATTATCAAATTTAAAATATTTAGATTGGGATTGGGATTATGACGATAATCCAATGAGTAAAGAGGAAGAAGCTAAAGGAGTTGTTGTAGGTATGACTATGACAAATGCTTTTATTGGTTTTTTATCAGCACAATTGCCAGGTTTTGATGAAATCGCTCTTAGTTCTACAGAATTAGCAATGGGATTAAAAATTGTAAAAGGCATTTATGGCTTTAATTTTGGTGATGCTGTTATTAAATCTATAATGTTAACAGTTAAGGCACACTTTGTAGGTAAAGCCGTATCAAAAACAGTTAGTTGGATTCCTGGAATTGGTAACGCTATAAATGCCGGGATTGCAGGTTACACAACAAAAGCTTTTGGTTATGCTCTTGTCGATGAGTGTGAAAGAATACAAAGAGAACTCGATAGGGGCAAAAAAATAGATGATATATTGAATGGAAAATAATGAAAATTAATAGTATTGAAAAATTAAACAATTTGAATTACAAAAGTTCTTTTGAATATCGTGAAAGACGTGGGAAATATGCAAGTGAAAAATGTGATGAAGAACTTTCAAAATCAGCTATACATAACTCCTCAGAAGGTTTAGCTCTTCTTGGTTTATTATTACTCTCTCTTGATAAAATCACAACGACATCACTAAACAAATTAAAACTTATAGAAAAAGTCGGTTATGCTGCATTTATGACCGGTGCAATAGTTCAATTTTTGCTCATGTTTAAGCGCAGTAATTTAGCTTATAAATATATGAAAGAATATGATCAAACTCATCAAAATGATTCAATTTAAAAAAGGATAATAGAATGATAAACAAAATTATGCCAAAAACAATAACAACACAAAACGGTTCTTTTGTTAGAAAAAATATGCAAAAAGCTAGTGAATTAAAGAACCTCAATACTAGATTAATTAGAAATGAAAATTCTGCTCATGATATGGTTATTCCGGATGGTATGACAGAAAAAGAAGCATTCGTTTACAAATTGACAGGTAAATTTCCCAAAAGTGTAACTGACAGATGGTATGAAACACACGATTATAACATAAACCAACATTTAAGTGGAGATGATGAGGCAGTAAGAGTGACAACTCAAGAACTTCATAATTATGGTTATATTGCAAATGATGGTGGACATTATGGGGATATTAATGGAAGTGGTGATGATGAAGGATTTATTAGCAAAATAATAGGACATTTCTTTGATAATTAGAAGTACACCTTACAAACCGTTACAATCTAGCAAATTTGTTTTTGCTTTTTCGGAATATGAGTTTATACATTACCTGAAGGCTTTGAAGTAAGAAAAAATGTATTAGGTAAAGCTGTTGTTTTACCTAAGGGAAGCGAAGGCTTATTAATTAAGTAATAAAAATTCTTCAAACTTTTTCACAAATTCTTCTTTAGTTAAAGTCGGTAATATTTCATTAACGGTTATTATACCTTTAACCTCTTCATGAAATAGATTCTCCAACAATGATTTATCATATCCGAATAAAATTGAGCCGTGTTGTAAAATATACCCATTTTTACGACACTGAGCCGATCCTATAATTTTTTGTCCTTTATAACAAACATCTGCGCCGGTTGATAACAACATACAATAATCATAATGCGTAGAAACTCGTTTATTTTCACCAAAATCAAGTTCTACGCCAAGCGTTTTAAAAAAATCAATTAAAATACCTGAAATGTATTTATAAGAATCGACGACACTTTGACCATTTGGAATTGCATCTGCTGGAGCTACGCAACAATATGTAATTTCGTCATCATGCAACAAGGCTCTGCCACCGGTAAGCCTTCTTACGGCATCAATTTCACCCGTCAAAAAATCGCCTTTTTGATTACGACCTAAAGAAATACACTTAGGTGACCATCCGTAAAGTCGAAAAAGAATATTTTTTTCGGAATTAGAAATTGCATTCTCTAGCATTTGCGCATCAATTTCCATATTTTTAGAGCCGGAATTAACACTAAAACCTAAGTATTTCATACTCTTTCACGAGCTTTCTTCAACAAAGCATCATCACTCGTTTTTTCTGCTAATGGCATAGGAATAAACAAATCCTTATAACGCCTTATTGCATATTGATCTGTCATTCCTGAAATATGGTCTGTCACAATTTGCGGAATTTCATCAGCATCATAATAAGGTTGAAGCATATTTACATAATATTCAAACAAAGCTCTTATAATATTTTTAGCCTTCTTTTCCTCTGCCTTTGCAATCGGATCTAAATATACATTCTCAAACATCCACGTTCTGAGTTTTGTTACATAAAACCAACCTTCTTCTGACATAGTAACTTTAGGATTATCCATAGAACTTGTGATAACGTCAGTTATCATTTTACCCAAACGAGCAGATTGATTAGATGTAAAATATTTTACACAATCCGAAGGTAAATCATCTTCTGAAATTATTCCTGCACGCACCGAATCTTCTATATCGTGATTGATATATGCAATTTTATCGGCATATTGAACAACCTGAGCTTCTGGTGTTTTAGGTTTATATCCCCAAGTGTGAGTCAAAATTCCATCAACAGTTTCTTTACAGAGATTCATGTCCTCAAGAACTTCTACAACTCTAACACTTTGCAAATTATGATGAAATCCGTTTGGTAAAAGCTCATCTAACGTACCTTCTCCACAATGTCCAAAAGCTGTATGACCTAAATCGTGACCGAGAGCAATAGCTTCAACTAAATCTTCATTAAGATTCAATGCTCTTGCCATCGTTCTTCCGATTTGAGCAACTTCAAGAGTGTGCGTCAAACGAGTTCTAAAATGATCATTAAAAGGTGACAAAAAAACTTGTGTTTTGTGCTTAAGTCTTCTAAAAGATTTTGAATGTAAAATCTTATCTCTATCTCTTTGAAACTCGGTTCTTATTTCAAACTGTTCTTCACGCTTACGCTTTCTGCCTTTTGAGTGTAAGCACTTTGTTGCGTAAGGACTCAATATTTCTAATTCTCGTTGTTCTAATTTATCTTTAATAGTCTTAAATTCAGTGTTCATACCTGAATTATACACTAAAGACCAGTATTTGCCTACTCTGAGCAGAGTATTTTAATATTTTTTCAAAAAAAAGAGCTGATTAAGCTCTTACAAAGTCCGATTACTATAAGCATCTAAAAGATTTAATACAATTATTAAAGCTAAGATATAGCAAATTGTCGATTACCTGACTCGGCTATATTCAAAAAGCATCTTGAAAATTAAGGGCATTTATACGAAATGTTAGCCGTAGGGTGGGAAAAGCGGAAGCGGTTCCCACCTTCACTTAGAAGAAGTTTTAAATTAGTTATAAAGTTGAATTTTTAATATTTCTTAACATTATTAACTTTTGTAAACTTAAATTTATTTTAGCTATAATCCAAGCTATAAGCGGGTCGTACCAACAACAATAATAATAGTAGTAGTAACTAAAAGCAATTATTTCAATACTAACAACTTTATATAACTACGAGGATTTATAAAAAGAGGATTTACGATGAGTATTGAAAAAACAACTTTGCAACACAGAAAATTTATTGTCAAAGCTGGAATGACAGCAGATGATGTTAAAAAGTCAAAAGATGCTACAGCTTTACAAAAAAAGTATGCAAATGTATTTGATTCTGATGGACAAAAAGGTTTTAGCCAAAAAGAAGCAGATTTGTTCAATGCAACAACTTTTAGCGAAAAAGCAGACGGCAGTGTAATGTTTTGGACAAGACAAAAAGATGGAACGAAAAAAGGTACCAAAATGTCTGGAGACATTAATAAAATGCATTATTCTTTTGACGGTAGTATAAAACCATATTACAAAATTGTTAAAAAAAGGAAGGATATTGTAGATAAGGGATTTTTAGATAGTGGTTTTTATGCAGTTGAAGGCATACCAGTTACTAAAATTCAACAAAGCAAAAATGCTACCTATTGTCAAAAAAAATATGCAAGTGCATTTGATCTTAATAATAATGGGAAATTAGAGCAAGATGAAGCTGATTTTTTCAATGCAACCGCATTTGTAAGAAAAGCTAATGGTACTATTGTTTTTCATACAAGAGTTGAAGAAAAAGGTATAAAAAGTCTATTTTTTTATAAATGTATTGAGCAATCAATGAAAGCTAACAATGCAGACAAATCAAAATTGAATATTAATAAATCGGATATGCATTTTGTGCCATATAAAAAGACTCATTTTGAAGTTAACGATTATAATATTGAACTTGGTGGAGTTAATTTTAAGTCTGAAGTAAAAGATTATTCAAAAATATACAGTAAGGGTAAATATATGAACTCTGTAACAATGAGTGCTGATGGTACTAAAATTATTTATCCAGATCAAAAAGGTGGCTCAGTAGAAAACTTTAATCAAGGTGGTGATGATATTGAATATACTTGGGGAGGAGGAACAAGTGTATCTGACGGAACATATTCTCCCGCTGGAAATGGTGGTTGGAAACACACATCATCGCCTGACAATTATTATACAATATTCAAGGATATTAATTCTGCAACAATTAAAGGTACAAACGAAAGTGATAGATATCAATTAGAAAATTGTAATTATTCAATAGTTGATAATTCAAGAAAAGATGGTAAAGAAGATAAAGTATATCTGATAAATTGTTCTAATAGCACTGTTTTACAAAATAAAGAAGATGCAACTCGAATGAAGATGAATGATTACGATGTACTAATTGAAGGAAATAAGAAATTTAATACTACCAAAATAGAGAATGATAGTAAGAATGTAAAATATGTAAGACATTTCTTTAAACCGAACGAATTTACGGGCGTTAAAAATCATCAAGTAAAATATGATAAAATGCAAGAAGACGGAATTAAATATTGGGATTAATTTATTGAATACTATGATAGTAGGGTGGAATTTTCTGAAGCGCACCCCTAACAATTAAAATCCAACAGCCGTAGGGTGGGAATAGCGGAAGCGGTTCCCACCTTTTTTAGTCTATAGGTAAGAATGTGGATTAGGCTTGGGGGCCAACAAAAACGTAACAAAAAAAAGAGATAAACTGAAATCCATCAATTTATCTCTTTTTCTTAAATTAGATGTTGGCAACGTGCTATCTTCCCAGGAAGTGGCCCTCCAAGTATTTTCGCCTCTGCAGGTCT
>CAKVGW010000040.1 GCA_934747325.1 uncultured Candidatus Melainabacteria bacterium | reverse complement strand
TTTGTTCAACTTCTTTATTTCCCCAGCCTTTAGCTTTAGCCGATGTTGTAATAAACAATTTCTTTTGCGCTCTTGTAACTGCAACATACAAAAGTCTTAAACTTTCTTCCGAATTAAATTCTTTGAGTTCTAATTCCGATTTGCGTTTATAATTCGGATTAAACGATTTAACTTCTTCCATAAATAAAGATGAGGCTTTAAGTTTTGCTTGATTTACGTCAATTGAAAGATTTTTTTCTGCCATCTCAGGTAAAAATACATATTCAAACTCATCACCCTTAGATTTATGGAGAGTCATAATTTGAACTTTACCTTTTGCTGCGTCTTTATCCTCTTCTTCCGAGAAGAATTTAAAACCACTTAAAGAAGGTTTCTTAGAAAGTTCTTCTAATCTTTGCAAAGTTAAATCAAATTTACCACTGGCGTTAAGTCGTTTTACAAGCGTTGCAATTAAATATACGTTTGATTTTTCAATATCACTTGTATAATAAAATAACCCGATTCTTATAACTAATTCTTCCAAAGGAAGTGTTGATGAGTTTAGCCAATATTGCATATCCCACAAGAATTGTGAAAGGCTTGTTGATTCTATATCATCACCATCTTTTTCAATAAACGGAGTTTCGGAATTTCGGATTTCCAACTGCAATCTTTGACGATAAAATCCTAAATCTGAAAGTGTTTCATAAGTGGAAACCAAAACTTCGTTATCAAAAGGATTTTGAATGAATTTAAGGATTGAATAAATTGTATTAAACACTCCTTTTTGACCTAAAGATTCGCTTCTGGTAATAGTTTTTAAACCGGCATCATTAATAAAATGCGTCCAATTCGCAACTTGAAAATTGTTCCTTAATAAAATTCCGATAGTCGCGTCTTTATTTCTTGTCAAAATATTTTTAATCTCTTTAAGAACAAAATTTCTTTCAGCAAACGCATTCTCAAAAATCTTCGAATAAATTGCATTTTCACTTTCCGGATTTTTACCTTTAACTCCCTGCATATAACTTGTGAAAAACGCTTTCGGTAAAATTCCGTTTCCGAAATCTACAAGATTATTTGCTAAAGTCATGACGTCTTGCGTACAACGCTGAGAGTGGTTCATTTCTACTGTTGTATCTGCGTTTTTAATAAACGCTCTAAAACCTTCCACGTCTGCGTTAGAAAAAGTTGTAGTAATTGCCTGGTTAATATCACCGCAACGAATCAAATTCTTATGTTTTCCGCTTAAAAGACCGATTAATTTTTGTTGGACTCCAGAAGAGTCTTGCGCTTCGTCCTCAATAATATATTCGCAAATATTTTGATAGTATTCTAAAATATCAGAATTTTGTTCAAGCAATTTAACTGACATAATTAAAATATCATCATAATCAATTAAATTACCTTCTCTCAATTGAGCTTGATATTCTTTAAAAAATGTCTTAAATTTTTCAATCTTTTTATCAGAAGATGGTGTGTCAATATTACCTTCTTGGAGTTTAAGAACAGAAATTGCACGGTCAAATTCTTCCATTTCGGTTTTCGTAAATTTACCCACGATTCCTTTAATTATTCTCATTCTTTGCGTATCATCACAAATATCAAAATCGGAAGACAAATTTAATCTCTCATAATTCGAATTTTCTTTCAAGATTTTTAAAGCCAGTCCGTGAATTGTGCTTATGTTTGGTAACGTATTAGAATTTGGACACATGTTTTTTATGCGTTCCCTAAAGTTTCTGGCAGCAGAATCCATATAAGTTAAAACAAAAATATTTGTCGGAACAACTCCACGATTAATAAGTTTAATAATCAATGCAAGTAAAATTGTGGTTTTTCCTGCCCCAGGGACAGCAGAAATTGCCATTGAGCCTTTTTTATATTCTAAAACAGGTTTTTGGTCATCTCGTGGAATAATTTTGAAAACTTTCTTTTCTTCAATAATTTCATTATCATCACCACCTGCTAAATAATCTTCAATTCCGCCTAAATTTTCAGCACCGGTCGGGTCAAATAAACTTGAACAAGCCCAAATATGATTTTTCGCGAGCAATAATAATTTTCTCAAAATTCTTGCAGTTTTTTGTTTTGATAAAAAGATATCATCTTCAATTGTGTATTCGTCTTTTGTCCAATCCGCCTGCATTACCCACGCATTATACAAAGGTCCTGTATCATTTTTAACCCAATCTGAGTGGGAAACGTCAAGCCAAAATTGATATTTTGTTGAAATCTTATTATCAATAATTTTTTGAGGTGTTGCGACAATTAAATCGTCATCTTTAATATCTAAAGTAGAGCTTGGATTTTCTGCAATAATTGAGTTTTCAATTTGAACAATGATTTCATTAGCGCGTTCTATTACATTTTTCCAACCCAAAACACTTTCAAAATCTTTCAATTGTTTGATAAAGAAATTAAATTTGTTAATCTTTGTTTCATCAACATAAGTTACTACTTTATAAAACATTTCATAAACAGCGTTTGATAATTTACATTTTCCGTTTTCGACTTTTTCTTTTCCACTTTCAAAAGCTTCATAAAATTTTTGATAATTAGAATCATAAAAATCAAGCTTCATCGCAGGAAGAAGTCCTGATTGTTTGTAAACTTCCAAAATCTTGTGGCAATATTTTATCGGAATTCCAACATAATCTGATAAAATTACGCGCAAATCCATCTCTGTAATTTCCAAACCCAGCATAAGTTTTAGTATATTCAAACTTGCTTTTACAAGTTGGTTATCAATAAGTTTTTCACTGCCTGATAGAAAAAGAAGGTTGCATTTTAAATTCTCTCTTAAAGTAAAATGAAGCATGTCATCTTGCAGTGGAGTTATTATTGTAATATCTTTTGGCAAGATATTTTTTTTGAATAATTTTTGTATCTTTTCAATCGTGTAATCTAATATTTCCGCACGTTTAGACAAAGAAGTTAATGTAAAATTTTCTAATCTTTCATGCTTATTTTCTAATATGTTTGAAAAAATTATTTCACCTTGCGGGAAAGTATTAAATTCTATGGATTGCTTCGTCGCACAGCTCCTTGCAATGACCTGAGGCGAGTCACCATGTTGAACGTTCGTGGTCATTCCCTCTCCTTTGAGGAGAGGGT
Source organism: uncultured Candidatus Melainabacteria bacterium (assembly GCA_934747325.1). GTDB lineage: Bacteria > Cyanobacteriota > Vampirovibrionia > Gastranaerophilales > Gastranaerophilaceae > CAG-196. Next base: position 12,932 of record CAKVGW010000040.1, on the reverse strand, counting down.
TAGGGTGAGGTGAAAAACTTTTCAATTTTTTATAATCACTAATAACTTCTTCCCCAAACACTTCTTTCAATTTAAATTCAATCGACGTATCCGCACTCAAATACCCGCACCTGCTTGAACCTAATGAGTCAAAACAAATAATCCAATCCTTCAATTGTGGTTTTAAATATTTGATAAAATCAAAACAAACCGGCGTCATTTCATCCGCATCATCAACTAAAAGATATTTAATATTTTTGAAATAATCAGTATGTTTATAAACATGATTAAAAATTAATGTTTGCCTTAAATAATCTAAACTTCTACTTTTTAGAGTCGAAGACAATAATCTTTTTATAATAATTTCCGCATCTTCTGCAAAAGATTCCTTCAAAATTTTTGAACGCTCTTTTACTTCTTCGCTTGTTAAATTATTTTGAACAATAAGTGAATATCTTCTAAAAATTTGATGAAGCAATGACTTTTTAGAATTATAACCTTTTACTTCAACTTTCTTTAAAATATCTTTTAACAAAAACTGTGAAACTTCTAAACCTACAAGATTTGGGAGTATAAAATGTTTATCTGACGGAATTGAATTTTCTATAAAACACCAATTTTCAATCAATGTATTATAGACAATTGAAAAAAAAGAATGTATGTTTAATTTTTCGATAGCGTTAACATTAATTTTTTCTAAAACTTTATCGCTAAATTGTTTTTTTAGAGTTGAATTTTGAACAAGCACCAGTATTTCTGATGGTTTCACACCAACAGAAATAAGCTCTAAATATTTATCGACTAAAATTTTAGTCCGAAAATCGACTTTAATAAAATTTAATAACATACTCCTTATGGACTATTTTATCACAAACGCCTTTGAAAAGTATTGCAAAACAAGAAAATTTTTACTACAATTGATGAGTAAGTTTTTACAGACGACACTATTTAAGAAGGAGATTTAAAATGGCAAAAGTTAAAGAAGAAAGAAAAGGTATCCAAGAACAAATTATTGAATCAGCTGGTCAAATTTACAACTACCTTTCAAACAAAGGTGAAGTTTCAATCAATAAGATGAAAAAAGACCTTAGCTTAAACGAAAACTTTGCTGAAATGGGTTTAGGCTGGTTATCAAGAGAAGATAAACTAGAATACACTCAAAAAGCTAAATCAGTAACTGTAAAATTAAGATAGTTTGATTTAACTGAATAGATTTAAAATAGGATGGCAAAAGCCATCCTATTTTGCTTTAAGATAAATGTTGTATAATATTAACTATGAACGAAGCTTTATTAGAACAAATTAAACTTGTGCCGACTCAACCGGGGTGCTACCTTTATTACGATAAAGAAGGTACTATTATTTATGTTGGTAAAGCGAAAAACTTAAAAAGACGAGTTTACAGCTATTTTCATAAGCAACACGAGAGTCCTAAAACAAATATTTTAGTTTCACAAATTGAAAAGTTGGAATACATTATTACTGACTCTGAAGTTGAAGCTTTAATCTTAGAATCTCATTTAATTAAACAGCACAAACCAAAGTACAACATTCTTTTAAAAGACGATAAAAAATATCCTTATTTTTTAATCACTGACGAAGATTTTCCGCGTATTCAAGTTGTGCGCAAAAAGAATTTAAATCCTGATAAAGGCAGATTTTACGGACCTTACACTGATGTCGGTGCAATGTATGCTACGCTTGATTTTTTGAAAAGATTGTTTCCTTTAAAACAATGTAAAACGCCAAAATTTACAAATCGTCCTTGTCTTTATTATCACATCGGAAAATGTCTTGCACCTTGCCAAGGCAAAGTTACTCCGGAAGAATACCAAAAACTTATTCAACAGGTTGAGTTATTTTTGAGTGGCAAACAGTCTGAACTTTTAAAACAAATTCAAGTTCAAATGCAGAAATACGCAGAGTCTGAACAGTTTGAAAAAGCTGCAAAAATGCGTGACAGTTATTTGGATTTACAAAAAACTTTGGAAAGACAAAAAGTTGTTTATGAAAACACTAAACTCAACGAAGATATTATTGCCGTAATTTATGAAGACGGAATTCTCGCAATCGTAATTATGATGGTTAGAGAAGGTCGATTGATTGATAAAAAAGACTTTACTTATTTTGTTGATAATGTCGATAAAACAGAATATTTTGAAACCTTCTTTAGAGATTATTACACAAATCTCAAGTTAGAATTTCCTGATAGAATTATTTCAAAAGATTTGGAAGAAGTAGGCGAAAAAGAACTTTATCAGGATTGGTTGAAAATTCTTTCAGGTAAAAAAGTTACAATAAGTTATGGAAAAGGCAAGTTTAAAGAACTTTATGAACTTGCACTTAAAAATGCAACAAATCTTTTGGAGAATGCAAAGCTTAAAAAAATGGCGCAAATCAGAGATGATTTTAATGAAGTCGGTTCATATTTGGCTGAAAAATTACAATTGACAAATTTCCCTAACCGTATTGAATGCTATGATATCTCACATATTCAAGGAACAAACACGGTTGCTTCTATGGTTGTTTTTCAAAATGGTTTACCGAAAAAAACTGCTTACAGAAAATTCAAAATCAAATCAACAGAAGGAAAGCCGGATGACTTTTTGTCTATGAAAGAAGTGCTTTCGCGCAGACTTTCAAGATTAGGTGAACCTAAGTGGGAAAAACCTGATTTGATTATTATTGATGGCGGGAAAGGTCAGTTATCAAGCGTTATGCAAATCGTTGAAGAAATGGGAATAAAAGTTGGCAAAGGCGGAATTGACTTTGTTTCTCTCGCTAAACGCGAAGAAGAAGTATTTTTACCAAACCAACCCGACTCAATTTTACTACCGAGAGATTCTAACGCGCTCTACTTAATCCAACGAATAAGAGATGAAGCACACAGATTTGCAATTACATTCCACAGAGATTTGAGGTCTAAAAAGTTAAAAGAAGGGAAATAATTTTATTTAATCCTCTGCAAAGAAGATAAGAAGTTAAAATTAATCACATCGCCATCGACTTTTGTTAAAAAGATTTGAGCGTCTTTTTCGTCTGCATCAATTTGAGGTATTTGTTCTATTTCAGATGAATAATAATTGCCTTCATTTCTTTCGCTTGAAGAAATTTTATTTGCCAAGCTATTTAAAGATATATTTCTTAAAAATCCTGCAAAACCCTCGCCTTTATTAGACATTTTTGTATAAATTCTTAAAGACGCGTCATTTGTGTTCAAATCATATCTACCGATTATAAACGAACTCAACTGTTTTGCAGAAGATTTTATCATCATTCTTTGAATAACATTATCCTTAAGGTTTAATTCTCCTTTAATAACATCAAATTTACCATCAGGAATATTAACTAAATCACCAAATGTAGTCGGAGAAATCATTACAAGCGGATTTCTAAATAATGATGCAACCTTTAAAATATATTCCACGTACCCGATTTTTTCAATCGTACCGTTTTGAATATTAAATTTAATATCACCATTTAATTTAAGACTCGCATCAGAATTAATTTCAATTAACCCCATTGCTTTTCCCGAGATTTCTCTAGGTAAGCCCAAAAGAGCGTCTGCCATAACGGTTGAATTAACGTCTTTTACGCCAAGCCTTAAATAATATTTGTTTTTAATTAAATCTGCACGAACTTTTAATGTAGAAATACCTTCCGCAATATCAAACTTGTTTGATTGCAAATTCAAAATTCCGTCTTTATCAAGCGTTAAATTTGCGTGCAAATTACCAAAATTAACGTTTTTGTATTTTCCATTTTCAAGATTTAACATGCATTTTTCAACAATAATCAAACCTTTTTGGAATGTTGGAACATCAACATTGTCAGATGCCGTATCATTATCTGTCAGAGCCTGCGAAGCCCCCTCTCCTTGGGAGAGGGAAGGGGAGAGGGTATTATTAACATTACTGCTCTCTTGACTATTCGCCAAAAACCTTTCCAAATCAATATTATCAACATCTAAATCTACATACTTTACTACAATTGGCAGCCTTAAATCATTAACAATATAACCTTTGAAGTTATATTTTGAGCGCTTAAATCTTCCTTCTGCAATCGCCCCGAGTTTATCGCCTTTAGCACCAATTTTAGCTGATTTGATAAAAAGTCTTTGAGATGGAATTCTAACTTTATCAAGAGTTATAACTCCCTCCATTACAGGGAACTCACCCGTATTAATCACGCCCATTTCACCTGTAATAGTACCTTTTTTAAAAATCTTTTGACCTGCTAAAAAGTTTAAAAATTCACTTGGCAAAGGTCGCGGAATTTTCAAATGAATATCTTGAAGCTTCATATTATCTGCCATATCAAGATTTCCGTTAATTGAAAGAACCGGCGTCATGCCTTTTTTTAGTTCATTTGTTATAAAATAATCAATTGTGTTTATTTTTAAAATATTTTTTACAACACTTAAATCAACTTTAAAAAGAGTTTTATAATCCTGCAAAACCATTGATTGATCGCCTAATTTAAAACCTTCGCCCTCTCTAAGCAAAAAATACCACAAAATATCACAAGAACCGTTTTTAGAAGTCAATGTTAATCTTGAACCTGCATCACCAACCAAACTAATTGGAGAACCGAGCATTTTTGAAACATAATCTCTAAAGAAATCGTCATTCACAAAAATATCCGAAACAATTTTCGTATCACAAGTTTTCCAATAATCTTTAACCGTGCCTTCCATCGTCAAAGTATCATTAGTTTTGTTATTATAATACCCTTTAAAATCTTTGAGAATAATATCTTTGTTACCAATTTCGACAATACCTTGCGTAATTTTTACAGGCATTTTCATTAAATCTTTTATCTTGAATTTTGATTCATTTACATTAATATCCCCACGAATATTTTTGGAGGTTAAATGCACGTTAAAATCCACACTTCCGCTTACATCACAAATTGGCGCAAGCATTTCTTTACCATTTGGCATAATTATATTAGAAGCTGCGATATTATAAATATCTCGTGCGCTAAAATTTTTAGATGAAATATTTAAATTCATGCCGGCTTTTCTTGAAGCGAAAGCATCAATCACAATTTTTGATTTATCTATTTCTATCGGAAATTTATCTATATGTAATTCCCCATTACCCATATAAATGCAATGTTTATCATCTGCAGAAACTTTTATTGTATCTTGTCCTTTTGTCATAAAGAAATCAAAATCAAAATGCAAATATTTTTTAGCCTTAGTTCTATCCAAAAGAATATTCTGTGCGTCAAATTTTATTCCTACATCATCCATGTTGTACGTTATTAAGCATTCTTTTACGCCTAAAATTGTAGAAAATAAATCTAAATTAAATGCAGCAGGCTTTTCTTCTTTTTGCTCTTGTTTAGGTAAAATCGCCATCAAATCAGAAGTGTTTACAAAAATATTATCTGCAAGAAGTTTTTTTACAATAATACGTTTTGCCAAAATATCTTTGAAAGAAAATTCTGTATCTAAATTATTAAGAGCAAGTATTTGTTTATTATTTTTCGTAAGCGTCAATTCTTCCAAAGTAAAGCCGATATTCGGACTCAAACTTGTAGCAAGTTTTGGATTCTTGATTGACAAATCCGCTTTTAAAAACTCTGTTGCTTCCTTTACGGCAACTTTATTTAGCCATGCGCTTGAAACAAGTTTTGGCAATGTATAAAGATAAGTGCCAACTCCAAAACCTGCAATTACAAAAGCCGAACAAACAGTTGCGGTTAATATTTTAACGCTCTTTCTCATAGTCAAAATTATAGCATAAATTTTTTTAAAGGTGCGTTACTTTGACGCACCTTCATAACAACAATTTTGATACCGTTTTTAACTTTCTAAATATGTTTTTAAATTCTCTACTTGCTCAACTTTCCTCAATTTTTGTATTGCAATATTTTCTAATTGTCTAATACGCTCTTTAGAAAATCCCAAAGCTTTTCCAATTTGTTCTAAAGTCCTTGGTTCATCATTATCAATTCCAAAACGCTTTTTGATAATCTCTTCCTCTCTTTTATCAAGAGCTTTAAGTAAGCGCACAATATCTTTTTGCTGTAATAATTTTTGAGCGTTATTTTCCGGCGAAGAATAAGAGGTATCTTCAACATAATCCTGAATACATAAATCATCCGTCACATAAGTATCAAGACTCACAGGTTCTCTCTTTAATGCACTTTTCACTTCATTAATTTTTTTTGCATCCAAGCCTGATAACTTTGCAATAGTTTCTACATCACATTCCATATCGCTATTTACAGATACCAAAGAACACGCTCGCTTATATTTTCTGATTTTTTCCAACATGTGTACAGGAATCCTGATTGTTCTTGCATGGTTTGAAATCGCTCTAATAATAGTTTGTTTAATCCACCAAGTCGCATAAGTCGAAAATTTAAAATTCTTTTTATAATCAAACTTTTCTGCGGCTTTAATTAAGCCCAGTGAACCTTCTTGAACCAAATCCATAAATAAAACACCCTGACCTATGTATTTTTTAGCAATACTCACAACTAACCGTAAATTCGCTTGAACAAGTTCTTTTTTAGCCTGCTCTCTTTCATACGGTTTTCCTTCCTGAATTTTACGCCCCAGTTCAACCTCTTCCGCTTTCGTTAGCATTTTCTTTTTACCAATTTCTTTTAGATACATTTGCAAAATATCATCATTGTTAACAATTGAACTAAAAGTTTTTGGTGCTCCGTTTTCATTTTCATTCGTATAAATAAATTCTAAATTACTCAATGCTCTACTCATCTTCATATCTCCTCTTGCCATTCTATTTGTTAAGACGATAAATAAGAAAAAAAGTTCCATTTTATATATATAAGCAAAGCGAATAAAACAATTTTCCATTTTCCACTTTCAATTTTCCATTGAACAAAGCATGGGTGATTGTTTTTATTCTTAAAGTGTTTGTTTTACAATCAATGACATTTATAGAAATTGTCAATCGTTTTTACAACATTTTTCATGCGAAAAAGTTAACAAAATTTTACAATATTGAGAAATGTAAAAAGCTTAATTTTATTGAGTTTGAGGGATTGTGATGTTTTGTAAATTTCTTGATTAGAATTAATGTTTGAATTATCATATAAACATAGGATTAGATTTGGGGAAGAGAATGTTATTCTCTTATTATAAGGAAGCTGAATAAAAATAAATAGCTCACCTTTACTTAGATTAGGAGGTTTTTAAGGAAATGCAGAATAGTTTAAATAAGGAAAGAAATATTGTAGAATTTACCTCACCAACAAAAGTAGCAACCGACGTAATTAAAGGCTCTACAATTTCACCTATGTCAAAAATTATTGAGCCAAAAACTGCGCAAATTAAACCTTTAAAATTAAATTGCATTTATGTTGTTAAAAAAGATGGTACAAAAGAAGAATTTGATAACAACAAAATTATTAATGCTGTAAAAAAATCTGCTACAAGAATGTTAGTAGAGTTTACGGATGTGGAATTAAAAGAAATATGCGATTTTGTAGATGAAAATATTGTTAGAATGAACAAACAAGAAGTTACAATCGCTGATATGCACAACCTTGTTGAAGGCGCATTGGAACACATCAGTCCAAGAGTTGCACAAAGCTACCGTAATTACAGAAACTACAAGCAGGATTTTGTACACATGCTAGACAAAGTTTATCAAGAATCTCAAAGAATTATGTACATTGGTGATAAAGAAAATGCCAATGCTGATTCAACTTTGGTTTCTACAAAACGTTCATTGATTTTCAATGAATTAAACAAAGAATTATACAAAAAATTCTTCTTAACAGTAGACGAATTGCAAGCAATCAGAGATGGTTATATTTACATTCACGATATGTCTGCAAGACGTGATACTATGAACTGCTGTCTATTTGACGTAGCATCAGTTCTTAAAGACGGCTTTGAAATGGGTAACTTGTGGTACAACGAACCAAAATCACTTGATGTAGCGTTTGACGTAATCGGTGATATCGTAATGGCTGCAGCAAGCCAACAATACGGTGGTTTTACAGTGCCTGAAGTTGATAAAATTTTAGCACCTTATGCTGAAAAAACTTACCAAAGACAATATGACAAGTATTTATGCTTAGGCTTGTCGTTTGAAAAAGCAAGAGAAGCAGCTTTAGCTGATTTACAAAAAGATTTTGAACAAGGTTTCCAAGGTTGGGAATATAAATTCAATACAGTGGCATCTTCAAGAGGTGATTATCCGTTCATTACTGTTTCAACAGGTTTAGGAACAGGCGAATATGAAAAAATGGCAACTCTTGCAATGCTTAAAATCAGAATGGGCGGACAGGGTAAAAAAGGAAATAAAAAACCTGTATTATTCCCTAAAATTGTATTCTTGTATGATAAAAATCTTCACAGCGAAGGCAAAGTTAATTACGACTTGTTTACTGCCGGTGTAGAATGTTCTAAAAAAACTATGTACCCTGACTGGTTATCGTTATCAGGTGAAGGCTACGTAGCATCTATGTACAAAAAATACGGAAAAGTAGTTTCTCCAATGGGTTGCAGAGCTTTCTTGTCACCTTGGTTTGAAAGAGGCGGAATGTATCCTGCTGATGAAAATGATTCTCCTGTATTTGTTGGTAGATTTAATATTGGTGCAATCAGCTTGCACTTGCCAATGATTTACGCTAAGGCTAAAAAAGAAAGCAAAGATTTCTATCAAGTTCTTGATTATTATATGGAATTAATCAGACAACTTCATATAAGAACTTATAATTATCTTGGCGAAATGAAAGCTTCTGTAAACCCTCTAGCATTCTGCGAAGGCGGTTTTTTGGGCGGTCACTTAGGTATTCATGATAAAATCAGACCTGTTTTGAAATCTTCAACTGCATCATTCGGTATTACTGCATTAAACGAGTTACAAGAAATTCATAATGGTAAATCGCTTGTTGAAGATGGCGAATTTGCTCTTGAAGTTATGAAGTATATCAATAATAAGATTAACGAATACAAGGAAAAAGACGGAATTCTTTACGCAATATATGGAACTCCTGCTGAAAACTTGTGCGGTCTTCAAATTAAACAATTCAGAAAAAAATATGGTATTGTAGAACATGTTTCTGATAAGCCATATATTTCAAACTCTTTCCACTGCCATGTTTCAGAACAAATCAGTCCGATTGAAAAACAAGACTTAGAAGGCAGATTCTGGGATTTATTCAACGGTGGTAAAATTCAATACGTAAAATATCCTATTGATTATAATACAGATGCAGTTGAAACACTTATTAACAGAGCAATGGACAAAGGTTTCTACGAAGGTGTAAACTTGTCACTATCTTATTGCGATGATTGTGGTCACCAAGAATTGAACATGGATGTTTGTCCAAAATGCGGTTCTAAAAATTTGACTAAGATTGAAAGAATGAACGGTTATTTGGCTTATTCAAGAGTTAAAGGTGATTCAAGATTGGCTGACCATAAAATGGAAGAAATCAAAGATAGAGTAAGTATGTAATAAACACTAAAAAGATTAAAAATCAAAAGGGTGAAGTTTTATAACTTTACCCTTTTGATTTATAAGTTTTATTTAGTATTACAATTCCTGCGCTAAGCAATACACCCAAACCGACTGCAAACAAAGCAATTTTTTTATGTGTGCCTTTCGGATTTTCTAAAATTTTTCTGTATTTAACGATTTTGTTAAATAATTCAGGCTCGTCTTTATCCAAGCCTTTCGCTTTAAAAGCTTTTTCTAAAGCGTCCATTGGATTAAAACCTTTACCGTTTTCTAAGTTTTTAAAATATTTTTCTTCAAAATCTGCAGAAATCTTATCGCCTTCATTTGAAAGCGCATCTCTAAAATATATCATATTATTGTAAGCCATCATGGGTTCTGCAAATTTTGCTTTAACAAATTCTTTTTCGTCTTTTAATTTTTTGAATGGAATACCTAAAATTTTACTAAGCGTTTTTGCTTGATTTTCATTAAATTTTATTGACTCTGAATCATGGTTAGTTGCACCAATGATAAAGTTTTCAGGCTTCCAACCACGTTCGATAAAACTCTTATTTGTTCCCCAATCATCAGCAAGCCAATCAGAAGTATAAATTTTAACTCTATTATCAATGTAAGGTTTTAATTTTTCCCCGTCATAAACGTTAAAATCATCTACTGACGCTACAAATTCATGCATAATATTATGCAAGTCAAAATCTTTGCCTTTTACTTTTTTAACTTCATCATCAATTATATTCAAAATTTTATCGCCATAATCTTTATTGAGTGGTTGAACATAAATCCAAGAAGCATCTATTCTAAACCCGTCAAAACGTTTTGCGTAAATATTTACTTTTTCTCTTATTAATTTTTCGGCTTCTTTTGAATCTAAATCAAGTGCAGGCAAATCCCATTTGATTGTTTTACCTTCTAAAAAGGCTTTCGGATGTGACCAAATTTCATCATAAGATAATCCGCAAATTATATCCCCATTGAGTTTTAATCCTTTTTGATTGAGCATATCTTTTGCTTTTTTTAAATCATTTTCAGCTAAAAATTGCTTAAATTTATAAAAATCAATTTCTTTGTTTTTTAATTTGTAGATTTCTGCAATTCTTCTTTCTCGCTCAGCTTGCGGTAATGAATAAAGATTTTTGTCTGTATCATTCCATTGTTTGTAATCGTGTGAGTGATTAATTTCTCTTAACGCTCGATATAGAGCTTTAGGCTCAAGTCTTTCTGAGTTTTGAGTCTTAAAAATTGCAAATTCAGGATTATTTTTTTCTCTTTCATAAACTTTATGTAAAATTTCTTCTTGCGCTGAAAAAGCTTCAACAATGTTTGGGTAATTCACGTTAGCTTTACCGCCATTTGATTTAACGATTTCTTTAAATTCTTCTTCTGTACAATGTGATTTTATATCAATCATGTGATTACCTAAATCCATTGATGTACCTGAATAAATCGGAAATTGTCCTTGCCAAGCATGGTATTGACCCACAGGTTGAATTTGAATTTCATTAATTCCCCAATATTTTTTTGCAAAATCAAAGAACTTTGCACTCTCTACTTGATTAAGTGTACCTACTCCTGTGTTATTTTGAGTATTTTGCGGAAGTGATGAAGTCGGAACAATAAGAATTGATTTACCTGTGTTACCGATTTTTGCTTTAGCTTGATTTAAGACAGCAGAATATTCACCTTCTTCTTTCGGTTTCAGGCGACGTTGAAAATTAATTGCGCTATTAATTTTGATGTCCATAATCACACACTTCTATTTATATTAAAACAAAACAAAAAATAAATTTGCGTTTATATTTAGATTTGTGAAGTTTTGTGAGAGGTAAGAACCCGACAAGCTTTGCTTGGCGAGTGAGACGGGCATTTAACTTCTCAATAAACAAAAAATGCGCCTGGAGACTCTGCCGAACAAAAGGTGACTAAATGTCACGTTTTGTGAGAGGCAAGTATAATTTAACATGCATAACAAGATTAAATTGACTATGAGATGTGGATTTATAAATTAAATAATTAAATAATTAAAAAATAATTAAGTTTTGATCATATAGAAAAATATAAATTTATAATAATCTTATTGAGCATGAGAGGATATTATATGAAACAACAAATTATAGTACCAAATAATGATTCATCACTACAATTTGGAAAAATTTGTGAATTAATAAGAGAAGATATAAGAGACAACCCTTACATAGAGGAAACTCTAAGGGTCTTAACAGTTGGTGGATATAGAAGTGCTATTGGTTCTTTTTGGAATGCAGTTGTAGATGATTTAAGAAATAAAATTTTGTTTAGAAGTATTTCAATGTTCAATAAAGAAATGAATCCTGGCAAAGCAATTAAAAAATATGAAGATTTTCAGGATAATATAAATGATGAAATGCTTATTGACGGGGCATATAAAATAGGTGTGATTGGTTGGGAAGCTCATAAAGTTTTAAAACAAGCAAAAGAAACTCGTCATATTTTTGATGGGCATCCAAAAAGCTCAGACCCTGGTCCATTAAAAGCACTTTCAATGATGGAAGATTGTATAAAATACGTATTAAGCCAAGAATATCCACCTCAAATTGTAGATATTGATGATTATATTAATGTAATGGGAACTAATGAATTTGATAGAAATGAATATAGTGTAACAGAAGCTATTACTAATCTGCCAGATACATATAAAAATGAACTCATAAACAGATTTTTTACTTCTTACATAACGGAAAATTGTTCAACGATTCTTCGTTCTAGTATAGAATTTGTTGCTCCTATTCTATGGAAAGTATTACCTAAAAGTGTAATGGTTCAGGTAAGTAATAGGGTTGATCAAGTTATTGGAAAAGCAAATGCATCTGAAATAAAGTATGCTTTTTCATTTATGAATATAGTAGCTTCAAAAAAATATTTGACAACTAGGTCTAAAAAATATCTACTGGAGCCAATTATAGAGAAACTTATTTCAAATTTGGATAATTTCACAGAGGAAGATAATTGTGTTTATGAACTTAGTAAATACGCTGGTTATATTCCACGAGAGTTATTATACAAGTATGTATTCGCTCTAACTCAAACATACGTTGGTTATATTGGCGGGAGCTATAGGTTTAATAGGACTGATTTTTATGCAAATGGAGCTGCAGTTAGAATTCCAGTTATGTTTGAAAGTTTTGATGACGAATCAGCACATGCTTTTATTGAATCGATTAAAAACAATAAAAGACTACAAGATAGAATCTCGAACAAAGTAAAACTAGATAGACTAAGAACTTTAGGTGAAATTGTTAATAGAAAAATTTCAGAAAATTTTGATGAAACAGAGTTTTTAAATCTATTACTTAACGAACAAAACGAATCAGCTTTCTTTGAAGCATTAAAATCAAAAAAATCACTCAAATAATGAGTGATTTTTTATTAAAGCAAATCGTTTAATAAATTCATACATTTGATTTTTTGTTGAAGATTTGCTCTGCCATAGACATTTAGAGTGAACGAAACATTCTTATGCCC
>CAKVGW010000039.1 GCA_934747325.1 uncultured Candidatus Melainabacteria bacterium | reverse complement strand
CAAGAAAACGGCAAAACTTTAAAATTTGATATGAACGATGGCAAAACCGTATCAAAATTTTCATCTCCCGAACGCGCAATCGCAGCTTATCAGGCTATGTGCGTGAAAGTTGTGAGCGAATTTAAAGCTGAACTTGAAAAAGCCGATAATGTTTCTCAACCTAACCCTCTCCCACAAGGGGCGAGGGAACAAGGCGGTGTGCGTTCAAGTGAAGTCAATAGCCGATTAGAAAATTCTAATTCTTTAGACAAAAAGCTCATTGATAAAGCTCTTAATAACAATTCAGAATTGGCAAATTCGTTATTAAGTATTAAAGACAAAGATGGTAACTACATTTTTAGAGCTCAAGATGTTGAATGGTTTACTGATTCAAAAGGTGTTGATTTATATAGTGCCTTAAAAGAAGTTTATGGAGAAGAAAATTTAAAATATTATAAAGAAGAAATCGATGCTTTAATTAAAGAAAATCCAAACGCTGAAACTATTATAAAAGTGTTATCAGATATTAATATTAAATATCCAAATGGCAATGAAGAACCAATGGTTAAAATAGAAGGATTTAATAATTTAGTAAAATTTGTTACTCCAAATAATATTGGAAAAGTAGTACAAAACTTAAAATCTCGTGAAAGAAGATTAGAAGGATACGATGTTATATATTTTGTAGAAAATATTTTAGAACAATCTATGGTTGAATGTGAAAAGAAATTTTCACCAACTGAACGTGCTGTCATTAAAGATGAAATTGCAAATCATCCTGAAAAACAAGAAGCCTTTGAAAAAATGCTTCAAAATCCTGATGTTTCTGAAAAACAAATGGTTGAAATTCTCAAATCTGAAAAAATTTCAATCGAAGATTTAAAGAATATTGATTCTCATATTAAAACTGCTAAAGAACAAGGCTTTGATTTGATTAATTTATTAGAATCTAAAGAAGAAGATTTTAATAATTATATCAACACAGAATCAGCAAGAATAGAGCGTGGTATTCCTGCTCAAAGAACTCCGAATGGCTTTAAAGTTACAGATAACCCAAAAGAATTGGCTAAACAGTTAAAATTTGTAGAAAATGTTTCTTCATCTACTTTAGAAAAAATTTCAAAACTTTCAAAAGATGAAACTAAAACTATTTCACAAATTTTTGCTTCAGAAGGTGTTTTGAAAAAACTAAATTATGATAATTTAAATTTTGTTATCAATAATTATAAAAATGCAAAACCAGAAGATATAAAATTGATTCAGCAAGGAATTGAAGCAGGTGCTTGTGTATATGGTGATAACAAAGTTAAACTATTCTTGGACGCAGCAGGAGACAATGCTTCTAAACGTGAAGTTGTTTCAATGTTATTTAAAAATATTGCGGAATTTGAAAAAAATTCTTTAAGATACAATTATATAGCTAATTTGTTCAATGAAAACCATGCAATGCTTAAAATTTTAAATGACATCAACACTCCTGAACAAGTAGAAGCGTTGAAATACTACTTTGAACATACACAATTAAAAAAAATGAATGTAAGCCATAATTATATTCCTGATTTTACAAAAATTACAACTGTAAATGATGTTAAAGATATACTTAAACTTCAAAATTATAACTGCTCTTATGAATTTAACAATTTATATATGTCACTATCGGCAGAAGATAGAGCTTTATTCACAAAAGAACAATTTGATAACGCTAATTACTATGGTAAAAGAGGTTATGATACATACACAGATATTATAAAAACACTTTTAAACCCGAAACTTGATGAAGCAACGAAAAATGATATTAGAGAATTTTTGAAAACAAATCCTAGTGAAAATAAACAATATGAATGGGATAAATGTTTCGAGAATATTGATGGAGTACGTACATTAATACCTGAAACATTGCGAAGATTTACTGCTTTAGATAAGACCGGTGTCAAATACGACCAAAGTGAATATGAACATTTTGCATATAGAACTACTAAAGACGGTAAAACCGAATATTTATATAGTACAGAACTACTAAATAAAATAATAGATATATTAAACAATCCTAGTTTTAAAGAAAAATTAGGTAGAATGCTTTCTATGGAAGAAGCTGAGACTGTTTCTAATATTCAACAGGATTGGCAGCTAGATTTTGTAATAGAAAATTTAGCCAAAGACATGAGAGAAAGTGATGTTAAAAATATTTGTAGGGAAACAAATCGAGCAAAAATGCCGGAACAACTTTCTTTAGTCAAGCTTGCTTTAAAATATAATTGCAAATTCCCTACAAAAGATAGTGAAATTGTAAAGTGGGACAATATATATATTTATAAATGTTTAACGACGAAAGAAAGCGTAGAAGCTTTCGAAAAAATCTTTGAAAGAAATGATTATACAACAAACGAAGCTAAGTTCTTGAAAAATTTGGCTGAAACTTGTGATGGTAACACATTTGCTTTAAAGTATGAACTTATGAATAAAACAGGTAATTTAAAATCTAATATAAATAATGATTGTTATAAACATTTTATTGAATATACAGAAAATGAATTTCAAGAAAAATTCTTAGAAGAAGCCGGTGCTTTTCTTGAAAAACATCCGGAATTTAAAGAACATTTTGAAGCTATTGTAACTTATTTAGGTAATATAAGTTTCTACAAAAATATAAATTCAAAAGAAGTATTAACAACTATTTTAAATAATTTGAAAAAGATTGAAAAAAGTGATTTTAAATATATTTCAGAAATAGTTAGACCCCAAAAATTATTTATGGGTGAGAAAGATTTTGCTGACTTATTATTATCCGGCTTTTCTAATGAAAAAATTGATTTTATTAAAAGTTTAAAAATAAAAGATGGTTGGGACAAAGGTTCTTTACCTTCAATTTTATGTTCTAATGTGGATATCGAAATGTTAAAATTAATTAAAAATAAATCAGAAGAAATTTCTGAAATTGGAACAACCGCAGAATATATAAAAGATAAAAATATTAAACTTGCAAAATTATTATTAAATGATAATGATTTTAAATTAGAAAACATTAATGATTTGTTAAGAGACCCTTTTGACCGCAAGCCTAAAGAGACTTTTGATGCGAGATGCGATATCTATAAAAGTTTAAAGAATGGTATTGAGAAAAAAGATATTATTGAAATTCTCCAAATCACAGATGCTGATAATTCTCAATATGCTATCGATTTATGCTTAAACTATAAAAAATATGATATAGCCCCTCAACATCTTTCTATTTTAATAGAGAAATATAATGAAATCACAGTTGAGCAATATAAATCATTAGAACAAAAAGTAGGAAAAGCAGAATTTGCCAATTGGGAAGCTAATGACATTGTCATTGCTTCTCAATTATCAGGACTAATTGGCAACGAAAATATTAACGAAATTCCGCTTTCTCAGAAACGTTCTATTTTAAAAACTCTTGTATCTTGTAATACTGACTTATTTGGAATTAGCGATAAATTAAAAGAAAAGGCACCACTTATTCCTAGAAACCAAGAAGAATATTGTGAACTATTACCATCACTTGTTCGTTCGTTAGGTATTGAAACTAATAAATTGAGTACAGAACAAATTAAAAACACCAATACTTCAACTAAAAAATTGGCAAATTCTCTTGCACAAATTTCTGATAAAGATTTTACAAAATTTAGCATTTCTCAAGAATACTCAAGAGAAGATTTTATCAATACTGTTCTTGAAAAAACTAAAGATTTGTCGGAAACTGAAAGACAAAAAGTTTTTGACTATTACGGCTTTGAACTACTTAAAAACGATACAAACAAAACAGGTTACACATTATATGGTTATCCCGTAAATCTAAATAATGGTCATAAGTTGGCTGAAATCAGTGATGTTAAAACAAAAGCAGTTGTAGAAAGCTTGAGAAATGACGTTGTTAAATTTTCTAAAAACAATAGAATCAAATGTGAAAATCCACAAGTTGAACAATTCTTAAATGAAATTGTTGAAGTTTTGCCTGAAATCCGAACTATGATTGGCAAAGCCCAACATGGTAATAACGGCACTCGTGGTGCTCATGATTATGATGTAATGAAACATTCTCTAAAAGTTATGCAAAAAATTTCACAAGACCCTAAATTTGTAAAACTAAATGAATCTGATAAAAAAGTTATGCTACTAGCATCTTTAATGCATGATATAACTAAGGCAGAAGGGCATCCTGATGGTTATCATGCTGAAAACGGAGCATTTGATGTATTCTTTATTTCTAAGAAATTTAATTTGACTTCTGAAGAAGAAACAAAACTATATAAAATTTGCAAATACCATGAATGGTTAAATTTTGTTAATACTTCTAAATCAGAAGGTGAATTAACAAAACGTTTGCAATCAGTTGCTTTTGATTTGCAACAAGATAATCTTGTTGATATGGCAGAAATATTTACACATGCAGATTTAAGAGCAGTAAAAGCTGATGATTCTTTCCACGATACAAAGGTTGGCAAATCAAGAGTTGATTTTAACGGTAATGTTCGCAGTTTTGGAGAGTCTGCGGATGTTTATGTTGCAAAAATTAAAGAATATCAAAAAGAATTGCAAAAATCTCAACCAATTTTGCCTGTTACAAAATTTCCACAAGCAAGCAGAATGAAACAAGCTATTACAACAGTAAACGCTGATGGCAGTACTAACTTAAAAGGTGTTTATCAGGATAAAGATGGTGTTGTTGTTATTAAATTCAACGAAATGACAGACGAAAGCTGGGAAGCAATTGGTTTCCCTAAAGGCACATCAGCTAAAGGTGTAAAAGCCAAAGGTCTTAATAATAATGGAGCAGAAACAGATGTTGAAACAGGTAACATTCACTTCTTTGTTCATGGTTTAGATCATTCAAACCAATTAGCAAAATTTGATGCATTCTCACTTGTAGATTCTGACGCATTGTTATCAGTAAGCTACGCAGAACGTCCTGAAAGCAAATACAGATTCTTTAGATCTCAAGGTGTATTGCTGGATATTCCTACGAAATATGTATATGGCGGTGGTAATACAGATTCAGGTTCAGGCTGCGGTAAAAATATTCAAGAATTTAAAGACCGTTATATCTTTGGCGGAGCAAGAGAATCCGACAGATTGTATATTTCAAACTTGGTAAAAGAAGCAACCGGCATGAGCGATGCTGAATATGTTCAATTTGTAAAAGAGAATGAAAATAAATCCATGTTAGAAATTGAACCTGCAGAAATCCGAGAAAAAATCATACAAAAATTTGCAACAATAAATTCAAATGTAAGAAAAGGCAATAGAGAGTACAATGAAATGTACGGTTCTAACCCACAAGTAATGGGTGTCTTTGCTTACAGTGAGTCTGATAAAGTCGGACAGCCTATTGATTTCTTAAATAATGTAGATAATAAAACACATTTCTTAAAAGAATATGCAAAAGAACGTGACTTACCGTTTATTGTCTTTGGTGATTAATGCTTATTACATTCTTGGTGGTGGGGCGTCGTTTGATTTCTTCTTTCCGCCGCCTTTGATACCGACAAGAACTTTTTCACCTTCTTTTATATTATCGCCGATAACTTCGGTATATGAATCATCGCTCGCACCGGTTTTAATATCAATTCTTGCAAGCTTCAAACCATCCTTAATCCAAAGTCCCTGAGTCTTATATTTTTGACCGTCAGTTTTAGGAGTAAATTTTAAAGCAATATTCGGAACGCAAAGAACATTTTCGTTTTTAGCAGTTATAATTGAAACATTCGCAGTCATCCCCGGTTTAAGCTTTAAATCACTGTTATCAACAGTTACAATTACAGAATAAGTTACAACATTTGAAACCGTAGTCGGTGAAATTCTAACTTGTGTAACTTTTCCATAAAATTCGCTGTTCGGATATCCGTCAAGCGTATAAGTTACATCCTGTCCGTCTTTAACCTCGCCGATATCAGCTTCCGAAACATTTACTTCAATTTGCATTTTCTCTAAATCTTGCGCTATTGTAAATAATTCAGGAGCCTGGAAGCTTGCAGCAACCGGCTGTCCCAAGTCTATTTCACGAGAAATAATCATACCATCAACAGGCGCAGTGATTTTTGTATAATTCAAGTTAACCAAAGACTGATTATATTGCGCTCTTGCCTGTGTAATCTTTGCTCTTGCTGCGTTTACTTGTGCCAAATCTGCTTTATAATCCGCTTCTGCTTGGTCAAGTTCTGATTTTGGAACAAAACTTCTCGCATAAAGATTTTTGTAACGTCGAAGAGTTTTTGCACTCATCTCATAAGCAGCTTGTTTATTAGCTAAATCCGCTTGTGCAGAATTAACAGACGCCAAATTTTGGTCAACGGTCGCTTGGAAAGTTCTAGGGTCAATTTCTGCAAGCAACTGACCTTTTTTAACAACAGAGTTGAAATCTACATAAATCGCGCTAATCAATCCTGAAACCGTAGAACCGACTGATACTGTGTTTACAGGGTTAATTGTACCTGAAGCTTCAACTACTTGAGTAATTGTTCGTCTTTCAATCGGCGCAGTTTCATATTCGACTTTGTTTTTCATCATGCCGGAAATCACCGTAAACACAATAAAAATGGTCACAATTACTGCCGTTATATATCTTTTCTTTATCGTTTTAATTTTATCTAAAATCTTCATACGTTATCCTTTTTGGAATTCTTTTGATTATTTTTAACTGTTAATTTATTTTTTTCTTGCTTCTTTAAATCCTTTTGAAAATCTTTAACATCTTCTACCGTCAAAGTCTCCTCTTGCGGAAGTGCAATTTCTCTTTCAAGCGTTGCCCTCGCTACATTATAATTATAAACCGCCTGAACATAAGAACTTTGAGCATTATTATAATTTACTCTCGCATCCTGTAATTGAATATAATCACCCAAACCAACGCTGTAACGTCCATCCGCAAGTTCCAGATTTTCTAAAGTTTGACGTACTTTTGTTTCAAGTAGCGGAATTTGTTTTTCAAGTTGAATCATATCAACATAAGCACTTTGGATATCAAAATACAAATTTTGATTAAGTAATTCCACTTCAGTTTTCGCAAGATTGAGTTGAGAATTTGCAATATCAACTTCGTGCTTAACTTGCATCATATTAAATGTTGTATTCAAATTCACGGAAACATTCATTCCACTATCAGCATAATTACGATTATTTGCGTAACTATAACCCACTCCACCTTTTAAATCAGGCAAATATTGACGCTTAGTAAGTAAAACGTATTGTCGCATTGCTTTAACCGTCGCATTAAGAGCTTTCAAATCAGGACGATTTTCTTTTGCAATGCTAACTGATTTTTCAAATGTATAAGGATATTTTTGGAAAACATAATTCTTCAAAAAATCCGCTTTCTCGGCTTTTACTGCGTAAGTCGCGCTTGAAACATCATCTGGCAAAGTAAGAAGCTTTTTGTAGTTTTCAATATTTGTCAAACTCATCGGCACATAAGGATTGCCAAGGTTAAAAGTTTCTGTATTTTTTATACTATAACTTGGTGCATAAGCTACATACATGGAATTATTCAAACTTACGATTGCGTTTTTATAAGTATTTTCAGCTTTAACGAGTGCTATTTTTGAATCACTCAAATTAACTTCTGCATTAACTAAATCAATTTTAGATTTCAAACCCTCGTCAAAATAAGCAAGCGTCCTTTGATAGTTTCGTTCGTTAATCTGAACATTTAAACGCTCAACCTCCATCAAAGATTTTGCCGCCAAAACTCCATAGTATTGAAGTTTCACATTATAAATTGTTGTCAAAACCATTTCATCAAAATCAAATTCTGCTGCAATTTTGTTAAATTTTTCCATTCTAATATTCGCGTCAGTTTTACCAAAATTCCACAAAAGTTGTGATAAAGAAGCATCAAACCCCGGAAGCGTTCTTGTTTGATAACTGCCAAAATTATGACTTCTTTCGCCAAAGCCCTGTTTATACCCTGCACCCAAGCTTATACTCGGAAAATATGCCGATTTTGCAACTCCGACCGTAGATTTTGCAACATCAAGATTTAAGATATATTTTTTGATTACAGGACTGTTATTGAGCGCGATTTTTATACAATCATTCAATCCCAAATCAGAATTTTGTTCAATTTTTATATTTTGTATCGCGCCTGCTTGAAGACTCAAGCTCAAACATAATGCGACTATAACAAGCTTTATTTTAATTTTCATAAATTCATCTGTTTATTTTTAAACACAATTATACTTCTACATTATATACGACAAGAAAATATTTATGTTCATTTTTTTAGATGAAATTTATAAAATTTTGCTCAAATCTTTTTTTACAGAAGTAAGTTCCTGTATTTTAAACACACTATTTAAAGTATTTATAAGATTTGGATTAAGGATAATTGGTGTACATTTTCCGATAAAAACTTCAATATCAAATTTTTCTCTCAAATATATCATTTGAGAAATCGTATGTCTGTCGCATTTTGGATAAAATACACTAATCGGTATTGAATATTTTTCAGACAAACCTTCTGCAAATTCAACCGTCGCAAAAACGTCAAAGCAAGCGTTTAAACAAACAACATTCTCTTTTTGTGTACAATAAGAAAGTGAAATAATCAAAACATCATCAGGCGTTTGTTTTAATAATTTGTCAAAATAAGTTTGTTGTTCTAAAGTATAACCATTCAAACCAATAATAAAAATATGCGAATAATCTTTTTGACTCAATTTTTCTTCAATAATTCCCATTGAATTATGATAATCATAACCTATTGAAACAGTTTCACATTGTTTGCCGGTTTTAAAACCTTTTGCATCTTCTGCAGCTTTTATAACATTAGAAAAATCTTTATTCTTTATGGGAATTACACCTTTTGAAGACGCGAAGTCCGTAGTATAAAGCAAGCCTCTATAAAGATGTTCTATATTATAAAGAGAATGACGAGTTAAAATAATCGGTCCCGGAAAAGTTGCAAAATCCAAAAGACAGTTTTCAATTCCCTGACCATATTGTCCTTTTAAATTTTTATACTCACTAAATTTTGGAAAAGTATGCGCAATCATCATTTCATCGTGAGTATAAACATCAATGTTTTTGTCCTTTACCGCTTCTAAAACATCTTCCAATTCACGAATATTTGAACCTACTACCAAAATAGCCTTTGCAGGAGTTGTTGTATAAGATACGTCATTTACGCGTTGTTTTCCGTAACGTTTTTCCTGAGAGTTTCTGAGAAGCTTCATAAGTTTATTATCAAGTTCTACAGCTTCTATTATTAAATCTTTAAAACCCATTTCTTTTGTTTCTTCTATGTTCAAAGAATTTAATATTTTTAAAATCATCAAATATCCGTCTTTAGAATCAATATCAAAAGTTTCTAAATCTAGAACGTTAATGCAAATACTTTTTGCAATAACAAAAAGTATTCTGTATAAATCTTGTGTTTCTTGTGAAAGCTCTTTTACTTGCTTTAGAAATTCCTTTTCGCCAAGTTGAATTGCATTAATAATATCAAGCTCTTTATTGTATTTGATTACAGTTTTCAAATATTCAGGTTCTGTCCCTTTTTCATTGCACATTTCTTCGTATTCTTTAATTAAGCGCGGTAGTTCTGTATTATAAGCATGAGTAAGCACATTAAAATCTGTTTCTGAAAATTGCGGATTAGAAACAAGAATTGAAATTGTATTCAAAATCATTCCCTTGATTCTTTCATCAACAATATCGTTTTCATAAAGTTTAAGCGCATAATATGCAGAAGCTTTTAAGTATAAAGCCAAAACTTCTTGAAGGGAAGATGTGCGAGGATTCATTGAACAAATCCCACGAGAAATGCAGCTGTCGTATCTGTAATCAAAATCATTTGTCATAGTAAATTTATCATAAGATTAACGTAGCATTTTAAAATTCCCCGAAACGGCTATTTTAAATTTTTAAACTTATTGATTATATTTTTTAGTTTTCTTTGTAATTTCTTTTTCTGAAGCTTTCACTGTTTCAACTTGGTCTAACAAATTATTACCGGCTTCTACAGCTTTTTTACCGGCTTCTCTCTCTGCTGATTTATTCCAACTACCGGAAAGCTTTCTCCAGAAAGATTTTCTTTTGTCCTTTGTATTTGCAAGCGGAGTACCTTTTTCTACTGCTGTATTTCCGTAATCTGTCGCAATATCAGCTTTTGAAGTAGTGCTTTCCAATTTTGAACTGCTACCTTTAATATCAGAGCTAATACTCCCGATTTTAGCATTTGCATCTCCATTCAAAGCTTCAATTTCAGAGTTTATAGTATTGACTTTTGCTTCATCTTCTTCTGATAATCCATCATTTCCTGCATTTGACAATATTTTATTTCTTTCAGCTTCCTGTTCTTTTATTTTTGCATCTAATTCTTTTTGCAAAGTTTCAATTTCATTAATTTGAGCATCAATTTCTGTTATGTATTCATTCCGGTCGTCTATGATTTGGTCGTAAGATAAAGACATTTGGTTACACATATTTGTAAGTCTGTTTGCAGCCATTATTTCAGAACCAAGCAACATAGATTTTGTTATTTGATACATATCACTTGCATTAGTTTGTTTTGCAATTTTCCAAACATCTGACATAATAAATATCCTCTGCTTAATCTTACATATATTAAAAGTCTTAATTTGAATGACAATTTCACATTCACCCAAATTCGTAACAAAAGTTTACTATTAAAATTCACAATCAAAAAGGACGCCCTACGGGCGTCCTTTTTTGTTATAACCTGAATTTGTTAAATAAATCTCAAATTCAAATAAACTGTGCTAATAAGCAATGATAGAATTACTACTGCAACACCATATTTCATGAATCTTAAAAATGCAATCGGATGGCCTTCTTTTGCTGCATTTTCTGAAACAATTACGTTAGCAGCTGCACCAATAATTGTTAAGTTACCACCTAAGCAAGCACCTAGTGACAAGCTCCACCACAATGGAGTTGTATAAACTTCGCCCATTGTTCTTTGAATTTCTACCAACATTGGTGACATTGTTGCTGTATATGGAATATTATCAATAATACCTGAAATCAAACCTGAACCCCACAAAATAAGCATTGAAGTTGCTTCTTGAGAACCTTGTGTAACTTTCAAAATCCATTCAGCCATTAATTTAATACCACCTGATGCTTCAACACCACCGATAATAATAAATAAACCGATAAAGAAGAAAATTGTATTCCATTCAACATCTTTTAAAATATCTGTTGGTTTCTCAAACAGTAACAATACGCTCGCACCAAGCATAGCTGCAACACAAGTTTCAATATGTGTAATATCATGCGTTACAAAACCTAAAATTACCAAGCCTAAAACTAGCATTGAACGAATCATCAAGTTTTTATCCGTAATTGTTTTTGAGTTATCAATTTCTGCAATTTCTTTCATCTTAGTTTCATCTGCATGAAGTTTTGATTTAAACATTATTGATAAGAACACAATTACCGTAAACAAAATTATTGAGATAACACCGGTTAAATTATTTATGAAATCCATAAAACTAAATCCGGCAGCACTACCAATAATAATGTTTGGTGGGTCACCGATTAATGTTGCAGTACCACCGATATTAGATGCAAAAACTTCTGTTAACAAGAACGGAATCGGGTCGATATCCAATTTTCTAGCAATTGCAAAAGTAATAGGCAATATCAAAATTACGGTTGTTACGTTATCCAAAAACGCGCTTACAACTGCTGTGAATACACCAAGAGCTGCCAAAATCAAAACAGGATGACCTTTTGTAGCCTTCATCAATTCGTTTGCCAAATATGTAAACACGCCACTTCTTGTTGTGATATTAACAATAATCATCATTGAAACAAGTAAGAAAATAACGTTAAAATCAATGAAGTTTATAAAATAGTGTGGGTTTAAAACTCCGCCAACTGTTTTTATTTGGCTAACTAGCCCTAACACAATGGTAATACCTGCACCTAAAAGTGCGATTGTAACTTTTGGTATTTTTTCCATCGCAATGAATATATATGCAAGAATTAATATTCCTGCCGAAATCAGCACATTATGCGCCGAAACAAAATTCTGAATTAATTCCATGTTTCTTTCCTTTCTAAAATATTATAAATCTTTTTGATAAAAATTTAATTAAGGCGCGTTTGGAAAAATTTCAGTTTCATATAAGTGAGCTATTGTATATTGATTTTTTACAATATAACGATTTTTTGCGAAAAATAAATTTTTCAAAGTTGGTATAACGTACGAACTACCAAGACTTGAAATAGAGTTATTGCTGTTAGAATTTGAAGGCAGAACAATAAAACCTTCATTCTCAACAGGCTCAATACTGCAACGATGTTCTTGTTTTTTTGCACAAGAAAAGCCATCTTGAACATAGTTATCAAAAATCGGACTATTGTTAAGAAATGAAAAAATAAAAAAGAATATTATTAATAATATTTTTGATATTATTTTCATACTGAAATCTTAGCACAAAAAATAAGAAAAATACTTTTAGTTAAGTTCATTTAATTTTTGATAAATTCCGCAATATACGACAAACAAAAAATCCTTCTCAAACACTGTCTGAGCATAATTTAAGCCAAAACCAAGATTATAAATTTTATCTTCACTTTTAATCAATCTTGAATTGAAAAATCCAATAAAATCGAATTTTTCTTGCTTTAGTGCTTTTTCTAAAAGATTGGAATATTCTAAAATCTGTAAATCTTTAGAAAAAGTCTTAAGCGTTTTACCATCAAAAAAAGAAGTTACACTAAAAACTTCACCTTCAATAAATTCTTCTAAAAACGTCGTGTCGACAATTTCTTGCGGATAATTTTTATTAATTAAATCCTTTACTTGCAAAACTTCATCCAAAGAATTCGCCTTAAATTTAAATCCATTTCCCCTTAAAAGCAATGGATATTTACTTGGGTATTTCATTTTTTGAGGAATGTTTATATGATACTTTGAAAGAAATTTTCTTGACAAAAGACTATTCGTTAAAATATCTGAAATCAAAGCATTCGGAGCAATACAATTTACAAAACTTTTTCTCAAAACATCTGCAATTCCCTGCAAAATCCATTTTTCGTTTTCAACTAACACAACATCAATTTGCAAAGCCTTACATTTTTTTGCTAATTCTGCAAACGTATTAAATTTAACATTTACAGCCCCTTCTATATCAGATGTTGCATAAAGTTTTTTCAAAAATTTTGAACTTTTTACTAAAGGTAACAACTTTCCTTCACCGGCTATTAATACATTTAATGTTTGCAAGAGCTACAGCCTCCACAGTTTCCGGAGCATCCTTGTGACAACAACTGCCTTATTTCAAACGGTTCATTATTTAGAATTTTTTCCAAAATTAAAGGATAAATTGTTTGTTCCAAATATTGCAACTCACGCTCAACATCATCATAATGAGAAAAATTGGAGATAAAAATAGGATATTGAGCAATAATTCTTTGAGGTTTTGTATAATAAAAAGTAATGCCTGTTACTTTTACACCCGCTAAAAATGCTTGCTTAACAGGTTCTTCATCCTGAAAAGCGGGTAAAAGCGAATAATGAACATTAATGTGATTTTCAGGAATTTCATTTTTATAATTTATATTCACAATCAAATCAAAGTCATTTAATTCTTTAGTATACAAATCAAAAATTTGAACCTCAAAACCTTTCAAATAACTGATTATTGCATCAATTACAGGTGTGTATTCTGAATATATAATTGCAACTTTTTTCATAAAAATATTTTAGCATATTAATCGTTTCAAAATATTTTTCAGAGCCTTTTGTAACGTTTTGTAAACAATTTGACATGCAACTAGCAAAATTTTATATTTACGCTTTTTTATAAAAACATAAAGCTCTCTCTTCTTATTTAAACGGACAGGCCTTGTTTCATATACACAAGGTCTTTTTTTTATATTTGAACAATTCTAACTTCTTTTTCGTTATACTTATATAAGAGGTAATACAAATGGATAATAAATGTACCAAATATGAAGGATTATTTGTTTTTTCTGATGATGAAACATTAAAAAAACACATTGCTGAATGTGACGAATGCCGCAAAGAAGCTGAAAAAATGGAAAAAGTTTCAGACTTATTGGACGAAGTAAAACTTTATTATCACGCAAAAAATAAAAAACGTCCAAAATATAGAGTTGCTTGCGCTATATTATTGTTGTTATTCTCAACACTAACAGCCGGAATTGTTGTTTCTAATGACGATATTTTGGATTCTTTAAAATATGGTGATACATTGTCTGCGGAAGATTTGGGCTTTCCTGTTGACTCATACGGACTTTTAATGGTGGATGAATGAATTTCAACGAAATAATTAATGCAAACAAACAAAACATTAAAAACATAATAAAACTAATAACAAAACAAGAAAACGAAGATATTGAGCAAGAGGTTTATATCAAGCTTTGGAAGAATGCCGAAAAGTATGAAGAACGGGGTTCTCTAAAAAGTTGGGTAAATACTATTGCAAAAAACACATCAAAAGATTACCTAAAATCAGCAGTTGTGAAATATGAGCAAAACTCTACTTCTG
This sequence comes from uncultured Candidatus Melainabacteria bacterium, assembly GCA_934747325.1. Taxonomy (GTDB): domain Bacteria; phylum Cyanobacteriota; class Vampirovibrionia; order Gastranaerophilales; family Gastranaerophilaceae; genus CAG-196. The sequence continues at coordinate 3,298 of CAKVGW010000039.1, read as the reverse complement.
ATGATTTAGTTTTATGCAACATAAAAGATAAAAAACGTTCACCTGAAGATTGCGTTATAGTAAACGAAAGACAAAAAAGAATTATTAAAGCTGTAGATAATTTAAAACCGAAGTTTCGAGAAATTATTATGCTTTGTGAAATATACGGTTTTACTTACGAAGAAGCTTCAAAAAAATTAAATTGTCCAATTGGTACTATAAAATCAAGAATTTATAATGCAAAAAAAGAATTAGCAGAAGTTTTACAAGATTTATTATAAAAAGAGAGGTAAAAAATGAAAAAATTAGTAATTTTAGCTTGCGCATTATGTTTAATGTCCACTGCAGTTTTTGCCGGTGAAGAATTCAAACGACCAAATTGCAAAAATCCACCTTCCAGAGAAGAAATGATTAAAATGAGAAAAGCTAGAGAAGCAGCTTTTGAACAAAAATTAGGTTTAACAGAAGCTCAAAAAGCAAAAGCAAAAGAAATTCGCCAAAAAGGTCACAAAGAAATGAAACCTATTATGAGTAAACTTAGAGAAAAACGTCAAGAAGCCGATATGGTTAAAATGTCCAGAATAGTAGGACAAGACCAAGAAGCAAGATTAAATGCTATTGATAAAGACATCAAAAATCTAGAGAAAAAAGCAAATGTTATTCGTAAGAAAAACATGAAAGAATTTGAGTCAATTTTAACAAAAGACCAAAAGAAAATTCTTGAAGAAATGAAAAAAGAAGGCAGACAAAAATTTGAAGCAGGACAAAGACCTTGCCCTTGTCCTGAACAAAACAATCCGCCTGAAATAGCAAAATAACAAGGTTATCCAATAAAAAACAGTGGTTAATAAAAATATTAACCACTGTTTTTTTATTGATTTTAAAACTATGCTCTTGAAAATACTTCAACATCGATATTATCAAAAGTATTATTAAAGAAATATGCTGAGGATGCTACCATTGAAGCGTTATCCGTACAATACTTCATTATTGGTGCATATACGGAGTACCCTTCATCCTTCAAGCTAAAAATTTTCTTTCTGATTTCAGAGTTTGCCGCAACACCACCTGCTAAAACAACTTGTTTATAGCCGGTTTCTTCCAGTGCGCGTTTAACTTTTTTGAACAAAGTTGAAGAAACGCATTCTTGGAAACTTGCACAAATGTCATTTACAGGTAATTCTTTACCATCGAAACTTTTGACCAATCTTAAAACTGCTGTTTTAAGTCCGCTAAAGCTGAAATCATATCCGCCAACTCTTGCTTCAGGCAATTTAAACGCATGAGGATTACCTTCTTGAGCAAGTTTATCAAGTTTTGGCCCACCAGGGTACGGTAAACCAATTAATCTTGCTACTTTATCATAAGCTTCACCTACAGCGTCATCAATTGTTTCACCGATAATTTCCAAATCAGAATAAGAACTTGCTTTGATTATTTGTGTATGACCACCGCTTACTAAAAGCGCAATAAAAGGTGGTTCCAGTTCTGTATCAATAAAATTAGCTGCTAAATGTGCGTTTAAGTGATTAACGCCGATAAACGGTTTGTCATAAGCTAAAGCTAATGATTTAGCTGCATTTAAGCCAACTAATAGACAACCTACAAGCCCCGGACCTACTGTTCCTGCAAAAGCTGTAATATCATCGCCTTTTAAGTTTGCTTGCTTAAACGCTTCATCAATAACCACATTAATCGCTTCTAAGTGTTCTCTAGCTGCAATTTCTGGAATAACTCCGCCATAAGCTTCGTGAATTTTGATTTGAGAAGCGACTACGTTTGCTAAAACTTCTCGTCCACCTTTTACGATAGCGCATGCGGTTTCATCACAGCTTGATTCAATCGCCATGATTACTGAATTTTTATCAATTGTAACAGGTTTGTTACTGAATAATGTATTTTTAATCTTGTTCATAGTAGCATTATAGTACAAATGTATCGTGGAAACAATGTTTAAGTAGTTTGTTCCAAAGGGTGACTTGGAATAAGAAAATAAACTTGTAATAAGATGGAATGTCACCCGCCCAAATGGTGAAAAAATGAAGTTTTTAGATAAAGCAAAAATCAGAGTAATATCAGGTCATGGCGGAAACGGTATGGTTGCATGGCGTCGTGAAAAATATGTAGATAAAGGCGGTCCTGCAGGTGGTGATGGCGGACGCGGTGGAGATATTTATTTTGTTGCGGATGAAAACATGTCAACACTTTTGGACTTCAAAATCAAATCTGTTTTCAAAGCACCATCCGGTGAAAACGGTGGTATCAAGGGCATGCATGGTGCTTGTGCTAAAGATTTGTATTTAAAAGTTCCAATGGGGACAATTGTTAGAGATACTAAAACGGGTAATATAATTGCTGATTTAACAGAACACGAGCAAACAGTTCTTATCGCAAAAGGCGGTCGCGGTGGTCGTGGGAATGCAAGATTTGCAACTGCTCAAAAAAGAGCACCACAATTTTGCGAACCGGGTGAACCTGGAATTGAAAGAGTTTTGGAACTTGAATTAAAATTAATTGCAGATATTGGGCTTTTAGGAATGCCGAATGCGGGCAAATCAACATTTATTAGTGCAGTAAGTTCTGCTAAACCAAAAATTGCGGATTATCCTTTTACAACACTTGTGCCAAATTTGGGCGTTGTGAAAAAGCCTGATGGCGGTTCTTACGTTATCGCGGATATTCCCGGACTTATTGAAGGCGCATCAGAAGGGGTCGGACTTGGTCATGAATTTTTACGTCACGTAGAAAGATGCCGTTTCTTGGTTCATATTGTTGATTTAACGGCAGAAAATCCTGTTGAAAATTATAAGATTATTAATAATGAATTAAAAAAGCATTCGGAAGGTTTGGCAAATCTTTATCAAATTCTTGTTCTTAATAAGATTGACGCAATTTTGGAAGAAGATTTAGAAGAACTAAAAAAAGAATTTAAACCTTTAGCTAAAGATATTTTCACAATTTCTGCAGTTACTAAACAAGGCTTAGATGAATTACTTTATTTTATTTCAAATAAAGTTGACGAAATTCCTAAACCTGAATTTGATATTGATGTTGAAGAAGATTTGGGTGCTTACGATAACGACGATAGCGCATTTGAAGTTAATAAAGTCGCGAAAGATGTTTATATTATTTCAGGCGGAAAAATTAATCGTTTGGCAAAAGTAACTGATGCAAGAAATACTGAACAAGTCGTTAGACTTCAAAACATCATGAAGAGCATGGGTGTTTTTGAAAAATTACACCAATATGGTTTGAAAAATGGCGATACTGTAATTCTCGGACATTTGGAACTCGGCTATTATGACGATGAAATTTGGGG
>CAKVGW010000038.1 GCA_934747325.1 uncultured Candidatus Melainabacteria bacterium | reverse complement strand
ACCCCTCAAACGCCGATATATTGCCAACTTTCCCAAATAATACTTCTATCCGTTCATACCAAACTGGTTGTAAAAATTCATTTCTCGTTTTATGTGTCAGACATTCTCAATTTATGTGTCTTGTTATAACAGGTGGGGCGTAATTTACGCCCCACCTGTTATACAGAGGGGATGGGATTCGAACCCACGGTGGAATTGCTCCCACACAACCTTTCCAAGATTGCACCTTAAACCTCTCGGACACCCCTCTAAAAAAGTTTAGATTTATTATAACTTAAGTTTTGGAGGATGTAAATATCCTCTATTTAAACGATTTGTTTTATTTGGAAAATTGTTATGGTATATGTGTAGAGAACTCTAATAAGAAGGAAAGGAATAGTATGGCAAAAATTGATAAGGTAACTGGTTTCAACCTAGGTCAAAAAATCGCTAACCCTTTCAAAACATCACGTAGTATGTCTACCCCAAATCCATTCAAGTACTCTAACTTTGAGGGCAACACATTACCATTCGCTGATGTATTTGAAGGATTTGAAAACAAAAATGTAAGTAAAATGAGAATGATTTCATCTTCTGTAATGGGAAGTATGACTAAATTCCGTTCAAGCATTACTGAACCAATTGTTAATTTCGTTAATAGAATTGGTGCGGGTATTTCAAGTGCTTGGGATTATGCTAAAAATACATCTGTAACTGATTCAGTTAAAGACTTAGGCAAAGGTATTTCTAACAAAGTTTCTGAAATGGGTAAAAACATTTCTGAAAAAATGCCTTCATTCAATATGCCTACAATAAATATGCCATCGTTGCATATTAGTTCAAACATTTCAGGAATCGGCAAAAACTTGTCTGACAAGTGGTCAAATATGATTAGCAAAATCAATATTCCACACCATGAAAAAATTTCTTCAGACATGCCTGTATGCGATTTAAGAGCTATGTGGGAAAAAGAAATTGCTGAGTCTGCAAACAAAGAAAGCATGGTGGCATAATGAATAAAAAAGTTGCTGAAATTATTGATGCTCTTGCAGCTCACCAAGACAACGCTTCTATTGGCGTTTTAGAAGAATTAGGAACAAATTCTCCTGATAACGAAGTTAGAGAATACACTTCTCGCGCTTTGGTTAAGAAAAATATTCATGATTCATTAAAAGTTGTTATTATCAATCAAGGTAAAGGTATTAATGACCTTTCTCCTTCGGTTGCGATGAGTACAATTAATGAAATCTTGTCACTAAAAGATAAATCTGAAGTTATCAGAATTTTAGATGACACAATTAACATGCACTCTGATGAGTCTGTTAAAGAAAATGCTCGTTCTGTAAAATCATTACTTGCACTAAGCTAATATGAATAACTTAATATAAACGGCTTGGACATTTGTCCAAGCCGTTTTGTTTGTGAAATTTATGATATAAGTTTTGTTATTAAAACTCATTTATAACAAAAATTTTCAAAGCAGGTGCTTCTTTAGTATCATCACCGTAGTGAGAAAATACGATTTTACCGGCATGAGATAATATTAGGAACGGTTTTATGCGTTCAGGATTTACAGAAGCAGGTCTGTAGTTGTATTTGTAGAAAGATGTTTCTGTGTCATTAAGCAAGAGAATCTTTTTCTTTGACATGAATTTTTTATAGATTTTAATTTCGTTATTTTTGAAATCAGAAACTCTAATTATGCTGTAATCAGGATAAAGCTCTTGAATTTCATCAATTGTCAGTAATTGTTTTTCAAATGCGTTATTTTTATAAATGTATTTGTAGAATTTTAAGTCTTGAGAATTTATTCCGATTAATTCACCATCATGGATAAATTCAATATTTGTTTCAGGGCCGATTGCAAGTTTGCCGTTAGAATAATAATATTCTGTAAAACCGCCGGAGCCGATAAATGATTTATGTTTTAATTTGATATCATTTTCACTTTGTGAACTATTTGACCAAGTTGAGTTTTGTGGATTATAAAAAACATTCTCTTTTTCTTGAATATAGGTATAAGCAGATGCTGTTGTTATGCATAAACCGAGTGTAATTAGCGCAAGTAAGATTTTTTTCATATTAAATTTCTCCCTTCGTGCATATTTTAACATTAAAATTTTATTTGTGTAATTTAAGAAAATAAATTTATGCTAAAATGCGTATATGATAAAAAAACTTATTTTATTTCTAATTAAAATCTATCAAAAGATTTCTGCATTAACTCCGCCGAGATGCAGGTTTTATCCGACTTGTTCTGAGTACACAAAGCAAGCTATAATTCGGTTTGGAGTTTTTAAAGGTGGAATATTGGGAATAAAAAGGATTGTAAAATGTCATCCGTTGAATGAAGGTGGATATGATCCGGTACCGGATAAAATTTGAAGTTTATTGACTTCAAGAAGAAAGGATTTCATATGTTAATAATTTTTTCAGGCAAACAATATTCAGGCAAAGACACAGCCGCAAAAATATTGATGGAAGCAATGCCAACTTTTAGACGTTGCGCAATGGGTGATATTATCAAGATTGAATATGCTCAACAACACGGTTTAACCTATGAGGAAATTGAAGCTAATAAAGCAAACTATCGTCAAGGGTTGATTGATTTAGGAAATTGGGGCAGAAATCAGAGTCCTGATTATTGGCTTGATAAAATTGTTGCTCAAAAGGGCGATATTGTTGTAACAGATGTTAGAATTAAACACGAATACGAAGTCTTTAAAAAATCAGGTGCTATCTCAATAAGAGTGGATGCTGACAGAAATATAAGAGAAGCTAGAGGCGGAAAGCTTATTGGCGAGAATGATGTTACGGAAATTGATTTGGATGATGTTCAAGATTGGGATTATCGAATTGAAAATAATGAAGATTATTCCGTATTGAAACAAAAAGTTTTAAAAATAGTTGAACAAATACAAAAGTCTAAGAAGTTTTAATATTGTCATATCGTTGCTTAAAAAAACTTTACATGCTATAATTTCGGTATGGAAAGCGGTGCTGAAATCAAAACAAAGAAGAAGGGAATGACTGCTCAAACTCGCCTTATACTAGCAGGTTTGGGGGTTAGTACTGCTTTCATTTTAGCTTCAGCAGGCTTTGCGACTTATAGTATCAACCAAAATATGAACCACGCATACAGAAATTTCGGTCAGGTTCTTTCTAAAACTCTTGCTATTGAAGGTGTTGAAGTTACAAAAGAAGTTCCTGAACTTGCCAAATATGACGCACTTAGAGCAAATTCGCTTTCTGTTTTAAAAAGTAATAACGATATCGCTTATATTATTTTTAAAGATAATAAGTCAAAAGTTATTTATTCAAGTAAAGATGATTATCCTGACCAAGCCGAAAAGGCTCGTATTACGGTAAGTTCACCAATGATAGTTAAAAATATGAGCAATTCTGCTAACGTTGGTTCGGTTGAAGTCGGGCTTTCAGGAACTATTATGGACAAAGTTTCTGCGACATCCAACACATCGCTTGCAATCGTGTTCTTGCTTGCTTGGCTTGTGATTGTTGGTATTATTTATATGAACACTTCGATTGTAACCAGAGAGCTTCGCAAACTTCATCAAGGTGTTAAAAAGATTTCATCAGGTGAATTTGGTTACAAATTGGATGACAAGGATGTGGATAAAGAAATTAAAGAACTTTATTCTGCATTTAACGATATGTCAGAACGTTTGAGCCGTTATAACGAACAAACAATTGAAAGTTTGACTTTTGAACGTAACAAGTTAGAATCAGTATTGATGAGTATTGTAAACGGCGTTGTTGTTTGTGATAACCACGATAAAGTTATTATGGTGAACAATTACGCTAAAAGACTTTTGGAAGTTGAAGAAGAAGATATTCTTAACACGCAAATTCAACAATTTTGCGACTCAAGCGGAGAATTTTGTTTTGCAAATAAAATTACGGAATTTAAAGATACACCGCTTGATGATGATGGTGCGCCTGTTCCGTTTAACATTACAATTGACCAAAGAATTTTGAAATGCTTGATTTCGCCAATGTTTACCCGCTCAAATTCTTATGTTGGCTACATTATTGTACTTATTGACGTTACAAAAGATGTTGAAATGGATCAATTGCGTTCTAACTTTATTTCTAACGTTTCGCACGAACTTAGAACACCTGTAACCGTTTTGAGAAGCTATATTGATACGCTTTATAATTTCGGTAACGATTTTGATTTTAACACCCAAAGAGAATTTATTGGGGTTATGAACCAAGAAATAATCAGACTTAACCGAATGGTAAATGATATTCTTGATTTCTCAAGATACGAAGCTCAAAATGTTCACATGGAAAAAACTAAACAGGATATTATTGAAATTGTTGAAGATGCGGTTAACCAAGTTCAAGTTTTAGCAAAAGAACACGATTTGACAATTTCTATAATGAAAGAACCTGATTTACCGCAAATATACTTGAATGTGGACAGTATTTCTCGCGCATTTATGAATATTTTATCAAATGCTATTAAATATTCACCTGACGGAAAACGTATCAAAGTTCGCGTTGAACGCTCTCGAGATGGCGAATATGTAGAAGTTAGCGTAGAAGACCAAGGTCCGGGTATTTCAGAAAAAGATCAGAAAAAGGTATTCGACCGTTTTTACAGATGCGAAAACGCTACTCATACTGTTAAAGGAACAGGTTTGGGATTGCATTTGGTAAAAGTTACTGTTGAAAAGCATCATCATGGACAAGTTTTTGTTAATTCAAAAGAAGGCGAAGGCTCAACATTTGGTTTCAGACTTCCTATAAATCCGCCGCCTGAAGAAATTGAAGAATATATTCCTAAAAATAAGTTGCCGGCAGAAAGCGAAGCCTGATTAATATTGGGCGAAGTCGATGGGTTGCTTTGGTTTAATTGACAATGGAAAGTGGAAAATGGAAAATTGTTTTAAATATTTTCAAATGTAGGGTGCAATTTTTTGCACAATAAACATTTTATAAATCAGAAAACACAATTAGAAATTTTATAATAATTTTCCATTTTCCACTTTCCATTGTCAATTCGACATTCCCCTTCGCCCCTAAATAACAAGCATGGAGCAAAAATGTACGAAGATTCAATAAAACTACTAACAAGTAAAGGTAAATTTTATGTAGATTTGGGATTAGATAGAATTCGAGCTGCTTTAGAAAAATTCGGAAATCCGCAAAAAGATTTAAAATGTATTCATGTTGCGGGTACAAACGGCAAAGGCTCTGTTTGTTCAATTCTTGATTCAGTGTTAAGAGAAGCGGGATATAAAACCGGCTTGTATACAAGCCCGCATATTTGGGAATATACCGAAAGAATAAAAGTTAGTGGTGTTGAGATTTCTAAAGAAGATTTTGCAAACTATGTTACAGAAATCTGTGCTTGCGGAATTCATTTAACTGAATTTGAAATTTTAACGGTAATGATGTTTTTGTATTTCAAACACAAAAATGTGGATGTTGCAATCCTCGAAACAGGTTTGGGCGGAAGATTAGATGCGACAAACGTTATAGACAAAAATCTTTGTGCAATTATTACTCAAATTGATTTAGACCATACAGAAAGATTGGGTGACACAAAAGAAAAAATCGCTTATGAAAAAGCCGGTATAATCAAACAAAATTGTCCTGTAATAACTTCTATGGGATATGAAGCGATAAAAGACAAAGCTGATGAAATGAATTCTATGTTTATTTTGGCAACACCATTTGTTAAACCTGAATTTATTGATGCACTTAGTTTAAAAGGTAATCATCAGGTTGAAAACCTTGCGCTTGCAGTGAATGCGATAAATTATTTATTTAAAGATATTAGCGATGAAACGATTATTGATGGATTAAAAAAAGTTAAAAATCCTTGCAGATTTCAATATTTTCCGATTGAAAACCTGATAGTGGACGCATCGCATAATCCAAACGGCGTGCAGGCTTTGAGAGAGAATTTAGATGATTATTTTTCTTCTGAAAAAAGAAGATTTGTTTTCGGATGCCTTAGAAATAAAGATTATTCAAAAATGATGAATATTTTATTTAGAGAAGGCGATGAAATTTATTTGAATGAATTTGATTATCCGAATGCATGCAGTTTTGAAGAATTAAAGTCCGCTTGTCCTTACGAAGCTCAAAAATACATAGGACAAAAATTGAAAGACGACAAACTTAATATTATTTGCGGGTCGTTTTATATGATTGGGCAAATGGAATGGATTAAAGAGCTTGGCTAGACTTGGTTTTGGTCATACTTTCATAAAGTTAATAACACCCTCTCCCCTACCCCTCCCCCGAGGGAGGGAGTAACTTGTGCTAATTTAATGCAAGAAGTTTTGCTATAATTGAACGACTTTAGTACCCTCCCTTGGGGGAGGGGCAGGGGTATTATTAATATTCAGAATCTCAATTTCTCATGTGCAAATTTACTCTTTATTTTGTAAATTTTTGTTTACAATGCAAGGTTAATTTTGCAAAATATGTATAATGAAAAAATAGTTGCTTTGAAACAAAGTTTAGTTATAAAACTTTAGAAACTGCGTAGGATAAGCTAAATAACAAATAAACAACATTAATGTTAATGTTGTTTTGAATTTTGAATGGAGATAAAAATGAATTCCAGTTAAAAAACAACATATAAAATGGTCATTAATATAAAAAACAAAACACTGAATATTAAACCAAAAATAAAAATTATATTATAAAACTTATTAGGACATATTTTTTCTAAAAAAATATTTTTTATATTAAAAACGTTATAAAGTATGAATTCAAATATAAAACAAATACAAAGTAAGATATTTAATAAGTAAATAATAGAACAAATAGTAACTGCATTTCCAAGAGTAATACCAAATGGGATAAGGGTGTAGAAAAATAAACACCAGAGAAAATGTCCACAAATAGAAATAATATTCAGAGAAAAATACTTATGTAATTTATTCATAATGTTAGGTTAAAACAAAAAGAAGGATTAGTAAATATGACATAATTAATCATATCTCAGTTGTTCAAGTTCTGCTGGTGAATAAGGTATCATTGTATGAATCCAACCTCCCAAAGATATTAAATAAGCAAAAATTGCAATAATTAATATGATGGACAATGTTTTTGTTTTCTTTTTAGAAAATTTAACTTTTTCTTTTGGTGGAATTTTTTCAAATTTTATTAAAAAAGTTTCTACTAAAGAAGCTATAAATACAAAAGGAACTACCCAAATAGTTAAAATAAATGAAAAAATTGTTGGAATGAAAACAGTTGTAACATAAAGTCCGTCTTCTTTCCAAAAAAGGATATTACTTATTGGAATTTTAAAAAAATATAACATACCAATGTGAATCGGACAACAGATAACTACTATCAAATTGACAATCAACAAAGAAATTAAGATATTTAGAAAACTAAAACCTTCATAAAATCTGATTTTCATTGTTAAAGTTTATTATAAATTGATGTATTAGTCAAATTAAAGAAAGGATAAATAGAAATGGTTAATAGAGATGAATTCAATAACTACATTGTTAAACAAACAAATAAATATCAAAAAAAATATGGTTTTGAAATTGGAACAGGAGAGCATGCAAGTTGGAATAACGAAGCAGATGCATTCAAGCATGCATATTTATCTGCATGGCTAACAATTAGACATAGCAGTACTTTTTCAAATTTTTTGGGCGCTAGTCATGAACTAGAAACACTGAATGCACCTTCTTATGAAACAAATATGGATAATTGGAATAATGCAATTGGAAGGGAAATTGGTCGTGAGATTAAAAGTAAAATAAATGGTAAAGGGTTTAGACAAATAGAAATTGAAGATATGATTGCTGACAAAGTAATGCAAAAAATGAATAAAGGCGAACTGATTACCAATCCATTTACTGATAGACGTAAGTTTGTACCACGTGAGTTTATAGATAAAATTTTTTATTATGCTAATAGAGTTTATCATAGAGATGAAGTTTCAATGAAAGATTTAGACAATCCTATAATCATGGATACATATTTAGACCAAGCTTTAGAATATGGTGATATGCCGACAAAAGAGGATTTGGATAAAAGAGTTCGAACAGGCGAACTTGTTTATGTTGATGAATACACAAGAGGTGACGGTACAAAAGTTAGCGGGTATTATCGTTCTTATCCCAATAGTTAATTATATTTGATTTGCAAAACGTAGGTCTGTCGGTTGGGCATATTTGCCCAACGCGATAGATATTTATCTGGTTATTGGTGCAAAAAATTACTCCCCTTCAATTAAAGCCGGTAAATTTAATTTGTTTTTGCTGTTGTGTACCCACCGAATGCAACAGGTATGAGCATTTGTTTGAAAAACAAATTTTGTTGGGCTGAAAGCCCAACCTATATTTTCTAATTCGACAATGGATAATTAAAATTATTTAAAACAATTTTCCATTTAAAAATTTTGTGGATTTTCCAACTCTCTTCTGATATCTTCAACCGAAACATGCAAAATCGGTGCATTGTCGTCTTTTTTGAGGTAAACATCAACAATGCCTGACTGCACAATAAATCTTTTACATAAAATACAAATAAAGTTGTGACCGTAAATGTACATTGAAGCACCTGTGCAACGGTCTTGTCCTGCTTGAATTATAGCGTTTTGTTCAGCGTGAATTGAACGGCAAGTTTCGTAACAAGTTCCTGATGGAATGTTGTTTTTAATTCTGTAACACTCCCCGCGTTCGTAGCAAGATTCAACGCCGGAAGGCGTTCCGTTATAGCCTGTTGCTTTAATTTTTTTATCCTGTCCAACAATAACTGCCCCAACTTGTGCTCTTAAGCAATTAGAACGCGAAGAGCAAGTTTTTGCTAAATCTAAAAAATAATCTGTCCAACTTTTTATTCCCATAGCCTTATTATACAATAAAAAACCGCAAGTAAACTCGCGGTTAATAATTTTGTGGAATAAATGTGTATGATTGAGTCTCACTTAATATTAAACAGTGACTTCTTCTTTGAAATAGTCGACTACTGTGTCCATTACATTATCAAAGAAGAAGTCCAATTCTTGTGACAATGACATGTTAATTGAGTTTTGTTCTAAATCTTGTGTTTTGTTGAATCTTGCTAACATTTCATTTTCGATACGCATATTTGTTAATCCTTTCCTAAATTTCCGAGGGGTGTACTTTCTGTTTTGTTTATCCTTTGTTTTTGCTTACAATTTTTATATCGGCATTTTTTTTGAAAACTTTAGGATTTTTAAATAAAGATTTACAATTCGTTACATGATTTTTTAAAAACGAATTGATAATAGGGTTTTAAGGATTTGTACGAAAAAGTCAAACTTTTTACAAAAAAAGAAAGTCTTGCAATGTGTGCAAGACTCAAAAATATACATTTACCCCAATAACTTTATACCATAGTTAAACATGATTGTCAACCATTTTCTTAAACCCAATGAAATAGCGACTCTTCACCTGTTAACTATTGGCTAATTTTTCTCGAACCAGTGTTTCAACTTGATTTAGGATTTCAGGATTATTAGCCAAGAATTCTTTAGCTTTATCTCTGCCTTGTCCTAGTTTATCATCGTTGAAGCTGAACCAAGAACCTGCTTTTTTCACAATATCCAAATCAACAGCAACGTCAAGGATATTGCCGATTTTGCAAATACCTTTACCGAATATAATATCAAACTCAGCTGTTCTAAAAGGAGGAGCAACTTTGTTTTTCAAAATTCTAACTCTTACGTGGTTACCGACATCTTCACCATCACCTTTAATGCCTTCAACACGTTTGATTTCAAGACGAACTGAAGCGTAATACTTAAGTGCGTTACCACCTGTTGTTGTTTCAGGATTACCATACATAACACCGATTTTTTGTCTTAATTGGTTGATAAAGATAACGGTTGTATTAGTTTTTCCTATAATACCTGTTAATTTTCTCAATGCTTTAGACATTAATCTTGCCTGCAAGCCCATTTGTTGGTCTTCCATAGAACCTTCAATTTCAGCTTTTGGAACAAGAGCTGCAACAGAGTCAACAACAATAATATCAACTGCGCCGGAACGAACCAATTCTTCTGTAATATCAAGTGCTTGTTCGCCTGTATCAGGTTGAGAAATTAAAAGCTCATCAACATTTACACCAAGATTTCTTGCGTATTCTGGGTCAAGTGCGTGTTCTGCGTCAACAAACGCTGCAATTCCACCTTTTTTTTGACATTCGGCAACAATATGTTGTGCCAAAGTTGTTTTACCTGATGATTCAGGCCCGTAAACTTCAATAATACGTCCGCGAGGAATACCGCCAACGCCAAGGGCAACGTCTAATGCTAAAGCGCCTGTTGGTATAGTTTCTACGCTAACAGCAGGTTTGTCACCAAGCTTCATAATAGCGCCTTTACCAAAATCTTTTTCAATTTTTTCTATTGCAAGCTTAAGCGCTTTACTTCTTTCTTCTGATACGTTTGTTTCTTCCGCCGGTTTCGCCATGATTAAATCCTCTAGTTTAGAAGTTTAGGAGTTGAGTAGTTTAGAAGAAGTTTTAATAATATTCTCTATTCAACTTCTAAACTTCTAAACTTCTCCTCTTTACAATAATATATTATCTTCTTCTTTTTTAATAAAGAATCCGCAAAGCAATGGTTTAAAACTATTCAAAGCGTTTTTAAGCTTAAAGTTTTCTTTATTCAATTCATTAACTTTGTTTTTTAAATTTTCGTTTTCAGTTTTGCATCTAACAAGTTCTAGAACAACATCGTCCATGCCTTCTAATTTTTCATCAATAAGTTTGGTCATAGAAGTCGTAATGTTGTTTTCCATTTTGTTTAGGGTATCTAATAGTCCATTAACTACTACTTGTGAATCAGGTTTTGTCATAACGGGTAATGCCACTTTCTTTTTTTCATTCATTTCTGCAACAACTGAAGTTTTTGCGTTTCTTAGCTTTTTAACTTCATCAACTGAAAAATAGATTTGTCCTCTGCTATCTTTCTTAGGGCTAACTGAAGTCTTTTTGCAAAGCTCAACTATTTCTTTATTATCAACGTTTAATAATTTTCTTACGTCATTAGGTAAAAGTACTTTATTCGGATTAGCGTTCATCTTAAAAAATTCCCCTCTTTCTATACCCAATAGATATTTTAATCAATACAAAAATTAATTTCCACAAATTGTAACAAAATTTTACTTATTCATTTTAAATCTTTTGCTTTTAGCCAACTCTTCATTTTTTCTGCAAATTATGCTAAAATTAAATCGTTATGACAATTTTTGATGAAAATTTAATCTTAGAAACTATTAATATGATTAAGCTTCACAATTTTGATATCAGAACTGTGACGCTTACGATAAGTCTTAGAGATTGCTTAAGTGAAGATGTGAATGTAGTTTGTGACAAAATAAAATACAAACTTGATAAATACGCACACAATTTAGTTACTTATGCGAATGAAATTGAGAACGATTACTCTATTCCTATTGTAAATAAAAGGATTGCAGTAACTCCTATTTCTTTGGTTGGTGAAGCTTGTAAGACAAAAGATTATGTAAAAATAGCCAAAACTTTGGATGAATGCGCAAATAATCTAGGCGTAGATTTTATTGGCGGATTTTCTGCACTTGTAGAAAAAGGTTTTACTCAGGGCGATGAAGCTTTAATTGAAGCAATACCTGAAGCTTTAGCTTGTACAAACAGATTGTGTTCATCAGTAAATGTTGGGACTTCAAAAGCCGGAATAAATATGGATGCTGTTTTAAAAATGGCTGAAACAATCAAAAAATCAGCAGAATTAACAGCAGATAAAGATGGTTTGGGTGCTGCAAAACTGGTTGTATTTTGTAATTCAGTAAGCGATAATCCGTTTATGGCTGGCGCTTATTGCGGTTATGGAGAACCTGAATGTGCATTAAATATAGGTGTTTCAGGCCCTGGGGTTGTAAGAGCTGCTATTTTAGATTTAGATAAAAAAGCAGATTTGGGTGTTTTGTCTAATAAAATTAAACAAACAGCTTATAAAATTACTACGACAGGCGAACTTATCGGTCGCAAAATGGCTAAGAAGCTTGGTATTCCGTTTGGTGTGATTGATTTATCGCTTGCACCTACTCCTGCAATTGGCGATAGTGTTGCACAAATTTTTCAGGCAATGGGTTTGGAACACGCTGGCGCGCACGGAACAACTGCAGCTTTAGCAATGCTCAATGACGCTGTTAAAAAAGGCGGAATTATGGCAAGCTCTTATGTTGGCGGGCTTTCAGGCGCTTTTATTCCTGTATCTGAGGATGCGGGAATGATAGAAGCTGCTACAAACGGATATTTAACTTTTGACAAATTAGAGGCAATGACTTGTGTTTGCTCTGTAGGACTTGATATGATTGCAATTGCCGGCGACACTCCAACTTCTACAATAGCAGGTATGATTGCGGATGAAATGGCAATTGGTATGATTAACAAGAAAACTACCGCAGTAAGGATTATCCCTGCGCCAAACAAAAAAGTTGGTGATAAAGTCGTATTTGGTGGTTTGTTAGGTGAAGCTCCGATTATGAATGTAAATACTCTTTCTTCAGCAGGTTTTGTAGAAAGAGGCGGAAGAATTCCTGCACCTATACACAGTTTGAATAATTAGAATTAAGGATAAGAAATGGCAACTTTTAAAGATATGGAAGATAGTTTAAAAAGTTTTATTATACAAGAGCAATCAGACGCACACAACGTAAAGTCTGTAAACAATGCTAAGTATAATAATATAAAAGTTTGGATGGATACTTCAAAGTATGTTCAGCCACATTTTTTTATAAGAATTTCAATCTCAGAAGCTGTTTTTAATCTTGCAGACTGTTCAAAAATCAACGGTGGACTTGGTTATGAAGAAAGATTTGTAATTAAGTGGTTTGGTAGAATGGGTGTTAAAGAAAAATTAAAAGATCTTTGGTCGGATGCTGAAAAAGGTAAAGAGGATAAATAATTGCAGTACAAAGATTTAGCAGTAAATCCTGTAAGTGTAGTTTTGCAGCTTGTTGGTGCAAAGTGGAAAATTCTTGTTATAAAAGAGTTACTCAAAAAAGAAATGCGTTTTGTTGAGCTAAAAAAACATTTGGGTTGTACGGCTAAAGTTTTGACTAACTGTTTAAAAGAACTTGAAGAAGACGGTCTTATTGTAAGAGAAAAAGACGAAACTGCTTTTAATCGTGTTGAATATTACCTGACTGATATCGGCTATACTTTGCGTCCCGTTATTGACTCTATGCAAAAATGGGGTCAAGAATACAAAAAATACCGCAAACTTCAAGAAAAATATAAGGTTCTTTAATTTTTTATTCTTCTATTGCAAGAATTCTCGGTAATTTTCCAACTTCTCGTATTTGACGTTCAAATTCGCTTATATCAACGCTGATTGCATCAAATGTATTGTAGTGCATTGGAATAACTTCGCTAACGCCAAGCCATTCGGAAGCTTTGACAGCATGCTCAATATCCATTGTGTATTTTCCGCCGATTGGAAGCATTGCAATATCCGGTTCATACATTTCACCAATCATTTTCATTTCTGTGTTAAGGCAAGTGTCGCCTGCATGGTAAATTGTTTGACCCTCAATTTGAAATACAAATCCGCAAGGACAACCGCCATAAATTCCATCAGGCGTTGAACTTGAATGGAATGCAGGAACAAAAATTGCTCTGCCCCAGCTGTAATCACGCCATGCGCCAAGTCCCATGTCAATTGTATTAGCACCGTGTTTTGCACAATAGTTTGCAAGTTCATAAACTGCTGTAATAGGCGCGCCTGTTTTTTGGGAAATCTCAATTGCACTTCCCAAATGGTCGCCATGAGCGTGTGACACGAAAATATCATAAATATTTTCTGCTTTATAGTTTGGTACTGCAACTAAAAACGGGTCAATTAAAATCTTTTTACCTTTTGTTTCAATTTCGAATGCACTATGTCCTAAATATTTAATGTTCATATAAATTCTCCAATTATTCTCTTCTCTCCTCGCTCCTTGTGGGAGAGGGGTTGGGGGTGAGGGGTGTATCCTCTTAAGTTATTGTTGGGCAGGTATGCCCAACCGACATAATTATTATAAATTAATAAAACACGCAGAGCAATGATAAATTGATTTTTCAATTAATTTTGGCTCTTGCATATCACAAACTCCGGCTTTAAAATATTCGCATCTTGGATGAAATTTACACCCGAAAATTTCTTCTTGAATGCTCGGTGGTGCGCCTTCTATTGTTTTAAGTTTTAGTGCAGGATTTTTTTCAGGAAGAGAATTCAAAAGCGCAATCGAATATGGGTGTTGCGGATGTTTGAAAAAATCTTCTGCAGGAGCTTCTTCTACAATGTGTCCTGCATACATTACAGAAATATTGTCTGCATAGTTGCTCACAAGTGCTAAATCATGTGAAATCAGAAGGATTGTTGTCTTGAATTCTCGTTTAATTTCATCAATTAAATCCATAATTTGTTTCTGAATTGTAACATCTAAAGCTGTTGTAGGTTCATCTGCAATAATTAATTCTGCGTTACAAGCAAGTGCCATTGCAATAATTATGCGTTGTTTCATCCCACCGGAAAATTCATGCGGATAAAAATTCAGTTTGTTGTCGATATCAGGAATTTTTACTAAATCTAAAACCTCTTTAGCTTTTCTTAAAGCCTGTCTATTGTTTACTTTGTTGTGCGCTCTTATTGCTTCTACGAGCTGATTACCAACTGTGTAGAGCGGATTAAGTGAAGTCATCGGGTCTTGCGGAATAAGTGCGATTTTATTTCCGCGCAAATCGCGCATTTGTTTTTCTTTTAATGTAAGTAAATTTTCATTGTTAAAAATTATCTCGCCATTTTTTATTTCTGCACTTTTAGGTAAAAGTCGCATAATTGACATTGCTGTCATTGTTTTTCCGCAGCCTGATTCTCCGACAAGTGCGTGCATAATTCCACGTTTTAAAGACAAATTAACGTTATAAAGCGCTTGGTATTTGCCAAAAAACAGATTGAGGTTTTTGATTTCTAAAATTTTCTCCATAAGAACATTGTAGTGCTTATGGAGAAAAAATGGAATAGCATAGAGAGATAATTTTAGAACTTGAATAAATTCTTTAACTCTTCTGCGCTATTTTTTAACTGATCTTTTGTAGTATTCCATTGTTCTTTAGATGTTGTAACTGCATCGGTTACGCTTTGAATTGTGTTTGTAACGTCTGTGCCAACGGATGTTTTTATGTCGTTTATTGTTTCTTTCATCGTTTTTGTTTCTATCGCACTTGTGTCAACTTCTGTCAACCATTTAAAAGATTTGATTGAAGAAGCTTTTCCTGCAATTCCTCTATGAATAACTTTGAAGTCTTTATATGTAGTACTTCCGTTTGTCAAAGGCGGAATTTGGCTTGTAGCTTCGTTTTTAGGACTTGCAGTAAGTGAATTAACAAAGTTCGCAGTTGATGTGCCTAAAATAGGAATGTAACTTAAGAGTTTTGTTGCTGATAATTGACCGATTGGTCCCATTTTTGCGACAACAGAGCCGTCCAAGCGTCCTAAAATAACTAAAATTGCATTTCCACTTAAAAGATTATATTTCCCTTTTACATAATAAGAAAGTAGTGGGCCTGAGCTTTTTACCGGATTAAGTTCTGCCCAGCCGTTAGCAAAGGTTAATTTACCGTTTAAAGAATTAAATGTTGCTGTGTCTGCAATACCTATTGCATTTGAAATCGTTGCGACAGTAGATTTAAGTATAGCGCTACTAACAATATTATCAGCTTGCAAGTAATTTTCTAAACGTCCTATTGCACCAAATGCACCGTTTTTAATTTCAAAATTTAAATTACCGTGCATTGATTTCATCATATCATTATAATCCGCAACCGTCAGTGTCAATTTTGTATCAAAGCCTAAAGTTCCTGTTAACGCATTTTTAATACCTGTTCCACCGTAAACTGCTTTTTCGGCGTTTAGTCCTGTACCTTTAAAATCGACTGTTGTTTTTGCGTTATTCAAATTATAAATAATATTACCGTTGATTTTTCCGTTAAATGCCATGCCTTTTAAATTGTTAAGATAAAAATTTTCGCCTTTCATTGAGAAATCACTTGTTAAAGCTTCGGCTTCAATTCCTCCGGATGTGAATTTTTCAACTGTTGCACTTCCGTTTAAAATTGCACCATTTAACTTGATTGCCATATTTGTCATACTTACAGGAATTTCCGGAATACTTAAACTTGGCACACTTACTTGTCCTTTTAAGATAGGATTAGCCATGTTACCTGTAATTCCGATGTTTCCTGAAAATGTCATTTTAGATTTGTCAAACATTGGGACAATTATGGTAGAAGGCGCGGTTGTTGCGTAATTCAAGCCCAACGTTTGTTTCGCCATATTAATATCACCGATTAAATCAGATTTAATATCGCCAGTTGTAACAAAATCAAGTGTCATCTTGTCTTTCAAATAATTTTTGATTTTACCTGAAACATTTATCTTGATTTTATCAATCATTACCGGAGTTTGAGTAATTTCTAATTCGTCTTCACGAATATTCATAGCTACATTTGGAATCGAAACTTTTGCAGCAGGATTTATAGCCAAAAGATTTGTACTTTTTGCATTTCCTGAAAAAGTTTTCCCGTCAGATGTAATGTTTATAACTGTTAAAGGTGCTTTAAGCGTTGTATTCGCAGGAACGTTTTTGATATTCAGATTTTCAAGATTAATTTTTACTAGTGGGTTAATCTTATCCAACTTGCCTTTAATATCCACGTTCATTGAAATTGTGCCTGAATTTACGTTGTTATCTTTTAATAACGATGCTTGACCAAGCGCAACAATCAAACCTTTTAAGCTCAATTTATTAGCAGTTAAATGTAAGTCACTCACTGCGTCTTCGCTAATTGTACCGTAAAATTTTAAAGGTTGATTAAGTATTGAAAAACCGATATTTTTAATATTTATATTATTGTTATCAAGTTGAATATCTGCGTTAATACTATCTACGCCGATTTTATACAAGCCATAATAAAGATTTGCAGTTGGAATTTTCAAATAACCGCTTGATTTAACTGTTTTTAAGTCTGATTTAATATTAAAATCAGCATCTAATTTTCCGTTTGCACTCAAAGTTTGTAAATCTTTTATATTAAATATCAATGCAATATTTTTAACTATGTTTAAAATATTTGTAATTTCTGCACCTGATTTAAAATTTATATCAATTTTTGGTTTACTGCCTGTTTTAATAACACCGTTTATATGTGAAACTTCGTTTTCTGCAGTGTAAATATCAGATAAAATATCAATATTGTTACCTTTGAATTTTAAATTTGCATTGCTTGCAGGTAAGTTAATTAAAGAAACATTTGATACATTTACTTGACCTTTAATATCATCTTGTGCAATTGTTAAATCTGCATTAGCGTTAGCTGTGAGTTTGTATTGATAGATTCCGTCTAAAATTCCTATTATATCAATTGGCGGAGTTTCTTCCTTCTTTTCTTCTATTGGTTGAGGATTGCAAACCAAATCGTTTAATTCTAAATTTGGCATGATTTTATTGAAAACTTTAATATTGTAATTAAATTGTTCTCTATCACGCAAAGTCATTTTACCGTTTGTTGCAATTTTTACGTGTTTATTCAAAATAAAATCTGTGATTTCGGCTTTGTCGCCCGATACAACATAGTTATTAACCCCGTCCGTTAAGACTACATTATAATTGCCGACTCTTATATCAGGCAAATGGTTTGAAAGTTTTAAACCGAACGGCAAAACAACAGGCTCTGTTTGAATTTCTGTGTTTTCATCTTCTTCTTGTTGCGGTAAATATTTTTCTACATCAAAATGACCTTTATGATCCATTTTGATATTAGCGTTGGCTGATTTTAGTTGAACGACGTCAATTCTGATTTGTCGTGCAAAAAGTGGCAAAAGTGACATCTTTACCTGAAAATCATCAGCGTTTAAAATTTCTTCGTCTTTAGGAGTTAAAAGCTTGAAATTCTTAATTTTAATACCCGCTGTTAGTTTTGGCGTAGTAACAAATTTAATGCCTTCAATAGATGAATTTAATCCGCATGAATCTTTGATTATTTTAGAGATTTCTCCTGAATAATTATTTATGACAGGATTCAGTGCTAAAGGTGCTAATAAAAATAATGAATATGCGCTTAAAACAGTTGCACTAACAACAATTCCTGCTTTTTTCCACAATTTTTTATTCATAAAACCTCCGTTTATAATCACTCAAAAACATTTATATTATAGCTTAAATATTGGTTTTGAATATAGTCGAAGAGGTAATTATTTCCATGCTAGACTTTAACCGATTCTTATACTAGAATTATCCTTGTAATAGTTAGAGGGATCCACCTCGGGGTAAATGAAAAAGCTCGCAGATGTCACTGTTTGCTAAAAAGTA
>CAKVGW010000037.1 GCA_934747325.1 uncultured Candidatus Melainabacteria bacterium | reverse complement strand
TCTAAAGTATGAATCATCAAACCACCAATATAATTATGATGCATCATCTTTGCCGCAGGACAAACCAAGATTTTTTCTTTGTTTTCCTGATAAATATTTGTTACAAAATTTCTCAAATTTTCATCTTGTATTCTATTTGCATAACCCATCAATTCTTGGTAAATCTTCTCTTGTTCGCCTTTATCAATACCTGTTTTTGCTTCCTTAATAAGTTCTAAAGCATTCACTAAGCAATTATTGTATTTTTCGTTAAAAGAACCTGATACAATTCGAAGTTGGTTTCCGCAACGAAAAAGCTTTGAATCCATACGGTTAAGCGCTTCTTCCCATAAAATACAGTTCAAGAACTCATTTGTGTTTGGGTCTTTCAATTGTAATTTTCCCATCTTCGTCCCTGATTTTGTATCACCTATTGAAAATGTTACAACTTCATAAATAATATCAGTGCTAAACATTAAATTTCTCCTAATTTTTGTTTGATTATAGCATAAACCTGCCATACTAAAAAGATGAATTGAATACTCAATCCATCCTTATTAATTATTCATCTTTCTTATTGCCTTTATCCTTATCCTCACCAAAGGCTTCACCAACACCTGCTCCAATTGCTGCTCCACCAATTGTATATGCACCAACAATCAATGGGATTGCAGCTCCACCAGAGATTAAAGTAATTGCTGCAGCTCCTAAAAGCCCGCCAATTGTAGCTCCTGCAGCCGCTTTTCCTTGGAAAGAAACTGAATCTGACGGCATTGACTGATTTACAGGGGGTAATTGTTCTCTAACTCGATGATTACTCTTAACTTTTGAAAGGCCATTAACACTATAAGACTGAATAGCACTAACTTTCATATTCTTATCCTCGCACTCTAAAACACACGCATGCAATATACAACAAATATTGCATTTTGTCAATGATTTAGTCACAATTCGTTACAAGATTAAAGAGTCTTTTAAATCATTGAACTGTACATGTCTAAATACTTTTTAGCGCTTTCTTTCCAACTAAAATCAGCATTCATAGCACTTTGGCGCATTGCATTAAATGTGTATTTGTCTTTATAAACATTCATTGCGCACAAGATTGCATCTTTCATTGCACCACCATCATAAGCCCAGAATTTAAATCCGTTTGAATTATCAAGCGGATAACCGGTTACTGTATCTTCCAAACCGCCGGTTGCACGAACAATAGGTAATGAGCCGAAGCGCATCGCAATTAGTTGAGAAAGTCCGCAAGGTTCAAACTTTGATGGCATCAAGAAGAAATCACTTCCTGCATAAATTAAGTTTGCCAAATCAGCTCTGTATCCCACATAAGCACGAATATTCGGCGTATTATTCGATAGCCAAATAAATAGATTTTCATAAGACTTGTCGCCCGAACCTAAGAAAATAAAATCGGCATCAAGGTTGCGCAAATCATTTTCTTCCTGTCTGATTAAATCTAATCCTTTTTGGTCAACTAATCTTGAAATCAAGGCAATTAGCGGTCTTTCAGGATTATATTTCAAACCAAAAGTTTCTAAAATTTTCTTTTTGTTTTCTTCTTTGTTTTCTAAAGAATTTACGTCATAATTTTTAGCTAACGTTTTATCAGTTTTTGGATTGAAAACATCATAGTCAATTCCGTTTACAATGCCTACAAGTTTATCTGTATGTCCGCGAAGTGTGTAGTCCATCCCTTCGCCGTATTCTGATGTTAATATTTCTTTTGCATAATTTGGAGAAACCGCAACTACTTTATCTGCATAATTAATCGCACCTTTCATCCAATTAACGCGTCCGTAGTGTTCGCATCCCCATTCGTTGAATACGATATCTTTTCTCATATTGGCAAAATCTAAAATATCTTCAAACCAAACTCCTTGATAAGCCAAATTGTGGATTTCAAAAACATTTTTAGTTTTAGACCAAAATTCATCAAATTTGTAATTAGCCTTGATATACAAAGGTATCATCGCCGTGTGCCAATCGTTTGAATGAATTATATCGGCTCTAAAGTTGAGTTGCTTAGCGTATTCTAGAGTTGCAAGAGAAAACGCAATATATCTTTCGTGTTCATAACGCGGATCAAGCCAGCGTGGATAAACTTCTTGAAAGCAAGAAAAATACCAATCATTTTGAACAAAAAACACATTTATATCTGTGTTCGGAAGTTTTGTCATGTGGAGTTTAAATTTTTGAGGCGAAGAACCGAAAGTTATCCACATTTCAGAATTTTCTAACTCTTTTATTCCCCACTTTTCTCTATCTATACATCCGTGTAAAGGAGTAAAAATTGCAATTTCTGCATCTTTTTCCAAGGCTTTTGGCAAACTTCCGACAACGTCAGACAAACCGCCGGCCTTTGAAAACGGTGAAACTTCTGCAGCTGCAAATAATATTTTCATAAAACTCTACTCCTCATTACTCTTTATTAAGATTGATGGGTGAAAACGAACTGATTTCACCCATTCTATAAAATTATACTCCTGAACCTTTTGGCTTAATTGTCTTAAGTCTTTGTTCAATTCTTCTATACCACTTCAATTTGCGTTGGAACAAAGTATCATAACCTTTAAGATGTCCTTGACTTATATCATGGAACTGCTTGTCACACAAATCTTGCAATTTGTTTGCTAAAAATTCTGTATATTCTTTTCTATTCGGTTTATCGCTGTTTAGCTCTATAATTTCACCCATCTCTACAAGAACTTCCGGACGATTGTCACGCAAGAACATATAGTTGACAGCAATTGGCATAAGAGCTACTTTACCATATTTTTTAGCAGCTTTTTCTGCGATATATGTTAAACCAGACTGAAATTCTATTGGTCTATAGTTTGGCGGTTTAATAATTCCTTGAGGAAAAATATAGAGAATGTTATTTAAATCACCCAAGGCTTTAACTGAATATTTTAAAGCTTCCATTGAAGCTTGAGCAGATTTTTTATTAACATTATACGCCCCGCCACGCCTTAGAAGTGGGAAACGGTTAAGTTCCTCTACCATTAAACGAATTTCTTTTTTAAAAATTCTATTACAAATATTATACCCAACAATGCCATCCCACCAATTACTGTGTGGAGCAAACATTATAATTGGAGTATCAGGGTCTTTTTTATAAAAATTTTCAGCACCTTTAAAGCGAAAAGCGTAGAACCTATTTTCCAACATGCCATAAAAAAATCTATCTGCTACCCACAACCAAAATGGTGAAGTTTGCGCCGGACGGAATTTCTCATCAATATTCCTCAATTTTGTCGGCGGAACTTCTGAATATAAATCCTCTAAGTTTATCATATATCTATCATACACATTCAAGCGATATTTGTGAATATCTTACAGGGTAATATTAATTAAAATTTACAATTAAAAAATTTAATTTACATCAACTCTGTATTGCAATGCTAAAGTTAAATGTTTTAATTCGATATTTTCTTTTGCTTCTAAATCGGCTATCGTTCTTGCCATTTTTAAAATTCTATTAAATTTTCGACCTGAAAGCATATACTTTTGAGCAGCCTCTTTCAAAAACTCCGATGACATTTTATCCAATTGGCAGAACTGTTTAATTTGTTTTGCGCTCAATTCGGAATTTGTTAAAATGTTTTCATTTTTATATCTTTCCGCTTGAATTTTTCTTGCTCTCACAACTCGTTTTCTGATTTCAGAAGACGGCTCTGATGTAGTTTGAGTATTAACCAACTCTTCCGTTGTTAATCTTGGCACGCTTACCACCAAATCTATTCTATCTAAAAGCGGGCCTGAAAGTTTGGATTGATACCTTTTTATCTGAAAATCAGAACAAGTACAAGGTTTTTCTCTATCACCTAAAAAACCGCAAGGACAAGGATTCATCGCACCGACAAGCATAAATTTTGCAGGATACTTAATAGAATTTTTAGCTCTTGAGATAACAATTTCACCATCTTCTAAAGGTTGCCTTAAAACCTCCAGCACTTGTCTGGGGAATTCTACCATCTCATCCAAAAACAATACGCCTCTATGCGCAAGCGTAATTTCTCCTGGTTTTGGATTTGAACCTCCACCAATAATACCGTTTGGCGAAGCCGTATGGTGAACAGCTCTGAATGGTCGATTTGTAACCAAAGGTTTATCCTGTTCTACAAGTCCGCAAATACTATAAATTTTGGTAAGCTCCAACGCTTCTTCCAATTCCAGTGGCGGTAAAATAGATGCAAAACATTTTGCCATAAGCGTTTTTCCTGATCCTGGAGATCCTGTCATAAGAATATTGTGTCCGCCTGCAGCTGCAATTTCTAAAGCTTTTTTGGCTTTTTGTTGTCCTTTGACGTCTTTAAAATCAAATGTAAAATCTGTTTGAGCATTAGACTCTAAATATTCGTTTATATCAACTTTTGTTTCGGTTATCGGCGTATCCAAATAATGATTAACAATATCGCCAAGGTGCTTTGCACCGTACACTTTTACACCCTGCACAAGCGCAGCTTCTTTTGCATTTTCTGATGGAACAAAAACAGTTGTAACACCAGAATCTTTCAATCCGCTCACAAGCGGTAAAACACCATTTATTTTTCTCAAAGAACCATCTAAAGAAAGCTCACCGATAAACCCTGTATTTAAGTCATCTTTGATATCAATTCCCTGTTCTTTCAAGATACCAATTGCAATCGGAAGGTCAAAATTTGTACCTTCTTTTCTGATATCCGCAGGGGCTAAATTTACAATAACCCGTCCCAGTGGAAAGGAGTAGCCCGAATTTTTTATTGCCGAATGCACACGCTCACGCGCTTCTGATACCGCATTGTCGGGTAAGCCTACAATACTAATGTTAGGTACAGAATTTGCAACATCTACTTCAACTTCCACACGAAAAGAATTTATACCCGCTGATGCGGCTGTTATTGTTTTTGTAACCATCGAAATTATTATAGTATAAAGATATGCTCGTTACAAAATATCTAATTTTTTTAAAAAATAAAAACTTGCATACCGTATAGGTTGGGATTTCAGTCCAACATTATCTACGAATCAGGAAGCATTGAAGATATTTCTGCAACAATTCTTGAAATATCAGGGCCACCAAAAATAGCTTCCAAAATCAAACTTGAGTTAATTATTGTAGTTTCACGATACTCCATTGTGTCAATATCTATAATATTGAATTCAATGTAATCCTCACCAACATATGTAACTTTTCCGTATTCTGCTCCTGTAGCCCATCTCAAAAATACATACTTTTGTTCAAAAACTTTAAGTCTGTTTACTAATTTCATCTAAATACCTTCGCCTGTGTATATAATATTATTAGTTCAAATTTGGATAAAGTCAAATTAATTCAAACGCAATAAGAAATTCTTTAAAATTTCCTCATCTTCAAGTTTAACACCTATGAACTTAAAACTATATAATGTTTCTCCAAAATTTCCAAATGGTGTTTCACGAACAAATTTCGTTTCTACAGACATTTTACCATCGGGGAAATTTATAAGAGTATTTTTAGGCAATTCTAATGTCAAAATTCCTGATATCTTTTTATAAATACTTGAAAATGGTTTATCTGAAATAAATGAAATACCACCTAACGACAAATCGTGTGTTGTAGCTTCAATTAAAAATCCATCATTAAAACTTATTTTCACCGGTAATTCTACTTCTTTTCTTGAACTTGAACGCAACTGAGTAAAATCCCATCTTGATGGAATAGAAACTTCATACATAATTTCATTCAAAGACATATTAGAATCAATCAATGTCACCTGCGCTTGGTAAACACCATCTGTGGTATAAACTTTTAACTCCGCAGGACTCTTTCTTTTAGGCTTCTTAAAACCATTTGGAGTCGGAGTCGCAAAGTAACACTCTTTGTTATCCATAAATCTAAGTTTAACCGGCATTCTTTTTCGTGCGCCATTATCAACATATATTAAATAAATTTTTGTTACATTGGATTCTCTTAATATATTTTGTTGCATTTCAATACTCTCTTATTATCTTACTTTAATTATGATAACACATTTTAGACAATACTACAATATTGATAAAAAGCAAAGACAGACATTTATTTTGTCTGCCTTTGCCTTATAGAAAATAAAAAATCTATTCTGCCAACAATTTATCTGCAAGTGGAGATTCAACTTTGCCATTAAGTGTTTTTGAAACCGTTTTTATATTTTCAGCCATTTTCTCCATCTCAGGAGTCCAAACAAAATTATCCATTACATATTTTTCGCCTTTAGAAAAATCACCTTTCATTTGAACTTGGATAATTTCTTCCAACATCTTTCTTGCAGTCGGAACCATTTTTTCAATGTCAATATCAAGCACACCGTCAGGTGAAATTTTCATAGCACCTTCTTTTATAAAATAATAGTTTTGCATAACCGAGCGAACTCTATGCGCTTGACTCAAAGTTGGTTTTGACATCATCATATTATCTGTAGCATAAGTTACGATAATTTGTTTTCTTTGCTCAGGCGTGTACATGCCGGCTTCTGTTAAAACATCGAGCATAGCCAAAGAAACCATATCAGCTTTGTTTTCTTCGATAATTGATTTGTATTTTCCCAAACCTTCTGTACCTGATTTAGGTCCGAGAGAGTGTCCGTTTTCATGTCCTACAGTGAACCAGTGGTCTGCTTCATCATTATAGAACTTATGTAACTCTGGGTTCAAAGTAGCATTTAGACGTTTTTTCATTTTTTCTTTAGCATCTTCTGATGTTATAAGACGAATTTGTCTGTGATAAACATTTCTTCTTCCTCCATCCAATTCACGAATGGAAAGTTTGTCATCATTCGGTAAATTTTCAGCAAGCGTAATTCCCGCTCTAAACTCGCCAACATCACCCGTTACAGCAACCAAATCCGCATCAACCATTGTTTGCTTAGATTCTTTGTCAGGAGAAATATTTTGAATATAATCATCCTTGAATGGCATATTTTGCGCCATCAAAGGTAAGAATTTTTTTACATTAAGAATTGCATCAGTGCCTTTTTTATTAATAATGCCAACTCTTCCGCCCAGAAAATCCTTCGCAACAGGAACAATTCCATTTTCGTCCAAAAGTGCTTTTAATTCAGGATTTTCAACAACAGTTTCAGTTAATTCATCTGAATAATTTTCTCTTGTTATTGTAAATTCAAGCGGAGTGTCTTGCAAAGTTGCCCATTTTTTGTCTGCGTAAGCGTCAAGCATAGGATCAGCCGTTCTTAACGCTTTGGCTTGTAATTTTAAAAACTCGTTAAAGTCCGCGTTTGTAGAAGTTTCAGAAGCTTTTTCAAGTTCTGATGCCATATAAGCAAAATCATTTTTAAACTTATCGATGTAATCTGTTGCAACAAGTTCATTGCCTGCTCTTTCAACAACAGAGCGTTGATTTAGAATTTTTGCAACTTCGTCAACTTTGCCGTTTTTAAGCATATCAATTAAAATCTTATGAAATTCATCTTTTTCTAAATCTTGAGGATAAACGCCTTTTCCCGCACGCATTGAAACGCCTTTTGCAAGTTCAATCATGTTGCTTTCTCTATCCAATGAGCAAACACCTTTTTGAGCGTCAAAAAGAATTTTTGTTAGTTTAGCGTCTTCGTTTCCTTTTTCGATTTCTTTATCCAAATATTCTTTAAACGGCAAGTTATTCGGATTGTCTAACTGCATGTTGATTTTATCCAAAACAACGGCAGCTTTAACCAAATGTTTAAGTGCTTCTTTGTCACCATCTGCTAAATTTAAGAATTCTGGCGCATCAACAGCAAGCATTTTTTTTGTTGTTAAATAGTCTTTATGTGTTCTTTTTGTTAATTCTTCATGTGAAAGATTAAGCTCATAATCTTTTTTCAAGAATCCTACGTTGTTAATCATACTCATTTTATCAAGCTCCTTTACTAACTTATCATCGGGATAATTATTGGTTTGCGGTGTGCTTTTATTCACACTCGCGCAGTAATTTATATTGTTATGGATTTTATTTATTGGGTTTATATTCATATTATACTCTTGAAAAATTATTTAAATAGGTTAAAATAAGAATACAGGCAAGGGTAATGCAAGTACCCTCACCTACCCAATTAATGGGTTTTGATTGTGAGAATTAGTATTATTAATAATACTAATTTTCGTGCACTGATTTCAACTATCAGTGCTACGCACGTAGGATTAAGGACGGCGTCAAATTGAGAATCACAAATCTTTTGTGTAATCTCAAGTCCGCCTTAATAAAACCTACCGATTTGAAAGTGAAATGAAAAACCTCCTTTCATAGATAGTCAAAATGTTCATCAAAATCTTTAGCCCGTATTCCATTTTAAATGTTCAGACCACAATTTTAGCATATTAGGGTAAATATATCAATATATTTTCAATTGTATATTTCTTGGAGTGTACAATTCTCTTTTTTATGCTAATATTTAAACACAAAGAGATTAGAATATGCGTATCACAATCAATGCTATAAACTCACAACAAAATCCATATTTTGCAGGCAAAAAAGTTATAATTACAAAAGAAAAAGTTTTAGAACTTCGCAAAACAGCGAAAAGCGAAAAAGAAGTTTATCAGACGCTTGGCGTGAGTATGGCAACATACTACAAGTGGTTAAAAAAGTTGGGAATTTCATCCAAATTAGAAAATTATAACAGCGAACTTTCTAAAATTTCGCAAGAAAAATTTGAAGAATTGTTGAAAAATAAGACTCCGATTGATGCAATCTGCAAATTCTTTAAAATCACAACAACTGCTTATTACAACCTGATTGACAAATTTGGTCTGCGAGAAAAATATATAGTCGGAGCCGGCAGAAAAGCTGTTACGAAAGAAAAACTGCAAAAATTAGTTGAGATAGGAATGTCAAGTGACGATATTTGCAAAGAATTAAATATCGGAACAGACGCTTATTACGATTTATTGAAACAATTTGATATAAAAACTCGCGCCAAAATTGAACGTGAACGAGTAGAAAGTATTACCAAAATACAATTGGAAACACTTATAAACCAAGGCAAAAACTATGATGAAATCGTTAAAGAGTTAGGAGTTTCGAAATCTTCTATCAACATGCTAATTGATAAATTCCATATAAAAACATTGATAAAAGAAACAAGAGCAAAAATATTTGGAGTTACAAAGGAGCATATAGAAGCTTTGCTTGAAGCAGGAAAAAGTGCTGACGAGATATGCGAAGAACTGCACATCAGAAAACGAAGTTATGATGCTTTGTTAAATAAACTCGGCGTATCTACAAAATTGAAGCGATGCAAAGAAAATATAGCTTCTATCACTAAAGAAACGTTACAGGCTATGGTTGATAGCGGTTTGCCGGTTGCTGAAATATCGAAACGTTTAAAAATCACCAAAGCTACGTTTTATCAATTACTTAAACGCCTCAATATAAGGTATAATTACAAACATCATATCGGAGAAAAAGTTGTACCAAAACAAAAGTTACAAAATGTTGTTAAAGATTGGGAAAATAAAGATGAACTGCTTGAAGAACTTGGAATCGCAGAAGGAACTTTTTATGTCAAAGCAAAAATTTCTGCTGTTAAAACCATATTAAGCGATTCAATGAAGAAAACCCGAGAAATAAATAAAGCAGAAGTGCAAGAATATTTAAATCAAGGTGCTACACCTCAAGAAATTTGTGAACTTTTTGACCTGACACCAAGCCAGTATAACATACTATTAAGAACTTACAGGTTAGAAAATAATCAAAAGAAACTATATCAAAATGCAGATAAAGCTACCAAAGAAAAACTGGAAGAAATGATAGCACAAGGAATGTCTAAAGCTGACATGTGCCGAGAACTAAACATTACATCCGCTACATTAAGAAA
The DNA here is from genome assembly GCA_934747325.1 of uncultured Candidatus Melainabacteria bacterium. Taxonomy (GTDB): domain Bacteria; phylum Cyanobacteriota; class Vampirovibrionia; order Gastranaerophilales; family Gastranaerophilaceae; genus CAG-196. The sequence continues at coordinate 9,325 of CAKVGW010000037.1, read as the reverse complement.
TAAATTTTATAAATTCAATCTAAAATACTAATCTTATTTTCCAAATACAGGTGGCGGTTGAATATATAATGGCTTAAGTTTTCGCCAATCTATTTCTTCGTTATTAACAGCTTTTTCATAAGCCAATTTTGCCAAAATTTCTCCTAATGGATAATCTGAAACCTGATAAGAAACCGCTTTATCCGTATATTGGCTAAATCTTTCAAGCAAACTATTATCAGTAATTAAAGTACGTCCCTTAACAAGTTCATCTACTTGTTCCAATTCAATTGCGCCTTTAATATCACCGTCATAAATATAAGCTTTATTTTTTCTTGCATCAAGTGCGACCAAATCATTACCGCCCAAAATCTTAGAAAGAATTTCAAGAGAAGATACTCCGACAGCCTTGATATCAAGTTGCTGCGCAAGTACTCTTGCAACTGTTGTACAGGCTCTGATTCCAGTAAAACTTCCGGGCCCGATATCAGTTGCTATCATATCAATATCTTTTAGCGTCAAATTCAATTCTTTCAACACTTTAACGATAGTTGAAATCAAATACGCAGAATGGTAATTTTGTCCATCAGAAACAATTGTTTCACTTTTTAGGATTTTGTTATCTTCTGCCAAAGTAATATATGTTTTATCTAAGCAAGTATCAAATGCTAATATTTTCAATCTTTTAGTCCTTCCAAAATTTTATCTTTTCCAATAGATTTAAACTCGTAAATTCTGCTGTCGTCAGAATCATCATAAGTTACGTTTATTTCAAGTCTTTCAAACGGCAATTCGCCCTGAGAAAATTCTGCCCATTCTACAAAAGTAATTTTTTTGCCGGTAGAATATTCTCTAAGTTCATCCGTAATTGTTTTAATGCCGGCATGTTCAAGCCTGTACAAATCAAAATGATAAACAGGAATAGATGCGCTATAATATTCATTCAGAATTACAAAACTCGGACTTGTAACTTTTTCTTTGATGCCCAATGCTTCTGCAACAAGTTTTACAAATGCAGTTTTTCCTGCGCCGATTTCACCAAAAAGGTTTACAAAACAGCCGTCATTTTCTACAAGCTTTGCAAATTTATAAGCCAATTTTTTTGTATCGTCTAGTGATTTACACTTAAATCTACACATACTCTGTTCCTTCCGCTTTCTTTTGCCTCGTATAACGCACTATCTGCGCGCTTGAACAAATCTTCACCCGTTTCTTGAGGACTAAATTCGGCTAAACCCATACTTATTGTCACATTTATATTTTTTTTGTCAATAGGAATTGGAGTTGTTTCAACAGCTTTTCTCAAGCGTTCTCCGACGATTTTAGCCTCCTCAATATGTGTATAAGGAAGAAGAACTGCAAATTCTTCTCCACCATATCTTGATGGAATATCTGATTCTCTTAAATGTTCCTTGATAATTGATGCAACGGTTCTTAAAACGGCATCACCGCTTGCATGCCCATACGTATCGTTTACTTTTTTAAAGAAATCTATATCAACCATCATTGCACAAAGCGGATTTTTTTGACGCTTTGTTGTTGCGATTTCTTGTTTCAAACGCACTTCAAATTGGCGTCTGTTATTCAAGTTTGTTAAAGCGTCTAATGTCGCATACTGCAAGACTTTTGAATAAGTGTTTGCACGATTTATTGTAATCGCTGACTGCCTTGTCAGTTGCTCTAAATAACTTATATCACGTTTAGAAAGCTTGTCTAAAGTACTTCTTGCAACGATACAGCCTGTAATTTCACCGTCCGATGTTAGAGGAAAAGCACCAATTTTATCGTCAGAAGTTAAAATATAATTTGTTTCAGGCGTCAGTTGTTTAAGCGTTTCATAAATTCTTTCGTCTTTGCAAGCCTTTGGCCAAACAAGCTTATATTCATTATCCTGTTTTAAAAATACATAAATCAAATGGTCTGAAATAAATCTATCAAGCATTTCACCTATCAAAGGTACAATGTAGTTTAATTCATATTGTGTTTCAATGATTTTTGCAATATTTTTCATTGAATCATGGAATTCAACATTAATCTTTGATTGCTCATTTAAAATTATATTTTGAAGTTTTAATGAAGCTTGCGCTGCAAAAATCCTCATCAAGAATAGAAATTCCATATCAATTGAAGTGTCATTATCAAATTTCAATTCAATAAGCCCAAATACATTACCTTCTTTTAGCATTGGCATAACTAATGAACTTACTTTAAGCGTAACTTCTCCGATTGAAGGTGGGAGTTTGTATGCTTTAGAATTTATAACAAAATCGTGTTCTTTTATATTTTCAAACGCAGAATAAATCTCTGAATTATCTTCAATAACCTTCCAACTGTCAGCACAATCACGCATTGTAGAAGTTACGTTATCAAAAACAAAAACCTTAAGATTATTGATTTTTACATAAGTTTCTAAAACAGTTTTTAACTCTAATGCTAATTCTGCAGTATCAACTTCTTTCACTAAAATATCAGAAATTTTTGTTAAAAAATGAAGTTCTTTATTTTCCATTAAAAATCATTATCCTCATCAATTTCTTCATCTTTAAAGTATTCAAAACCTGAACAAGTTCTAAAATTCTTTAAAATAGCCTTGTCGAATTCTTCATCAGGAACAATTTTACCGTTCACATAAGTATAGCTTATGCCCGCTGTCGGCTCATCAGTAACTTTTTGTGCGTAATAATCGTCACTTGAGATTAGTTTTCTTGAAACTTCGTTCAGCAAATTGAAAATATACGCAGATTGTAATGTTGAAGAATCAGGTTCTTCTACAATAAGCATTGCAGCTTTTTGAAGTTCGCTCAAAGAATCATTATAACGATTTAACTGCCTTAAAAGCACCGCCAAATTGTAGTGAGAGTCAAATCTCATCGGTTCAACATCAATTGCTCTACAATAATCTAATCCTGCTTCTTTATATTCACCGCGCAAATGGTGTGCCACAGCTCTATTGTAATAGATATCATAATTCTTTTTAAGGAATTTTAAAGATTTTGTATAAGCTGTAATTGCATCACCCAAAAACTGATATGCCAAATATTTCTTTTCAAGAGGTAGATACATTGCTTTTTGTTTGTAAGCTACGCCTTTGTTGTAATAAGCAATCCCACGGTTTGCTCTAACACTTTTTACATTAGAATAAACAAAAGGAATCCAGAGTTTCCATATTTTTAATTGAGTAATTGTGTCAAATTGGTCGATTGCTTCATCAAAAAATCCTAAGTCTTCAGAATACACAATACCCAAATTCATTCTTGCCATTACAAATTTCGGATTATACTTAATTGCGTGTTCATAAGAATCTACAGCAGAAAAATAATCCTCATACACAGCATAAATATTTCCTAAGTTAAACCAAGCTTCGTAGTGTTCAGGATAAAGTTTCAAGCCTTCTTGATAAAACTCAAGAGTTTTTGCCATATTATCTTGGCTGTAAGCCTGATCGCCTTTATAAATCAGGTACATACCTTTTACTTTAAGTGCTTGTTTTTCTATCCAACCCCAAAAGAAAAAAGTCAGAATTGCCAAAATGCAAATCAGAATTACGAGCGTAACTTTTGAAAATAATTTTCGGATAAAACGTTTCATACCTTTTAAATTATAACATGAAATCGCATTTTATTTTTTCAAATCTATGTTTTTAATTATGTTTTTATAATTTCTACTCTCTAAGCCAGTAGAAATTCTTAAATAAATATATTATTATATATGTCATAGAGATATTGAGGAGAAGGTAAATGAAGAAAATTCTTACTGTTGTTATAATGTTAATTTTTACGGCAAGTGTTTGGGCGGCAAACTACACCGTACAAAAGCTTCCAAACGGACAAACCGTAGTTGTGTATGAAATTAAAAACAACCCGATTGTTACAATTGACACTTGGATTAAAACCGGCTCAATAAACGAAACAGACACTAATAATGGCGTAGCACATTTTTTAGAACACTTGTTTTTTAAAGGAACAAAAGCGCATCCGACAGGAGAATTCGATAAAATCTTGGAATCTAAAGGTGCAATCGTAAACGCTGCTACAAGTAAGGATTTTACGCATTATTACATAACAATACCTTCAGAATATTTTGATAAAGCTATGGAATTGCATTCTGATATGCTTCTAAATCCGCAAATCCCGCGCAAAGAGCTTGAAAAAGAACGCAAAGTTGTATTAGAAGAAATCGCAAAAGACGGTAACACACCCTCTAAAAAGGTTTATGACAACTTAAACGATATGATGTACACAACTCACCCTTACAAAAGAAAAGTTATCGGTACATCTGATATAATCGGAACTATTCGCAGGGAAGAAATTTTAGACTATTTTAACAAATACTATGCACCATCTAATATGGTAACTCTTGTTGTTGGTGATGTTGATACGCAAAAAGCCGTTTCTAAAATTCAGCAATGTTTTAATCAAGAATACAGAAAACCTATAAAAAAATCTTTTAGAAAAGAAGGTCAGCTTCAAACACAAAAACGTAAAACCGATTACGCTGATACTCAATCAGGCTACATGATGATTGGTTTCCGCGGTGTTAATATTTCTGATAAAGATACATTTGCTCTTGATGTTTTATCAGAAGTCCTAGGTGGTGGAAAATCTTCAAGACTTTATCGTGACATAAAAGAACAAAGAGGCCTTGCTTATTCAATATCGGCTTCAAACGGAAGTTTTAGAGATGATGGCATATTTTATATTACGGCAAACTTTACACCAACCTGTTTAGACAAATTAGAAAAATCTATTTTTGAAGAAGTTAAAAATATTCAGAAATACGGCATTACTGATGAAGAACTCAACCGCGCAAAAAATATGATTATTCAAGATACGTATTATTCAAGAGAATCAACTTCTAATATAACCTCCGAACTCGGTTACATTATGGCTCTAACAAATAGTTCTGCTTTGTATGACAATTATGTGGACTGCGTTAAAAAAGTTACCGCAGAAGAAGTTAAAGCCGCAGCTAACAAGTATTTGGGCGTAAACAGAAGCGCGGTTTCAATAGTTTTACCTGAAAATTTGAAAAAAGTCAGCAATGTGAAAGCGGAAGTAAAACATAGCGCGACAAAGATTTCCGAACACAATGGAACTACAAAATATACTGTTGACAATGGTTCAACACTTTTGATTAATGAAAATAAAAATAATGACATCATCGCAATAAGTATTATTGCACGCGGTGGAGAATTTTTAGAAAAAGTTGTGGGAGAAGGTACATTAACAGCGAACACTCTTCTAAAAGGTACAAAAAAATATTCAGCGCAAGAACTTGCACAAATTCTTGACGAAAACGGAATAGAAATTGATGCAAATTGCAGCGAAGATTATTTTGTAATTAATGTTCAAACAACAACCGCGCAAATTGATAAAACTCTTGATATTTTGGACGAAGTTTTAAATAATGCAATTTTTGATGATTATGAATTAGAGAAAAAACGTTCTGAAATATTAGCAAAAATCAAACAAAGACGTGATGTCCCAATGAACATTGCGTTAGAAAATTTCAAAACAGTAATTTTCGAAAACAGTGTTTATTCACATTCAAATAAAATATTAGAAAAAACTTTACCGAGCGTACAAAGAGAAGATGTTGTAAGATATTATAACAATATTTTAGACGCTAAAAACGTTATTGTATCAATTAACGGAAATGTTGATTCTGATAAAATGATAGATGCGTTTGGTTCTATGTTACCTAATAAAAATTTGAGAAAAGTTGAGTTTTCAAAATTTAATGTGACAAAATTAACCGCGCCAAAAACACTTTCTCAAACAATTAAAGACTTGCAAACTTCTTGGTTGTTTATCGGTTGGCAAACAGCAGGAGTTAGCAACAAAAAAGATTTTGTAACCCTAAAAGTAATAAATACAATTATGGGTTCAGGTATGAGCTCTCGTTTGTTTAAAAACTTGCGCGAAAAAGACGGACTAGCTTATCAGCTTGGCACAAGTTACTCACCTAAAATGTTAGGTGGTGTATTTATGGCTTATATCGGCACAAATCCTGACACTTTAGAGTATTCAAGAAAAAAAATATTTTCAGAGATGAATAAATTAAAAATGGAATTTGTTTCTGATAGCGAATTGCAAGATGCAAAAGATCGCTTGAAAGGCAGTTTTGTAATTGCTATGGAAACTAATTCCGAAAAAGCTTCTAATATCGGATTGTTTGAAGCTTACGGATTTGGTTATGACTTTTTAGACGATTATACAAAAATGATTGACGAAGTAACGGCGTCTGATATTATTAGCGTTGCAAACAAATATTTCAACAATATTTATGTTCAATCAGATGTAAAATAATGTTTACGAAAAATAGAGTTTGTCGACTTTAAAAAGCCGACAAACTCTAAAATATTTAAAATCTAATCTCTTTTGGCATTATTTTAACATCATAAAAAAGTTTTGAATGTTCTACAAAATTTTCAGGATTTGCACTTACAAAAATTTCTTCTGAGCCTGAGGAATCGTTGTCATTAAGCAAATCTGCCATATCATTTTTTATGTAATTAACAAAAATGTCAGCAGGATCTATAAATTCAATATCTGGTGCAAATTCTCTTAAAATTGGAAGTAAATAAGGATAATGAGTGCAACCTAAAATTATTTTTTCAGGATTAAATTCCATCATTACATTAATACGAGATTTGATATCTGCTCGAGCCGAAGTATCTTTGTATTTGCCGTTTTCAACAATATCCACCCAATTTGGACAAGCTATTTCTTTAACCTCTAAGGTCTGATTATGTTTTTTTAATTCTCTTGTATAAACACCTGAATTTACTGTTGCAGAAGTTGCAAACACTCCTAAACGCTTAACTTCAGAATTTGCAATAACCTTTGCGCAAGATTGAATAATAGGATATATTTTAAAATCGAACTCATTTTTAACAATATCATAAGCTTGCGCCGAAGACGTATTGCAAGCAATTACAACCGCTTTAACACCTTTTTGTTCATAAAATTTTAGGATTTCTCTCGCATAACTTACAAGTTCTTCTTGTGTTTTATTTCCATAAGGTAAATGCGCCAAATCGCCGAAATAAAGTGTGTTTTCGTTTGGTAACACTTTTTTAAATTTGGAATAAACGGACAAACCGCCTACACCTGAATCAAAAAAACCTATTGGCGAATTTTTACCAAACTCTTTCATACCTTATCTATTTAATCCCATTCGCTTTCAAATATTCTATAATACCTTCTGCAATAGCCTTAGCAGTCTTTTGCTTTCTGCTGTCGCTTACAAGCTCGTTTCGTTCTTCCTCGTTAGAAATAAAGCCCATTTCTACAAGTATTGCAGGTACCGTAGTATGATTTATAACATAAAATTTAGACTTAAACAATCCTCTGTCTTTTGTATCAATATCTTTAGCCAAGTGTGAATGAACAGTTTTTGCTAATGGCACGCTGTAATCATGGTAATAATGTGTTTCAATTCCTTTTGGCTCGGTTGCAACAGCAGAATTAACGTGGATACTTACAAAAATTTCAGGTGTTTCATTTTCTGAAAACGTAACTCTATCCTGCAATGATACAAATGTATCATCTTTTCTTGTTAAAGCTACTTTGTACCCTTTTGATTTGAGAATTGATGCGACTCTTTGTGTTACATCAAGTGTAATATCTTTTTCGTTAATACCCTCTCTTATTGCACCATAATCACTTCCACCGTGTCCCGCATCAAGAACAACTTTACCTTTAATCGCATTTTTCTTTTCAGCTGGTTTTCCAGTAATAACTGTTGGTTTTGAAGTAATTGCAGGCGTTTCTTTTGTAACATTGCCCTGTGTAATTGTAAATCTTAAAGCTTTACCATCAACGCTTTGTTCAATTTTTACAACATCATTTTTATTGATGTTCATTGTGGCCTTTACTCCAATTTGAGGAAGCAATGAAAGTGTAAACGGTTTGTAATAAGTATTATTCAAAGTTTTTATCAAATCTTGTTCGTTATAGCTTTTTACATTAAACAAATACATTGTAAGCGAGTTATTATCTCTTAAAATTGAACTGACAACAGGCGTTGTGAATGATAAAATCAATTCGTTTGTTTTGTTGTCAATTTTTCTTACGAATGCTTTATTTAAATTCGAAACATTGCTGACTAAATCCGTATGTTTTAATTTATCTGCATTGATTAAAAACATCGACTGATTGTCTGCCGCAAAAACAGGAATATATTTATCTGCTTTATCGGATGTTACAACCACACGAGCCTTGTTGTATTCAAATTGACCGATTTTTGCAATATCTTTACAGCTTCCGTCAGGACAAAGTTTAAGTTCTTTGTTGCGAATATTTTTTTGAACAAAAGCGTTCGGTAAATCAATTACAACTCTTTTTGGCGAATCTAAATAGAATATTTTAGACGCTGTAATTTGTCCCAAACCGCTCACCAAAAGTCCGTTATTCTTCAAGTAATATCCGTTAATAAAATATTTTGTTCTCAATTTTAAGTTTGAAGACATATCTATAGAAACTACAGAATCATAAGTTTTGCCATCAGAATTGCTTAATGTAGAATTTTCAAATGCCTGTTGAATTTCTGCCATTGTAGAATTAGAAACTTGTGAAGATATATTTTGTGGAATTGCAACTTTTTGAATTACTTGAGAATTTGCTACAATGCTTGAATACGCTAAATTTGGCGCATTTTCATCATAAAGAGAGTTGAAATAATCATTTTTTAAAGGCAAATTTGCACATTTAACGATTATATTACCGTTTGTGTAAATCAATTTAACTTTTGATGTATCAAATCCTTCTTCAAAAGTAATTACACCTCTAACTACATCCGGATTTGTAGTAAATTGTGAAAGACGAATTTCTTTAATATTACTTTTTTCAAAAACAAGATGTTGCTTATCGCCAATTAAAACAGAGTTATCTATATCAAAATAAATTCGGTTTGGATTTTCGAGTTTGGAAAATTTAAGTTCTCGCTCTATATTTTGCGCAGATTCCATTAGGTTGATGTAAACAACATTTGCCGTGTCGTCAAAATTGAGCGACATGACTTTGGAAGGCTCTGCCTGACAAGCCAAAGTCAATAAAAACATTATAAATGTAGTTATTAGAAAAAATATTTTCTTCATAATAATTAGGCTCTCGCCCCCAAACTCTTTCAAAATTATAACACAAATTATTTGAATAAAAAAGCATAAAAAGATAATGTTGGGCTGAAAGCCCAACCTATAATCCATAATTATTTTATAAACATTAAATCAAAATCTAAAAAGCACGACATTCGCGCCGCGAGCGTTTTTTAGCGAGCGTAAGAGTGCGGGTTCACCCGCAACATCCATTTAAACCACAACCGTAAGGTTGTAGAAAACTGTGTG
>CAKVGW010000036.1 GCA_934747325.1 uncultured Candidatus Melainabacteria bacterium | reverse complement strand
AGTAAGTTAACGTAGTATATTTAATCAAAGAAGGAGATTAATCTCATGGCACGTGAAAAGTATGAACGTACAAAACCGCACGTTAACATTGGTACAATCGGCCACGTTGACCACGGTAAAACAACATTGACAGCAGCTATTACAGGTGTTATGGCTGCAGCTGGTAAAGCACAAGCTAGAAAATTCGATGAAATCGATGCTGCTCCAGAAGAAAAAGCAAGAGGTATAACCATCTCTACTGCTCACGTAGAATATGAAACTGATGCTAGACACTACGCACACGTTGACTGCCCAGGCCACGCTGACTATGTTAAAAACATGATCACTGGTGCTGCTCAAATGGACGGTGCAATTCTTGTAGTTGCTGCTACTGACGGTGCTATGCCTCAAACTCGTGAACACATCTTGTTAGCAAGACAAGTTGGTGTTCCTAACCTAGTTGTATTCTTAAACAAATGCGATATGGTTGACGATCCAGAATTGTTAGAATTAGTTGAAATGGAAGTTAGAGAACTTCTTTCTTCATACGAATTCGATGGTGACAACATTCCATTCATCCACGGTTCTGCATTGAAAGCATTAGAAGCTGTTCAAGCTAATCCACACATTCAACGTGGTGAAGATAAATGGGTTGACAAAATTTGGGAATTGATGGATGCAGTTGATAGCTACTTCCCAACTCCAGAACGTGATTTAGACAAACCATTCTTGATGCCAGTTGAAGACGTATTCTCAATCACTGGTCGTGGTACAGTTGCTACAGGTAGAGTAGAACGTGGTATCGTTAAAGTTGGTGATGAAGTTGAATTAGTTGGTTTAGGCGAAACTAAGAAAACAACTGTAACTGGTGTTGAAATGTTCAGAAAACAACTTGATCAAGGTCAAGCTGGTGACAACATTGGTGCTTTGTTAAGAGGTATTGATAAGACTGAAATCCAACGTGGTCAAGTTCTTGCAAAACCTGGTTCAATTCACCCACACACTAAATTCACAGCTAACGTTTACGTTCTAACTAAGGATGAAGGCGGACGTCACACTCCATTCTTCCCTGGTTACAGACCACAATTCTACATCAGAACAACTGACGTTACTGGTTCAATCAAATTCGAAGGCGAAATGGTAATGCCTGGTGATAACGTAGTTATGGAAGTTGAACTTATCGCTCCAGTAGCTATTGAAGAAGGTATGAGATTCGCTATCCGTGAAGGTGGTAGAACAGTTGGTGCCGGTGTTGTAGATAAAATTATTGAATAATTTTAGTTATCTATAATTTAAAATAACCTGATTTCTTTTGAAGTCAGGTTATTTTTTATATTTTTAGGCGCAAAAAATATTTTTACAGGGTTTAAAAATAGTATGAATATATTACCAATACAGTATCAAATAATAAACAATAAAAATAATAAGCTTCAAAAAGCTTATAATAACTCGTATTTACAACCATCAAATTCGTCAACTGTTGATTTCAGGGGGATGATTGGTGTTTATAAAGGTCCAAATGGAGATATAACTCTTCTTTCAAAAGAAGAAGCTACAAAACTTGTGGCTAAAAAAATAAAAAATAATGATATAAGTAATGTTCTTAATATTATTTTGCGTACAACTCAACAAATTAAAAATAATGTACCACAAAATAAATATTATAAAGGAATGATAAATAAGCTTATAAATCTTAATAATGAGGGTTTTAGATTGAGTAGCACATTCTATAAAGATGATGTGCATTTTAATACACAAAAAGATTTTGATACTTACATTCGAAGAGTAAAAGAATTGGTAAAAATGGGCTGCCCTAAATATTGTGCGGGCATCCTTTGGGATGATATTGGTGACAAGAACAAAATTCAAAAACTTGTAGAGTTAAGGCAAAAAGGTGAAGAAAAGGCAAAACATCTTTCTATTGCGAGTATAACAAATCATATTACATCTGATGATTTGGATGAATTATTTTTTAATTTTGCGCGAGAGTCCTTAGCTGTGGTCAAAATTCTCGGACAAAAGGGATTGTTATCTTCTTTTGAAAAGAAATACGATGCAGTATTTGAGCAAGTATGCATATTGAATCGTATAAATACAGAAATACCTCAATATGAAGTATTAATAGAGCTAACCAATCCGAGAGAAAGTAAAAAATATTTAAAAAATGAAGCAAGAATAAAAAAATTGAAAAGCAAATTTCAAACAACACAAAATAAAGAAGAACTTATCAAAGAGATTAACTTATATACAAATGCAAACAAAAACTTAGTTGCGAGTTTTTTTAAAGATTATCATGACAAAATTGATTTAGCCTATATTTATTTAAATTTGCAAGATAATAGTATTGATCGTTTGAATTCGTTGTTAGAAAGCTGTCAAAAGAATCCTTCTAATGAAAAGCAAACACTTGATAAGGCTATAAATGCTTTGGTTACAACAGATGAACGAGGTAACGTTTGTAAAAGTTTAAATTTTATCAATAGCAAATACTTGAGAAATATACTGGAATCTGATAGTAATTTTTATAATTATTTTGATGTAATCTTATATATTTTAAATATTACTCAAAAGAATCCAGAAGAGGCATTTGATAAGATGACAATCAATTCTCTTACAAAAACTCAATTTGAAAATGAGGGTATAAATTACGATAAATGGACTAAGTTTAATCCTGAATCAAAAATACAAAAAAATATACAATTTAATGTTGAAGATAAAAAACAATTTGTAATCAAGAATATAGAAAAAGATTTATCAAGTGAATATTGGGATGAAATTCCCCAAAAGGAACGTGATAATTTATTTGCAGAATTATATAAATCAGGTTATGCTTTGAAGGAAGTGCAAATGGCAAACTATGATGAAAATGGTTTTGCAGATGGCTTAAAAGCAGTAACAAAATTATATAAAGATGATAAACCCGTAAAATTTGAAGATTTATCTTTATTCTTTAATACAATTCGTAAGTACTTAAATAAAAACTCTTTTTGGAGCACTCAGAATGAGAATTTGATAATTGAAAATTCTAGAAAAGGAATTTTAAATCACCTTGTAGATTTGCGAAGTGTGGAACTAAAATTAGCCAGTCAAAAAACAAATGCTAAATTTCATGATATTACTGTTCAAAAAGTTGATATGAATAATGTAGAACATGCGCTATTTTTAGGTAATTATGCTTCTTGTTGTACGGCTGTCGGTTCAGGATGTAATCAATGGAGTGCGCCTACTTATGTTCTGTCTAAAATGGTTTCTGCAATTGAAGTTTTAGATGGAGAAAAACCTGTCGGTAATACAATGTGTTATATTGCAAGGATTGACAATAAACCTGCTCTTTTATTAGACAATATTGAACTTCAAAATAAATACCAATATAATGATGAAATCAGGGATATGATTTTTGAATATGCCCAAAAACTTACTACAGAATTAGGACAACCTGATATGCCAATTTATGCTGGTATAAATAGACATAAGATTAATATGGAGAGCTGTCCAATAGAGAACAAACATTTTACACTAATTGGCACAACCGATAATATACCAATATATGTCGATTTTGATACTAGTGCGTACGATTCTAAAATGTCTAAAACTTTTCAGTCTGATTTATATAAAATTAGATAAAATAGAGTCGTTTTGTAAATTAATTTTAGAATTGTAGAGTTGCAAAAAAATTACAAGGTTAAAAAATAGTATGAAGATTTTACCAATACAATCATTTTCAAATTATTCAGATAGTAAACAAATTAGCACGCATAAAAATTTACAAACATCTCCAATTTTAAAAACACAATGTAATAATATAAACTTTAACGGCATATTTGATGTATTTAAAAAAAGTGAAAAGAAATACTATTCAAAACAAGAAGTATTAGAAAAACTAAAGGAAATTGAGGGAATAAATTATCAAATACAACATATTGTTTTATATGTTACAGAAAAATTTGAAAAAGAGTTTTTGTTTAAAAAATATTATAAATATATGGTTGATAAAATTGTAGAACTTTCAAAGGAAGGGTTTATAATAGAAGATTTATTTTCTTATTCACAAGGTCATAATACGCTACAGCAATTTGATGCTTATGTAAAACGAATAGAAGAGTTAAAAGACATTGATTATCCGAAGTATTATGTGAAGCCATTTCTAAATGATGAGTCAATAAATAAAGAGCAAGCTCAACTGCTTTTAGAAGTACGTCAAAAAGGATACGAAAAACGTGATATTTTATCGTACCCAAGTTATCAAATAGAAGATGATGAGCTTGATGATTTATTTTTATCAGAACCACGTCTAGTTTTAAATACTATAAAATTATTGGGGAAAGATGGCTTTATTTCAACTTTTAGCGAAAAATACGACAATGTTGAAAATAATATTGCCAATATCGGTCACATTTCTAATACACATCCACTTTATCAAAATTTACTAGAATTAACGAATCCAATAGAGAGTGATGCTTATATTAAGAATCAAGAATTGATTAAAGAACTTAAAAGTAGATTTAACAAAGCAAATGATAATGCTGCATTAATAAAAGCTATAAATGATTTGACTAACAAAAACAAAAATTTGGTTGCTAAATCGATTAAAGACCCGATGGATAAAATCAAAATTGCACATATTTTTAATGTGGCAGATGAAAAACCTCAACAATTAAAATTTATTTTGCGACATTGTAATATAAAAACTAAAAAGAATAAGCTAGAGCTTGCTAATGTATTAGATAATGTAATTAAAACGGATAATCAAGGAAAGGTTTGTAAGCAATTAAATTTTAAAAAGAATAAATATCTTACAAAACTTTTTGTTGCGGATGGTGATTTCTGGGAAAATTATCAAACAATGCTTGAAGCAATAAATCAATTGCCAAAAGATAATGTTGAAACAGTTTTTTGCAAGCTTCAATTGAATAAAGATACAAAAAACCAATTTGAAAAATCAGGAGTAAATTTTGATAAATGGGTTAAATTTGACCAAAATTCTAAAATACAAAAAGAAATTAGGCTGGATAACAGTAATCGCAAGCAAAATGTAATTAAGAACTTGGAAGAAGATTTGTCAATGATTTGTTATAATTTTGTTGATTTCGTTGATACTCAAGATAATTTTTTTAATACACTTGCTCAAAAGGGTTATATTTTGAAAGAACAAAAAATAGCAAGTTATGATGAAAACGGGTTTTTAGCTGAAAATAGAACCGCGTTAAAGCTATACAAAGATAACCATCCTGTGGAATTTGAAGAATTACCGTTATTATTTTCAACGATTAAAAATTTTATAAAAAATGATTCTTTATGGAATACAAAAAGCAATAATCCGAATATTGAAAAAGCAAAAAGTACAGTAAAGAATCATATTCTAAATATGCGTTTTAAGGAAATGCGATTGGCTAATCAAAAGTTAGATGATGAGCCATTGCAAATAACCGTTCAAAAAATTGATATGAATAATGTAGAACACGCATTATTTTTGGGCAATCATTCAGGATGTTGCACTGCGGTTGGTTTTGGAAGCAATCAATGGACCGCGCCTAATTATGTAATGTGTAAAATGATTTCGGCAATTGAAGTTTTGGATGGCAAAGAACCAATTGGCAATACTATGTGCTATATTGCTGAAATCGATGGTAAACCATCACTTATTTTAGACAACATAGAATTACAAGCCAAATATCAATATAATGATGAAATAAGAGATATGCTTATAGAATACGCAAAAAAAATGACTGCTGAAATTGGAAATCCTGATATGCCTATTTATGCAGGACCAAACAGGCATAAAGTGGATTTTGATAATTTTGAACTTATAAATAAAGATTTTAGGATAATAGGTTCTACAGGCAAAGGCAGTATTTATTTAGATTTTGATGCCGATGGACATGAAATTGATGGCACCGAGATTTTTAATTCGGAGTTGTATAAATTGGTTTAAAAAGTTAATGGTGCAATTTTTTGCACCATTAACTTTTTTATTGCAGAAATACAAATATCTAAGAATTATCTTCCGATTTCAACAGCCTTTGCTGCCATTGATTTTGATATATTTACAAGCGCAAGGTTAGCTTCATACGCTCTTTGTGCCATAATCGCATCTGCCATATCAACCATAGCGTTTACGTTAGATGCTCTTATATAGCCGTTGGCGTCAGCATCAGGGTGTCCCGGAGAATAAATTCTTTCACCAACAGTCGGGTCTTCTACGCAACCGTTAAAAACAACACCACCTTGTAAGTAAGGTAAAGTTCCTGAACCAAAAACATCTTCTTTCATAGTATTCATTAATCCGTGAAAAGATATGTCTTCAGAGGCATTTAATACAGGAATACGTCTGACATAGTTTGGAGTATCCACGTTTGCAATGTTCTTTGCGTGGATATCTAATCTCAAACCGTGTGCTTTTAAGGCGTTTGAACCTATATTTATTGATTCCATTAAACTCATATTTGCCTTCTTTCTTTTTTCTATTCCCCCTCGCCCCTAGGGAGAGGGAGCAGTCGTTGACGAGCTGTGCGAGTCTTACGAATGCGGGTGAGGGGTTATTCCTCTATTGTTGTCAGGCTCTCTACTAGTGGGAGAGAGTATTTGAGTTGAAAGTGGAAAGTTATTTATATGGTGCAAAAAATTGCACCCTACAATTTTTTAATTAAAATAATTTTCCATTTTCCACTTTCAATTTTCAATTACTTAAGTTATTTGCCAACATTAATAACCGTTTTCATCTCAGTAATAATATTGGACATTCTTCTTGTTGCCATTGTGTACAAAAGCGAGTTCTTTTGCATTTCAGTTAATTCTTCTGCAATATCAATCTCGCTTCTGCGTCTATCTTCAATTACACCTGATGGGCCAAGTTCAGAGGATAATTTTGTTTCTAGAGGGCTATTCATTGAACCCAAGTATTGCGAAAAATCAATATCACGTCTTACATACCCCGGAGTATCAACGTTTGCTACGTTTGAACCCAAAGCTCTTTGTCTTTGTGAAATTAAATCAAGCATTAAACTTGTTTTGCCCATTGAATCTAAAGCTGTAAATGTCATAATTTATCCTGCCTATTCTCTAATATTAATTGCTTTGTTGTACATATCATCAGCAACCTTCATTAAGTTCAAACTCGCAATCATTGAAGTATTCAATCTCATCATATCGTTAATTTCATCATAGATATTTGTATTCGAAACTTCTGTTGCATATTGTCTGATATTTTCAGAATCTTTAATAATCTTTGGTGCGCCAGATTCATCATTGTAAACCATTTTGTTATTGTGTCCTTGTTCTAAGGCTTCAGGGCAATCAAACTGAACAATTGGAATTGTACCGATTTTTTCAGGCAAAGAACCTGCTTTATCGTAGTTGATTACATCGCCGTTTGGTCGAACTTCAAATCTGTATGAGTTTGCAGGAATTTTAATACCATCGCCTACCATCCAATCATCAACGGTCATCAAATATCCGTTAGCACCGCGTTTTAAAGCCCCATCTCTTGTGTATTGAATCTCGCCATCTTCTGAAACAACAGGAATATAACCTTCACCTTCAATTGCGATATCGTAAGGATTTTTGCTTATTCTAATAGAACCTTGCAATGCGTTTGTTCTTATTGCACCGTCAATATATCCATCTTCTCTAAGAATTTGTTCAAAACGAGAAGTTTTATAAGCCGCTGTATTATAATTTGCAAGGTTATTTGCTACATAACCGAGCTTTTCAAATTGCATTGTTGCGTTGTTTATACTTTTTCTAACTACTGCTTGCATGCTATACATAGTTTACCTCCTAAGATACAGAGCCTAATTGGCTTATAACTTTTTGTAAATTTGAACTTTCTAATAAGAAAATTTGACGATTTGCCTCAAAATTTCTTACAACAGGTTTTACGGCTAAAAACTCGTTTTGAAGAGTTACGTTTGAATATTCATTGTAACCTTGTTTTACGTCAGGATTTAGAACTGCCATTCCGTTGGCGTCCACTATACCCAAATGACCGGCTTCAATTAATTGATTTGAATTTTTATCTAAGACGCTGATTTTACCTTTTGTGTTTACAACAACTTGAGCAACATTATCAGGAACAACAGGTAATTTAATTGGCATTCCTGCATCTGAAAGTACCGGATTATCTTCTAAATTTAATAGATTTCCTGCTTTATCAAGCTTAAATCTTCCGTCACGAGTAAGTTGTACGCCTTGAGGAGTTTGAACTTGAAAATACCCTTTATTCGCCATTGAAATATCAAGCGGATTTTTTGATACCATGATACGACCGACTTGGTCATCTACTGTGCTTGAAAGTCCGTGAACGCCAATATATTCAGTGAAAGACGAAACAACAGGCTCGCGTCTTTGAAAACCGACTTTGTCAAAACCTGCAACATTTTCGTTAATCATTCCTAAAATTTCACTTTGAACATGCATCGCTCTTATTGAAGCTTTCATGCCTTGTTCACAAAATCTTACACCACCGTTGATTTGCATAGTTGTACCTCTTTTACATACTTCATCGGATAAATATAACATTCGCTTTAGTGAATATCCATAAAATCATCCGTTTGATGTAGTAAAAGTTTAATGATGTTTAATTAAAAGTCAACAAATTCTTTAACTAAAAATCTTCATTTTCGGGTCTTAATAACCATTCTATAAAATTATTAATTTTTTGTACCCATTTTGGAGGTTCTTCTTCTGGCTTTAGGGGTGGTAACATACCGTTATTCTGAGAGTGTGTTGTTTTTTCTGTTTCTTTCGGGGTAAATTTAGATTTAATTTTTTGCATTAAATTTTTAATTTTACTTTTAAAGCTTTTTGTTTGTGTTTCTTCTGTGTGGCTAATAGTTTCTGAAGAAGCTTGTTCAATTATGGCAGCAGCTTCATTTTTAGTCTCATTAACTGTAGGGGTAGTTTCTTGAATAGTTTCAGGAATAGGTTTTAAAGACTCTTTAAAATCTCTATACATTTGTGAAAGTGTATTCTTAATGCTTGTCCATTTCTGAGAAAAGTAAGCTTTAATTTCACCTTGAGGCTTTTCTTCTTTTATTTCGTTTGAAGTGTTATCAGTAATATTTTCAGAAACTTCTTTAGCATTTGTTTCACTAATCATTTCATTAGTTGCAGAATCGGTGTTGGTTGTTTTTATTTTTGTGTCTTTTATTTTTTCTTCTGCTATTTCATTTATTTTTACAGTGCTATTTTCTTCTATTTTTTTCTCATTTTCTTTGTTTTGTTTTGCAATTCTTTCAGCGTTTTCTTGTTCCCATTTTTTATATGCTTCTTTTTGTTCTGCATATTTTGTTTTAAGCTTTTGCCAAGAGTCAATAAAAAATTTCTTTATTTTATTTGGTTTTTTTTCTTTTGGTGTTTCAGTAATATTATCTTTAATTTGGTTATTTTCAACACTTTTGGTTTTGCGTTTAAAAATATTACCAATTTTTATTTTTATCGTTTCAATAAATTCTTTGAATTGTTTTTTTCTATTTTTGATACTATTTTGAGTTTGGTTAACGGTTTCAGGTATAGCTTCATCTATCGCAGGAGCTGTATCATGAATAATAATTGTTCTATATGGTGGTTTCTTTTTTAAATCTTCCTGTAGCTTGTTATTCTCTTTAATACTTTCAGTTAGTTTTTTTGCTTGTGTATCGAGTTTATCTTGAATAGTTTTTAATTTAACATCAGCATCATTGAGTTTTGTTTCAGTGCTTTTAAGTTTTTCTGATAAATTTTTTATCTCATTTTTTGCATTTTTACTTTTATAAATTGCAGCTGCGGACACAGCAACTGCTGCAGCACTCGTAACACCTGCTAAAAGCTTCATGTTATTTGTATCTGCGTTTTTGTTATTTTGTTTAAAGTTTGTATTATTTAATAGTTGATAGCTAGAGCCGATGCTGTGAATTTGCATATAAAAATCCCATAAATAAGTATTACGTATTTATTTATAAAACTCAAAAAAATATTTTTTGCTATTTGGGGACGTATATGTAAACAAATGTAAAAAAGTGATATTGATATTCCACGACAAATGAAAAATAGAATTCTGTAAAACTTGCCGATAGGGAGACTCGAACTCCCGACCTACTGATTACGAATCAGTTGCTCTACCACCTGAGCCATATCGGCATAAGCCTAAATAAAACTAATTTAGGCTTTTATAAAAAATAATTTGAAATTTAGAATGGTTTTGTTTGATTTAATTTTGCTCTTAACTCTCTAAATCTTGCGATATCTTCTTGAGTTTTTGGAGTTTCTCTAAATAATGCTTGAGAAGTTGGATGAACCATTCTGATAGAATCCATATGAATTTCCAAAAATTCGTATCTTCTTGGTGGTTGATTAGAATTCTTAGCATAAATTTCAACATTTGTAACAGCTAAGAATCTTCTGTCAGAATTATTCAGAAGCTCTGTCAATTGTCTGTTTGCTGCGACATTATTTGATACATAAACAGTACCTTTAATATCATCCGTATCTGTTAAAATTATTACCTCAACCGGTATCATATCTTTGTTTGGCATTATATTTCCTCTCTTATTAATATTAATTTTATAATAATTTCGTGCTTATGTCTAGTCTATTTATGCTTTTTGACTCTAACGCCCTCAACTTCGTGAACATCTTCCGTTACTAAAAACGCTCTAGGGTCGATTGAATGCACAAGTTCTTTTAATTTTGCCATTTCAAATTTACTTACAACGCAATAAGTTTGAATTTTTTCTTGTTTAGAATATCCGCCCATCGCTCTCATATAAGTTACGCTTACGTCAAGCTCTTTCATAATGGCATTACCGATTTCCTTATAATATTCTGAAAAAATTCTAACGGATTTTGCTTTGTCCAAACCTTCAAGCACAGAGTCTATTACTTTTGAGGCTATATAATAAGTCAAAATAGAGTAAAGCGCTCTATCCCATCCATATAAAAATCCTGCACCCATATAGATAAACAGGTTAATGAACATCAAAAGTTCCCCAACTGAGATTACTTTAAGCTTTTTAGACAGGTTTATAGAAACCATTTCCGTACCGTCTAAAGAAGCGTTGTTTCTTAAGATTAAACCTACTCCAAAACCTAAAATAATACCGCCGAAAACCGTTGCTAGTAACAAATCGTTTGTTGCTTGCTTGCCGTGTAAAACGTTAGTCGCAACAGCTAACATTGCAGTCGCAAAAAACGTTTGGAAAACAAATTTTTGACCTAAATTTTTTAACGCCATCAATATAAACGGAATGTTGATGCAAAAAATCAGTAAACCCAAGTTCCATTTGGTTAAATATGAAACCATCATAGAAATGCCGATTACGCCTCCGTCAATAATTTTGTTTGGCAAAAGAAACATTTCCAAACCGACAGCGACTATGAAACAACCAAGAGTCAAGAAAAACGCTTTTGCAATATATTCTCTAACCAATTCCCCTTTAGTTTTCTTTTTTATTTCAGGTTTTTTCTTACTGAAAAACATACCTTATTCTTTTCCTTTTAAAATATCAAAAATATTTTTATGTTTATGCTCTGCTAAATCTTTTGTTTTAATACCTAAAATTGATTCTAAATCAGTTTTTAAGGTTGTTAAATCATCATATTTTTTAAGCATTCCATCCAAACAAATTGAAACATCTCCTGTTTCTTCGGAAACAACAAGACAAGCCGCATCAGAAACTTCTGACATGCCAATTGCAGCTCTATGACGCGTGCCGTATCTCCAGCTTAATTTCGGGTCTTCCGTTAGAGGAAGAAGTACACCGGCAGAATGTATTTTATTATTTTCGATTACCATAGCACCATCGTGCAACGGTGTATTAGGATGAAAAATTGTTAAAATCAGTTCCGTAGAAATCAAAGCATCAAGTTTTGTTCCAACATCATTATAAACACCTGTATTCATTCCTTTTTGGAAAACCATCAATGCGCCGGTTTTTGTTTTTGTTAAATATTTAACCGCTTCAATAATTTCTTTAATTACATCAACATCGTTTTCTGTTACTTTCGCAAATGAACCCGGAGTAAAAAATGCTTTTCTTATAAATCCTGGTTGTCCGAGATATCCCAAAAATCTTCTTAATTCAGGTTGGAAAATTACAATCAAGCTCAAAGATATCAAAGTTACAAGTGATTTTAAGAAAACACCTAAAATTCTTAAATCTATAAGAATAAGAATTTCGCTCAAAATCCAAGCAAAAATTAGAATAAAAAGACCCTTTACAAGTTTTTCGGATTGAGTATCTTTGATAAATTTTTGATAAAACACAAAAAGAATTATAACAATAAAACCGATTTCCAAAACATTTATCCAATTCAACGACCATTGAAGTGGACTCAAAATATCTTGAACTAAGGAAATCAGCGCATCTGTCATATTATCTCAACCTATCGGGAATGTTATCTTTAGAGATTAAATCATCTAACGTCTCTCTATATACTATAATATCAGAATGTGAATTATTTACAAGTACCATAGCAGGTTTTTCGACACGATTATAATTGCTTGCCATAGAATAATTGTAAGCACCTGTATTATATATGCAAAGAATATCTCCGCTTTCCAATTCAGGAAGTTCAATTTCGTTAATCAATATATCGCCACTTTCGCAAAAACGCCCTGCTATTGTGACTTTTTCTAAATTCTCAGATGTCGGTTTATTTGCCACTTGTGCAGTATATTCTGCCTGATACATACTAGGACGCGGATTGTCCGCCATTCCGCCATCCACTGCAACGTATTTACGCCCATTTGGAACTTGTTTTGAACTTCCTACAGTATAAAGTGTTATACCACTTGTAGAAATAATACTTCTTCCTGGTTCAATATAAATCGTAGGAATTTCAACCGCGTATTTATGCATAGCATCCGTAACAACTTTTGCCAACGTTTCTACATTCGGCGGATTATCAGAATCAGTATACTTGACGCCCAAACCACCGCCTATATTCATTTCATCCAAAATTAAACCGAATTTTTCTTTAATTCTTGAAATTTCTTTAACCAAAATTTCTACTTCATCATAATAACATTGTGTTTCAAAAATTTGTGAGCCGATATGAGCGTGCAAACCGCGTAATACCAGATTTGTATATTTTTTTTGTATAAGAGTGATTATGGCATCGATTTGTGTTAAATCAAATCCGAATTTTGAATCAATCTGACCTGTTTGAATATAATCGTGCGTATGACATTCTATTCCGGGAGTTATTCTAAGCAAAATATCGACTTTTGTGCATTTTTCTTCCGCAATTTTATTTAACAACTCTGCTTCATAGAAATTATCAACAGAAAAACGTCCAACTTTACAATCAAGCGCAAGTTCGATTTCTCTTCTTGTTTTGTTATTACCGTTAAACAAAACTTTTGACATATCAGCACCGGCTTTAAATACAGTATAAATTTCTCCGGCTGACACAGTATCAAATCCAAAACCTTCACTAGCAAGGATTTTAGCGATAGCAGATGTGCAAAGAGCCTTAGATGCGTACATCATCTTGATATTAGTGTAATTTTTAAAAGCTTTTTTGTAGTCTTGACAAATTCCGCGCAATGTCGCTTCATCAATGACATATAGTGGTGTTCCAAAATTTTTTGCCAATTCGACAGTATCACATCCGCCGATATACAAATGTTCTTTTTCTTCTAGTGTTATAGGTTTTATAGATTGATTTGCGCTCATAAAAAATCCTCTTATTTTGCTATTTTTAATATTTTAGCAAAAACAAGAGGACTTTTAAAATCCCTTAAATTAACTAAATTCCTATGCTGCCTCTGTTTGAACATATTTGGCTGATTTTGCCACAACTCCGTAACAAACCATAGTTAATCTGTTATTCAATGCCAACATTGTTCTAAAATTATTTGCCGAAACATCCATTGCGCTCATAACATCATCTGCTGAAATTCTTGATGTTAATGCATCTTCATTGTGATTATCCACTTTTTCTTGTGCATATTTTTCTACTAATAATTTGTCAATAAAATCTCTTGCGCCAATTGCCATAATGTTTCTCTCCTATATTTCTTATATATCTCTTATGTATATATAAAGTATTTATCTTTTTAAAAATTGCCTTTTTTGATGCAAAAGATTAAGAAATATTAAGAGGACTTTGTAAGCATTTTGTAATTTGACCGCTTCATTTTTTTGATTATATTGTATAATATGA
This sequence comes from uncultured Candidatus Melainabacteria bacterium, assembly GCA_934747325.1. Taxonomy (GTDB): domain Bacteria; phylum Cyanobacteriota; class Vampirovibrionia; order Gastranaerophilales; family Gastranaerophilaceae; genus CAG-196. The sequence goes on along the minus strand of CAKVGW010000036.1, from coordinate 5,250 downwards.
TTATGAAAAAATATGCACTTTTATTTTTGGTATTAGCATTAGCAAATGCAGTTTATGCGGCTTCAATAAATGCCGCAGCATATCGTACTATGCAAATGCAATCTTATAGAAATAATTACAACAGACAAGTTAATAATCGCACGATGCCTTATTGGCAAATGCAATCAAACTATGCAACAAGAAGTAGAGTCGATTATTCAACTTATCAAAATTATGTAAATCAACATAATGACAATGTAAGAATGCAAAGAAGCAGGTATTAATGATTAATATTGATTTTCTGACTCTTAAAGCATTTTTTCTTGAAAATATTGATTTTATAATTGGCGCAAGGTTACAAAAAATACAGCAACCAACAAGAAGAGATTTTGTTTTTTCTTTAAGAAATAATACAGAAAGCAGAAAACTATATATAAATATAAATCCACAAATTTATCATATTTGTTTTATGTCATCTGAGAATGAAGCTCGTAGAAATATTTTAATTCCAAAGCAACCGCCAATGTTTTGTATGTTGCTTCGAAAATATTTGGAAGGTTGTAGAATTTCTGATGCACTAGTGATTGAGAATGAACGTATTATAGAGTTTCATTTCGAAATAATGGATGAATTTTCTCAAAAACGCTCTCTTTGTTTATGCGTTGAATTGATGGGAAAACATTCTAACATGATTCTTTATGATAGAGAAAACTTTGTAATTATTGGTTGTGCGCATAATATAGGTGCAGAAAAAAGTCGTTATAGAGAGTTGCAGGGTGGTTTGAAATATATTTATCCGCCTAAAACTTTAGCTCCCTCTCCAAGGGGAAAGGAAGAGGCTTATTTCCTTTCAAAAGAACTCAACAAACAATTTGAAAATTTATCTCAGGAGCAAATTAATAATTACTTAAATGCAGAGGAATTTACACCTGCTATTTTGGATAAAAGGTATACTTTATTTGCTGAGCTTTTGCCAAATTCAGTTGCACAAGATTCTGTAAATTCAATGCTTGATAACTATTATTCAAAATGTCAGGAAGAAATGAATGTTAATCATGAAAAGGCACGTTTGAATGCTGTCGTTAATCCAAAATTAAAAAAAGTTACAAATTCTATTAACAAAATTTCTTCGCTTTTGAAGAAGCGCGATAACACAGAAAAATATAAACTTTATGGCGAACTTCTGACTGCAAATCTTTATTTGAAGTGCGATTATTCAAAGCAAATCGAGCTCTTTGATTATGTAAATAATCAAAATATAACAATAGATTTAGATGAGACAAAAAGTTTGAAAGAGAATGCTCAACGCTATTTTAAACTTTATGTAAAGGCTAAAACAACTAAAGAAAAGTCAACAGAAATGTTAGAAAGTTTGAATATTGAAAAAGAATATTTAGAAAATCTGATTTACAGTATAGATTCTGCAAAAACGATAAAGGATTTTGAAGAAATAAAATTAGAATTAAAATTGGATGACGTTAAACCGAAAAAACAAGAAAAATCAGAGCTTTTGCGATTGGAGATTAACGGATTTGATGTTTATGTCGGGAGAAATAATCGACAAAACGATTTTATAGTTTCTAAATTAGCAAAAGATGAAGATTATTGGTTTCACACAAGGCTTTGCGCAGGTTCACACGTGCTTTTGAAGGTTAAAGACAAAGAACCTGATGAGGCTACTATGTTTGAGTGTTGTAAATTAGCAAGAGAATATTCTTCTGCAACTCAACCGTCAAAAGTCGGTGTGATTTATACTCGAGCAAAAAATTTGAGAAAACCGCCGGCAGCACCTCTAGGGTATGTAACATATAAAAACGAAAAAGAAGTTTTGGTATAAAAAAGTGGAAAACCAAAAATAATTTTCCACTTTTTTATTTTTGCTGTTGGGCTGAAAGCCCAACCTACATTATTTTTTCAAGAACCTAGCTTTCTTGAGCTACTGCTTGTTCAGCGTTTGCGCCTTCTTTTCTTTCGAAAACGATTTTATCGTCAACCAATTTAAGAAGAATTGTATCACCAGGTTGATAAGCGTTTGTCAAGATTTCTTCTGCAAGTTGATCCTCAATTTTCTTTTGAATCAATCTTCTCAAAGGTCTTGCGCCATAAGCTTCATTGTAACCGTCTTTTGCAAGATAATCCTTAACTTCATCAGTAACTTCGATTGACAAATCACGTTCAGAAAGACGTTTGAACAAATCTTTCATCATCAAGTCAACGATTTGACGAATTTCTTCCTTGCTCAAGTGTGAGAATACGATAATATCGTCAATACGGTTTAAAAATTCAGGTCTGAATGCTTTCTTAAGTTCTTCATTAACTGTATCTTTAAGTTTTTCGTATTTATCCTTTTTAACGTCTTCTGCAGTTGAGAAACCAAGTTTACCTTGAGTTGTAATCATACTTGCACCAACGTTAGATGTCATAATGATTACAGTATTCTTGAAGTTGATGTGACGACCTTTTGCATCAGTCAAACGTCCGTCATCAAGAATTTGTAACATGATGTTGAATACGTCAGGGTGAGCTTTTTCAATTTCATCAAAAAGAATAACTGAGTAAGGTTTCTTTCTAACAAGCTCTGACAAGTGTCCGCCATCATCATAACCAACGTATCCTGGAGGTGAACCGATAAGTTTTGCAGTAGAATGTTTTTCCATAAATTCTGACATATCTACTCTTATCATATTGTCTTCACTACCGAATATTGCTTCTGCTAAAGCTTTTGCAAGTTCTGTTTTACCAACACCTGTAGGACCGCAGAAGATAAAGCTTCCGATTGGTCTGTTTGGTGATTTTAAACCAACTCTTGCACGTCTGATTGCTTTAGAAATAGCAGTTACAGCGTCGCTTTGTCCGATAACTCTAGCATGAAGTGTATCTTCAAGTTTAAGTAATCTTTCTGATTCGCCTTCCGTAAGTTTTGTTACAGGAACGCCCGTCATTGTTGCAATAACTTCTGCAACATCTTCTTCTGTTACAGTCGGTTTATTTGCATCATTTTGACGACGCCATTCTTCAGAAACTTCTCTGATTCTATCCTTCATATTAGCTTCATCATCACGTAAAGCTGACGCTCTTTCAAATTCTTGATTTCTGATTGCATCTTCTTTTTCCTTGATAATTTCTTTTAATTCTTTATCAAGTTCTTTTCCTTCCGGAGAAAGTGTGCAAACCTTTAATCTAACTTTTGAACTAGCTTCGTCGATTACGTCAATAGCTTTGTCAGGTAAAAATCTATCGTTGATGTATTTGCTTGAAAGCTTTGTTGCAGCAACGATTGCTTCATCTGAAATATTCAAGTTGTGGTGTTCTTCGTATTTTGGTTTTAAACCACGAATAATTTCAATTGTTTCATCAATAGAAGGTTCGTCAATGATTACAGGTTGGAATCTTCTTTCTAACGCTGAATCTTTTTCGATGTACTTTCTGTATTCATCAGAAGTTGTAGCACCGATTACTTGAATTTCACCTCTTGAAAGTGCCGGTTTAAGGATGTTTGCTGCATCAATTGCACCTTCTGCCGCACCGGCACCGATTAAGGTGTGCATTTCATCAATTACAAGAATAACATTTCCGGCTTGTCTGATTTCATCCATAATCTTTTTAAGACGTTCTTCAAACTCACCTCTATATTTTGTACCTGCAATCAACAAGCCCATATCAAGCTGAATAATTTTTTTATTTTCCAAAATATCAGGAACTTCGCTATTTACGATTCTGATTGCAAGACCTTCTGCAACCGCAGTTTTACCAACCCCAGGTTCACCAAGCAAAACAGGGTTGTTTTTAGTTCTTCTTGCAAGAATTTGTATAACACGTTCAATTTCTTTTTCTCTACCGACAACAGGGTCTAGTCTGAGTTCTGCAGCGGCTTGAGTTAAATCAGTGCCGAACTCATCAAGGCTTGGAGTCTTAACTTTGCTTGCTTGAGAGCTTGAAGATGAACCGCCAACACCGGCAGAAGCTGTTTGAGGTTTTGAATCACCTAACATTTTAACAACATTGCTTCTAACTTTGTTCAAATCTACACCAAGGTTTTCCAAAACTCTTGCGGCAACGCCTTCACCTTCACGAATTAAGCCTAAAAGCAAATGTTCTGTACCTATGTAGTTGTGACCAAGTTGTCTTGCTTCATCCCAAGAAAGCTCTAAAACTCTTTTTGCTCTTGGGGTGAATGGGATTTCAACGGCAACGAAGCCTGAGCCTCTGCCGATAATCTTTTCAACTTCAACTCTCGCATCTTTAAGGTTTACGCCCATAGATTTAAGGGTTTTAGCTGCAATACCTGTTCCTTCGCCGATTAAACCAAGCAAAATTTGCTCAGTACCGACAAAATTATGACCAAGTCTTCTTGCTTCTTCTTGAGCAAGCATAATGACTTTAATCGCTTTTTCAGTAAAACGTTCGAACATCTCTAAATTTTTCCTCTTCTTAAAATAAATATATTTATATAAGAATATATTACAAAAAATTTACATTTTTTTCAAGTGGAAATAAAAAGATGTCTTTATTATAAATTTGCACTGCCATCGTTTTTCATTTTATTTAAAGCTTGTTTTGTTCCGTCATAGTTACGACAAAGCTTTATTACAAATTCAATAGAGGCTTTATCTTGTTTGATAGCATCTTTAAGTTTGTAGATATCCGCCAGTTGAAGTTCTTTTGTATCATTTTCTCCATACAAGTATTTCTTTAATAACTTTTGAGAATCAGTGTCTAACCCTGCTATTCCGTGCTTATAGGCAAACCAATTATAGAAATGATAGAGAAAATAGTATTTGTTAATTTCGCCTTTTGATAAAACAAACATCTCGCTTGTTTTTAGTTTTGGCTGTTTTTGAATGGCAAGTGAAAGATACAGTGCAAGGCTTCCTGAAGCCGGATAAATAAAGCCTTCATTTTCTCCGACAGGATTAAGCAGTTTTGCAGCATTATCAATAAAATAAACTTTTGTTCCCTGATTTTCTATATAATTCAATATCTCTTTCGGTTCATAATTATATTTTTTCAAGATTAGATTAATTTCATCTTCAAGCTGTTGTTTTTCAATATCTGCCATTGTGTTTAAATCAAGCGTGCAGCCGTTTGAATAATGGCGTTTTCTTTTAGATGTGTTTTTAACGCCTAACGTTTTTGAAAGCCTGTGTTTTAGGATTTTTTCCTGAATAGAAAGAATCCAATAAATTATATTTTTAAGCATATTGTTTTTCCATATTTTCTACTTGTTTTCTAGCAGAATAGCACAAATCTTTGCGTTCGTCTTTTAATTCT
>CAKVGW010000035.1 GCA_934747325.1 uncultured Candidatus Melainabacteria bacterium | reverse complement strand
GCGTTTTACAAAAAAAGTTTGGATGAAATTTCTTTTGTTGCAGAAGAAGTTAAAAACAAAGGTTACAAAGTGTTTTTACAAGCATCAAATGTTAAAGAATATTCAAAAACAGATTTAATAAGATTGTGCAAACGTGCTAATTTTATCGGTGTAAATGCTTGTTATATCGTAGATTCTTTTGGCTCAATGTTTCCGGAAGACATGGATTTAATTCTACCGATATTTGAAGAAACACTTGATAATCAAATTGAATTGGGTTTTCACTCACACAACAATATTCAACTTTCACTTGCACTCAGTATAAAGTTCATTAACGATGCAAAGCGAGATATTATTATAGATTCGACCCTGCAAGGCATAGGGCGTGGAGCGGGAAATACCAAAACAGAACTTTTGCTTGAATATATGAATAGATATAAAAATTGTTCATATAATGTTGATGCTATTTGGAAAGGTTTAAATAATAAACTCATGCCTGAAAAGAATTGGGAATATACTGCTGAAAGAGGATTTAGAGGGATAAATAATATCCATCCGTAATACTTAGCCATGGAGGTGCTAACGCCTCAACTGTTAATTTACATCAGCACATTACAATCCACAACAATTTTCGCATTTGTCTGCCTGCGAAAATCGCAACCATTGCAAAAAATATGTCATAAAAGACTTGTACACCACTTTGTGACATAATCCAACTTGTCACCAAATCCATTGGCGCGTGGCGAAGTGTTGCGATAAAGAACATATATAAAATTCCTAAAACGTGAATTATCAAAACACCAATCAACGAAATTAAGAATATTCTTAATAAATCAGTTTTTCCCTTAAGTAAAGTTCCGGCAAAAAATATTGCAGGTAAAAATGCCAAAATATAACCAAAACCGTATTCAAAAAAGTAACTTATTCCGCCACCTAAAGCAAAAATAGGAAAAATCAAACCTAAAAATATGTACATCAAAATTGCTAAAATTCCAAATTTTCTACCCATTAACGCAACAATAAAAAATACAACAGGAATTTGCGGAATATATTTATAACACTTTATAAAATGATGTAAAATAGCGTGCTCATCTGTTTCAACCGCTAAAAAGCTTAATGTATCCAATGGAAGATATGGATGTTTCAATGTAATTTGCGTAAATGTTGCAACAATAATGAAAAGCACGCAAAGTGCCGTCAAAACAAGTGTACCCACAGTTATTCTGATAGGTTCACCTTTATATTTAAAACTGTTTATTTGTTTTGCAACTCTTTTGCTCATTTTATTTCAATCAACGTTTTTAATTTGTTAATATTTTCTTGGTATTTTATTTTAAATTTATCGTAAAAAATATTTTCAGTCCACATAATTAATGCATCTTCATTATTATCTTGATAATATCCTTTTCTTGTTCCCAAAGACTGAAAACCGTATTTTTCATATAATCTTATCGCAGGTTCGTTAGAAACTCGAACTTCTAAAGTCAAATACTTAACTTTGTCTTTATAGCAATCTTCGACAATTTTATAAATCATTGCTTCAGCAATATGATTTCTCAAAAAATCTTTTTTAACAGCAATCGTTGTAATGTGACCTTCGTCAATAATGTGCCAAGTACCTGCATAACCTACAATTGAATTATCAGAAGTTTTTGCAACATAGTATTTTGCAAGATTATTTGCCATTTCATCATAAAACGATGATTTTGCCCAATGATGTTTGCCGTAAGCTTCTTCTTCAATCGCGATAACAGCATCAACATCTTCTTTTTCCATTTTTGTAATAATTATTTCAGATAATTTAGTTATGGACATATACTTTCCCAATCAATGTCATCTTCTGTTTCTTCCCCGGGTTCAACTATATGTTCTCCGTCTTCAAGCATTAGCATAAGTGAAAGTCGAAGTTGTTTTTTATAGTTTTCCAATGCTTTTTCTCTTGTTTTTGCGCAAAAAGCAAAGCTGGGAATTTCTTTAATTTCAATATAATGATATGGATTTCCGTTAAAATCCAAGTCTGTTCCCTCAATAAGCGTCCAATCAAGGTTTAAATAATAATCTAAATCTTTATTAGTCATCTAAAGACCTCTCGCTTAATGGTTGTTTAATCATTATTCCTTCGCCACCGATTACGTCCGCTTGTTTACCATTAATGTATAAATATACAGGCAAATTTGTATTGGCTTTTGCAGTTTTTATAACTTGCATAACTCTTGTGCAAGTGCTTTCTGCGCCACCGCCACTTTCAAACGCTGATGACAAATCCACCATAACACTTCCTTCGCCTTCTCTAATTGATAAAATTTTTGTTCCAGAAGGTATTTCAGAAGCAAATCCTTTTGATTTTTCCCAATTAGAAGGTGCAGAAACAAGTTCTTTTATAGCAAACGCAAAACAGGATTTTTCTTGAGCCGTATCACATTTTCGGTTAAGTGAACGAATTTTTCCGTTAGAATCTGTTACAAAAATTTTAACAGACTTAACTGTATGTTTTTGCGGAGTTTCCGTAGGAACTTCGTTTGGAGTTGTAGTTGTTATTTCCTCTAAAATTGCAGGTGGTAATTCTGAATTATTCTCATCTTCGTGATTAAATGATGGTAAAGTAGGAATATGAATTCCTTCCTTTGAAAAGAACGAAAAATAAACATAAGCAGCCGAAATAGCAATTAGAATAAACAGACCCAGTTTTTGAGAAAAATTCATAAACTACTCTCCTTTTACAAATATTCTACCATCAATTCGGATATTATTGTCAACAATTTTTACATTCTCAATATTTGCTTTGCATTCTTTAGATTCAAGTAGCATCATTGTGAATTCAAGCGGGTTCAAGAGATTCAACATATTAGCAACTTTACTCAAAGAAACCTTGCCATAAGCACTATCTAATTTTACATTCACTGCTTTGATTTTTCCATTTTTAACTTCAAAATCAGACGAAGCTACAAAAACTTTATCCTTTGGTGATGGTGCAATCGGGAAATTGTATGAAGTTAAAATATAAAATTTGTTATCCAATATTTTTGTTTTTACACTCTTAACTTGAAACATCGGATATGCCAAATTATTAATATTATTAATTACAGCTTTATAATTACCATGCTCTAAAGCTTTATTAAGACTTGTATCTGAAAGCAACATATCATAAGAATAAGTCATATCTGATTTAAATACTATCGGATTTTTTGTATAGTCTACATAATTATAGTCGCTTAAAGATTTCAAGTGAACATAAGGTATTGTAATCTCATCAACTTGAACATCTTTACCTGTAAGTTCAAGTTCTTTAAATATACCTTTTTTCATACTTGAAAGTGTGTAGCCTGAAAATTTAACCTTAAAATTTGATTTTGTTTCTTTCTTTAAAGCACTTTTTATTGAATGTTCAACAATCCCTTCTGCAATCGGGTTCATAATTGCAATGTGCCTATTGTTTTTTAGGTAATCTTCGGAATATTTATCTGTGCCAAAACTCATACCGCAAGATAAACCCAACAATATAATCAGTGATAAAATCTTTTTCATAATATAATCCTCTTTATATTGATGTTGGGCTGAAAGCCCAACCTACATTACACAATCACAAGCAGATTGGATTTTCAGCCCAACATCATATTTTTAAACTAACGCCATTTTTTCTTGAAGCGTATGTGCAGATTCTTCGTAACCTGCTCTACCCATTAATGCGTAAGTATAATTTTTTGCCTGCTCAACACCGGGCTGATTAAACGTATTTATGTTGTACAATTCACCTGCGATTGCAGTCTGAACTTCTAACATATAAAGAAGTTGCGCAACATTATATTCATCAAGTCTTTCTAATGAAATTGTCATTGTAGGTCGTGAATAGTCTGCTAGAGCAACTCTTGTAGAATCAGCTTCCGCATTAATTAAATCATTAATAGTTTTTCCACCTAAATAACCAATTCCTGTATATTCAAAAATTTTAGGAATTTCTAATGTTGTATCAAAATTATTTACACGAATAAATGTAATAACTTTATTGTTAGGACCTTCATTATACAATTGTATTTGTGAATGCTGGTCAGTTGCACCAACTGCTTTAACAGGTGTTGGACCCACATTAACTTTTTCACCCGCATTATTATATTCTTTACCCAAAGATTCTGCCCAAAGTTGAACGTACCAATCAGAAACATATTTCAATCTGCTTGAGTATGGCATCATAACTGAAATATTTTTACCTTTTTCAGTGTCTAGAAGATACTGAATCAATGCACCTTGTGCCGCGATATTCTGATGAATATCAGTGTTTTTAAGAGCCAAATCCATATCCTTAATACCATTCATGATTTGGTCAATATCAAGACCAACTAAAGCAAACGGTACAAGCCCTACTGCTGAAAACACAGAAAAACGTCCGCCGACATCATCAGGAACAACAAATGTTTTATAACCTTCTTGATCGGCAAGTTGTCTTAAAACACCCATTTTTTTATCTGTTGTTGCAACAATATTTCTTCTGTAATTATCGCCAAGTTCTTTTTCCAAGCGGTTTTTAATTATCATATACTGTGACATTGTTTCCGCTGTTGAACCTGATTTTGTAATCACATTAACTAAAGTTTTCTTTAAATCAAGAATATCTAAAAGACCATTCATAGAATCAGGGTCAATGTTATCTAAAAAGAAAATTCTTGGAAGTCCGTTTCTTTGCTCAGGAGTTAAAAGATTCCAATAAGGTTTCAAAAGAGCTTCTGTTACAGCCAAACCACCCAATGCAGAACCGCCGATACCAAGTACAAGAATGTTATCAAATCTACCTTCTACCATTGAAGCAAATTCTTTTACATACCAAACAGTTTCTTCATTGTAGCCCAAATTCATCCATTGCAACCATTGTCCCGGTTTATCCTTGCGCTGATTTAAGCTTTTTATAATATTTGAGATTTGTTGTTTATAATTTTCAAATTTTTCATACAAATTTAAGCCGTTTTCTTCGCCAATAACTGCGGAATCAACGTTTCTGCAATTTAATTTAAGCATTAAAAATCCTTTCTATAACTTAACACCCTTATTTTAATTGTACTATCAACAATTATTTTTTCAACAGAAACAAGAGTTTGAAGCACAATAAAAAAGAGCGTTAAACGCTCTTTTTTAGTTAACTTTCAATAACTTCAACACCATCATCTGATACAAATTGAATTCCGAATTTTGCGCGGAATAAGTATCTAACAGTGTTGCTTTGGATTTCAAACATCATTTTGTTGAATAAGTCGTAAGCTTCTTTTTTGTATTCAATCAAAGGGTCTTTTTGACCGTATGCACGCAAACCAATACCATCTTTTAGCATATCAATATTGTGCAAGTGGTCAATCCATTGATTATCAACAACTCTCAAAAGGATATCTCTTTCTAAAGAACGCATAATATTGTCAGATGAGAATAATTCTTGTTTCACAAAAGATGGGTCATACTGTTCAGAAATTGAATTATAGAAACCTATAATTTCTTCTTCATGTTCTTTATAAGCCTTTTGAGCAGCTTCTTTTAAAGAATCGTAAATTCTATTAAATCTTTGACCTTTGATATCATCTATTGTAATATAAGACATTTGCGGAATTGTTGCATGTAATTCTTTAATAAGAGTTTCCAAGTCCTCTTGAATATATTCTTCAGGATTCATCTCCGGAGTAATATAGCTTTTTAAAAGTCTGTCAATTTCTTTATCTATCATAAATTCAATATCACTTCTCAAATCTTTACCTTCCAATACTTTACGTCTTTGGGCATAGAATTTTTCTCTTTGAATATTCATAACATCGTCATATTGAAGCACGTTTTTACGAATATCAAAGTGATATGTTTCAACTTTCTTTTGGGCTGATTGAATTTGACGAGTAATCAAAGAAGACTCAATCGCCATATTTTCTTCTACATTAAGCATGTTCATTAAGCCCGTAATCTTATCACCGCCAAAAATTCTCATTAAGTTATCTTCCAAAGATAAGAAAAATCTTGTAGAACCAGGGTCGCCTTGACGAGCTGCACGACCTCTTAACTGGTTGTCTATTCTTCGAGATTCATGTCGTTCTGTACCGATTACGTGAAGTCCGCCTAATTCAATTACTTTTGCGTGTTCTTTTTCAGTAATGGCGCGAGCGTTAGCGAGCGCTTCGTCTTTCAATGCTTCGTAGCTTTCATCGTCAGGAGATATTCCTCGTTTTTCTAATTCTTCTTTTGCTAAAAATTCTGCGTTACCACCTAATAGAATATCTGTACCACGACCTGCCATGTTTGTTGCAATTGTAACCGCACCTACACGACCTGCTTGAGCGATAATGTAAGCTTCGCGTTCGTGCTGCTTAGCGTTTAATACATTGTGTTTAATACCTTTTTTATTTAAAAGTGCTGAAATATATTCAGATTTTTCAATACTAACCGTACCAACCAAAACAGGACGACCAAGTTTATTTTGTTCAATAATATCTTCAACAACTGCATCATATTTTGCTTTTTCGGTTTTATAAATTACATCAGGATAATTTATTCTGATATCAGGCTTGTTTGTAGGAATAACAGTTACTTCCAAATTGTAAATCTTACCGAATTCGGCTTCTTCAGTCATTGCAGTACCTGTCATACCTGATAATTTTGGATAAAGTCTAAATAAGTTTTGGAAAGTAATACTTGCTAAAGTTTGAGTTTCGTCTTGAATTTCTACACCTTCTTTAGCCTCAATTGCTTGGTGTAAGCCGTCTGACCAGCGTCTACCAGGCATTAAACGACCTGTGAACTCATCAACAATCATTATTTCTCCGTCTTTTACAACATAGTCTGTATCACGAGTAAATAATTCTTTTGCTTTTAATGCGTTCAATAAATCATGTGCATACTGATTATTTATATCAAACAAATCTTTGCAACCGATGATTTCTTGTGCTTTATCAATACCATCTTCCGTTAAAATAACGTTTTTATTTTTTTCATCAACTTCATAATCTGTATTTTTTTCTAATTGCGGTGCAACTTTTGCCATCAAAGTATATGTATCTGCTGATTTTTCGACACGTCCGCTTATGATAAGAGGAGTTCTTGCTTCGTCAATTAAAATACTGTCAACTTCATCGATAATCGCGTAATTAAAAGGTCTTTGAACAAGCATATCTTTAGAAGCTGCCATATTATCACGCAAATAGTCAAAGCCAAATTCGTTATTTGTACCGTAAGTGATATCGCAATTATAAGCAGCACGCTTACGGTTGAACTCTTCCGCATCGTGTTGATTAGAAAGAATTACACCAACTGATAATCCTAAGAATTTATAAATTTTACCCATCCACTCGCTGTCACGTTTTGCAAGGTAATCGTTAACTGTTACAACGTGAACACCTTTTCCTGTAAGTGCATTCAAATAAGCAGCAAGTGTTGCAACAAGAGTTTTACCTTCACCGGTTCTCATTTCAGCAATGTGTCCGTTATGTAAGAAGTAAGCACCTATTAACTGAACGTCGAAATGGCGCATGTTCAGAACACGTTTGCCGGCTTCTCTTACAACAGCGAAAGCTTCCGGTAAAATTTTATCTAACGCTTCTTTTTCTAAAATCTTATCTGCTTTTTCATTGTCAGAAGTTGGACGAGCGTCCAAAATCTTCTTAAATTCAGCAGTTTTTCCTCTAAGTTCTTCATCTGAAAGCTTTTCAAATTCAGGCTCTAAAGCGTTTATATGGTCTATAATTCCTAATATTTTTTTAACTTTTTTTTCGTTCGGGTCACCTAATAGTTTTAATAAAAAATTTATCATAATAATCCTCTCCAATTACAATAATAATAACATGAACAAGGAAAAATGAAAAATAAGACAGGTGTCGAATGTAATAAATAAAGGCGTAAATAAAGTTTATGACAACTTTCTAATCATTTCGTGTGCGTCTTCATCTTCAGGAAAAATCGTTACGACTTTGTCTAAATATTCTAAAGCTTTATCGTTGTCTTTTTTACCTTCATAACATTTTGCAAGACTCATCAATACTGAAATATTATCAGGTTTTTTGGCAAGTAAATTATTGAAAATATTAATCGCAAAATCATATTCGCCAAGTTCATAATAAGTCAAAGCAAGTGTATTCTGTGTTTCGATATCCGGATTTTGTTCAACCGCATGAATTAAATAATGCTTAGCTTCTTCATACTCTTTTCTTGCGTAGAAAATTCTACCTGCGCAGAACTGGATATATTCGTGATGTGCATTAACCTTCAAAGCCTTCATTATGTAATCTTTAGCTTCATCAAGCTGATTCAAGATTAATTTATTTAACGCCATGAAAGTAAGCGCCAAAATATTATTCGGCTCAATTTCCAATGCTTCAAGATAAAATCTTTCAGCCTCAGTGTTTTTAGAAATTGAATATAAGAAATTTGCATACTCAAAAATAATTTCAAAATCATTCGGTTGCAATTGCATTGCAATTTTGAATTCATCTTCAGCGTAATCAAATAAACGTTTATTAAGATAAATAATTCCCAAATCTTTATGAGCTTTTGCAATTTCAGGATTCATTTTGATTACTTTTTTTAGCATCTTTTCAGCCGTTTCTGTATCACATAAACTTGATGAAAGAATTGCATACTGATGGAATGTTTCAGCTGAAACCTGACCTTTTAATAAAATGTTATCGTAAAGTTCTTTAGCTTTATTTAGTTGATTTGTTCTTATATAAAGACTCGCAAGCTTCTGTACGGGAAGGATAAATTTTTGGTTTACATAAACAATTCCTTCAAGCATTTTAATTGCACCTTGCAAATCTCCCATCATTTCCAAGCAAGTTGCTAAGTTGTATTTATAATTTTCTTTTTCGGGATGTTGAAGCAACAAATTCTTATAAATATTTGCAGCTTCTTGATATCGTTCCAGCTTTGTTTTTGACATTGCGAGCGCAACTTTAAATCCTTCATCTTCGTCATCAAGTTCACATGCTTTTTCCAAATAAATGCAAGCTTCTTCATGGTTTTGCTGAATTTGATATGCAGAACCCAAATTGTAATAAGCCATTGGACTTTCTGTATTAAGTTCCAGTGCCTTTTTGTAGCACTTTATTGCTTCGTTACTTGAACCTGTTGCCATATAAGCCGTACCAAGACTGTTATAGATTCCGATATTATCAGGTTCTTTTTCCAAGGCGCGTTTAAACGGTTCAATGCTTTTTTCAAACTCTTTAATTTTCATATATGCAGTGCCGATTACAAAATCAAAAATATAATCATCAGGTTCAACTGCATTTGCCATAATTGCATATTTGATGGCTTCTTCTGCTTCATTCATTTTCATTAATACAACGCACAAGCTCTTATATGCTTCTGAATATTCAGAACGTAAATCTATGACCTTAATATAAGCATTTTTTGCAGAAACAAAATCACCTAATCTATCATAAGCACTTGCTAAATAAAACCAAGAAGTTGCGTCTTCCGGTTTAAATTTAACAACTGTTTCAAAGCAACTTCTTGCCTTTATCCAATCATCTTCGTTAGAAGCAACAAGTCCTGCCAGTTTTAAAAGTTCGACATTTTCAGGCTCTTCTTTCAAAGCCGGTTCTAATAATTTTTTCGCTTTATCAAATTCTTTTTTTGATATTAAATCATTTATTTCTTCTAGCATAATATACCTTTGTGTTATAAATGTTGGGATGAAAGCCCAACCTACTTTCTGCTCTATTCAGGAGAGTATAATATTATTCACCTATATAATTTCTTAAACCCGAAGTTAAGTTTTTGTTTTTGCACAATTTTTTCAACTTAGAAATGGCACGGTTTTCAATTTGACGAATTCTTTCTCTTGATACGCCATAAATTGAACCGATTTCATCCAAAGTCTTTTTGTTGCCGTCATTATTTAAGCCAAATCTTAAAATCAGAACATCGCGTTCTTTTTGACTCAATTGTTCAAGCATGTTTTTGATATCATCAAGCATGCTTTCTTGCGAAACAAGAGAATCCGGTGTAATAGTTGATTCATCTACAATATAATCAATAATTTTGTTAGAATCATCTTTTTGACCTGTTGGCGTATCAATACTGATTGTAGATTGAGTCGATTTAATAATGGATGTCAATTTTGCAACCGTAATACCCATTTTATCAGCAATTTCTTGTTTGTTAGGGATTCTGCCGAGTTCTGTTGTTAAATCCATTGTTGCTTTTTTTATTTTATTTATAGATTCAATTAAGTGAATTGGAAGCCTGATAATACGCGCCTTATCAGCAATAGCTCTTGTAATTGACTGTTGAATCCACCAAGTTGCGTAAGTTGAAAACTTATACCCTTTTGTATAATCAAATTTTTCTGTTGCTTTAATTAAACCCATATTACCTTCTTGAATTAAATCCAAGAAGGAAAGCCCACGCCCAATGTACTTTTTAGCGATGCTTACAACAAGTCTTAGGTTCGCGTTAATAAGCACTTTTCGTGCAATTTCACTTTGGGTCTCATATATTTTTTTTGCAACTTCAAGTTCTTCTTGAGCAGAAAGAAGTGGGATTTTACCAATCTGTTGAAGATAAATTCTAACTGAATCGTCTGAATTTACGGTGTTTAAACTCTCTTGAGTTTTTGGTTCTTCAATCGCAATTGATTCTTCGTCATCATCTGCAGGCTCGATACTGTTGAAATCTACGCCTTCGTCTGAAATGTCGTCTACCATGATATTTAATTTTTCGCTCTTTTTGCTCATCTTATTGTCCTTTTTGTTGTTTTGGGGAAGACCCCTCACCCGAAAACCTAAGTTTCGCAAAGCTCAACTTGATTTTCTACCCTCTCTCTTGACCGGTTCACGTTAAACGAGTACGCTTACGCTTTCACTCTCTGTTCACCGGTCGCTCCCGCAAGGGGCGAGGGGTTACACGCTTAACGTGCTTATCTGTTTTTCACTTGTTGTTTGACCGCTTCAAACAATATTATTGCTGCTGCGTTTGAAACATTCAGAGAGTTAAAATCTGTCAACATTGGAATTTTGATTTTGAAATCCGAAAGTTTCAGTAATGAACGTGAGATTCCGGCATGCTCTGCACCCATTATCAGCGCAAAATTCATGTCATTGTAATCCACATCAAAATAATTATCTTTTGCATGATGGTCAGATGCAATTACCCAATAGTTGTTTTCTTTTAGTTTTTGAACCGCACCAACCAGACTGTTGACTTTTATTATTGAGATATGGTTAACCGCACCGGCACTCGTTTTTTCAACCGTTGAATTAATTAAAACACCACGGCGTGACGGCAGGATAATTCCCTTAACGCCTGCACAAACACATGAACGAATTATTGCGCCGACGTTGTGAGAATCTTCCACTCCATCTAATATTACTACATTTCCACCTGTTTTTTCAATAAAGTCGTCCAAATCAGTATATTTTACAGGCGAAATCTGTGCAATTACCCCTTGATGACGACCTTCAGGTTCAAGTTGATTAAGCTTTTGAGGTGCTACGAATTGGAACACAATACCGTTTTTTTGCGCAAGCTCTTTTATGCGTTCAATTTTTACATCACTTCTTGCACTATTAGAAATCAGAATTTTGTTAAATTCTCTTTCTCCTGCCTCTAAGGCTTCAATAACAGCGTTTTTACCATAAATTATAGTGTTTTCCATTATTTTGACACCTTTAACATTCTTTCTATGCAGCCTGCACTTGCTTTACGAACTTCCTCATCTAAAGTAATTTCGTTTGTTTCATTTTCCAAAGAATGAAGAATTTCTTCTAAAGTCGTAAGCTTCATACTTTCACACAACATATTATCTTTAATAAGAATAAATTCTTTTTCGGGATAATCACGTTTGAGTCTATCCACAACGCCTTTTTCTGTCACAATTACAAATTGCTTGTGGTCGCTATTTTTTACATAATTAATTATACCACTTGTGCTGCCGACATAATCACCCAAATGGCTTACTTTTGGTTTGCATTCAGGGTGAATAAGAATTTTTGCATTTGGATAATTCTTTCTTGCAAGTTCAATATCTTCAACTGTAATATTGTTATGAACAGGACAATTGCCGTCATAGACAGTAACTACAACTCCTTTAAGCTGAGTTTCAACCCATTTGCCCAAGTTAGCATCTGGGACAAAGAGTACCCTAGGAGCATTGAGACTTTTTACGATTTCTAAAGCATTTGAGCTTGTGCAACAAATGTCGCATTCAGCTTTTACTTCTGCAGTCGAATTTATATAACAAACGACAGGAATATTCGGATGTTTTTGCTTAAATTCAACCATTTGTTTATGATTTATCATATCAGCCATTAGACATCCAGCTTTAACATTTGGTAATAAAACTTTTTTGTCAGGAGAAATTATTTTGGCAGTTTGTGCCATAAAATATACGCCAGCAAAAACAATTATGTCAGCGTTAGTTTTTTTAGCCATTTGGCTTAAGTACAAAGAATCACCAACAAAATCGGCTACTTCATCAATCTCAATATTTTGGTAACTATGTGCCAAGATTATTGCGTTTTTCTCTTCTTTTAATTTTTTGATTTTTTCTATTATGTTTTTCATCTATTTACCCGAGTATACAAAATTTAAATTTTATTGTACAATAAAAAAAAATAGGATGAAATAGGTATGGAATTATTTAAGAAGAGTGTTGTAATTGGTGTTTCCGTTACTCCGGAAATTGGTTTGGAAGTAGCTCAAATAGATTTTGCGACAAGAACTGTCCTCAAATATGTAAACAAACCGTTGGAATATGATATAAATCGTAGGGATATTGCTGATTTAGATATTTTTAAAGAAACTCTTAAAGATATTATGGATGAACTTGAGATTCCAAAAGGGGCTTCTATTGTATTAAATCTTCCTACTGTAGTCTTCAAGGTTAATGACTATCCTGCTGCACTAGATGAGGCACAGGTTAGTAATGCAATTGAAGAAGAATTAAGTGAACATCCTTTTTTTCAAAACACAGACCCTTGTTCTTCAGCAACTGTTTTGCCAAATTCCACAATTCAGTTCAATAAAGTTGCTTATACAGCTGCACAAAGAGCAACTATTGTTGAAATTGTAATGGCAATTAAAGATTTAGGGTATAAAACACTTGCTATCGATACATCAGTAAATTCAACATTGAACGCTTTAATGTTAAAAGAAAGAGTTAATATTGAAGGCGATGTGTCATGGGTTCTTTTATTGGTAGAAAATAACTGCTGTCGTATCATACCTATGAATGGCAGAAATTATGTAGACGCTTTTGAAGAAAGAATTAGTATTGGTGAGGTTTTGGGTGATGCAGAAAATTATTCAACTGTTATTTCTGCGGTATCTCCTCTACTTAAGAATTTACCGTCACAGTATTTATGTGTGGTTTCTAAGACTAATATAATTAGTGCTGAAATATTGGCAAGCAAACTTAGCTATCCAGCTCCGATTATTCACCAAGAAGCAAACTCATTCTCTAATGAAGCTTTTATGGACATTTCTCCTGACGTTGATGAGTCGTTGGCACCTATTATTTCTTTGGATATTATAGGTGCAGGAATATATCAAAATTTCTTGCCATATTCATCTGCACACTTCAATTTATTCAACAAATCATTAGGTGATATTTATCTTGAAGAACAACCTCCGGAATTTACTATTGCCGGACATCATATAGTGCTTTCAATTGAAAACCTAATTAAAATATTTATTGTGTTAGCAATTCTAATTGCAATACCAGCACTTATAGCATTCTTTATATTAAATAAGAACATAAAAACAGAACAAGATACTATAGCAGACTTAGATGCCAAAATACAACAAATAACCAAATTTTTAAAAGACAATGAGAGCGTTTCTTCTGATTTATTTGATGAAGGAGATGAAATTAGGGTTGGTTTGGAACATAACAAAAATATTTATTCTTATTATACGATTATTGGAACAGAAATTCCTAAAAAATTGTGGTTAACTCACATTAAATTTGGAGATAAAACGACAATTGAAGGACAAGCCGATAATTTGGAAAGTGTATATGCATTCTTTAGAAGTATAAAAGATTATAATCCTGAATCAGAAATTAAATTACAAAAATTAGGATTAGCGTCAAGTTCTCAATCACAGATACTTGATGATTCAAGTCAAGATTTTGAAACTGACTCAATTTTGACTTCAATGAATGCTGATTTCTATGAATTTAGAATTTCAGATGAACCCGAAGTAAAAAAAGAAGACTTGAAAAAGGATGCAAGTGATAATGCATTGCCTGATTTAGAAACAATAAAAGAAAATAATTAAAAGGTAGTAAATATATGGATAAGTACAAAAGATATTATGGTGTAATAGTTTTTTGCGTAGCAATCATTTTACTAATTTTTGGTTTTGTGCAATTAATCTCTCCAAAAGTTACTGAGCTTAATGATTTAAAAGCCAGCATAGAACAAAAGCAAGGACAAGTAAGCGAATTAGAAAATAAGCTGAACATTGTTAAACAAAAAATTAAAAAGATTAAAAATTCAATAATATCATCGCAAAAGAAAATTTATTCACCAATTGAATCTGATTTGGGTAATGAAACGTTGTTCTTTACCTTATATAATGATGTCATTGAAATGATTCATTCAAATTCTGTAAAAATCAAAGCAATTGACTATACTTATAATCCAGAAACAGATGCTTTTGTAAAATTCGGAAAAGATATTTATTTTGTTTGCGATGTTAATATGGAATTGGTTTCAAATTACGTTAATTTAGGAAAGTTAATTCAAGATTTATATCAATATCCTTATTACATTAAAATTAATGAAATTGAAGTAAAACCTTATCAAAAAGATAAAAAGATTTTGATAACTAATTTGAGTTTAAGAATGTATGCTCACACTGAGCCTGATGATACTACAAATATTGATGCTGGTGCAGCAGCTCTTCCTTTAAATGGTGCAAACACTCAATTACCTCAATAAGGAATGAAATTAGATTGACTTAAAAAATCAGGTTTTGAAAAACAAAACCTGATTTTTTATTGCACTCATTTTTATAGCCAAACACCGTGTATTTTGCGTAATATATATTATTTTAATCGACTTTCAAGACTTCATAAATATCCATTTTATGAGCTTTGCCTCGAATTTCTACATCCGAAATTTTAATTACTTCAATATAATTTTTTGTAGCCTCATAGGTGGTTGAACCGATAAGCATGCTTGTTTTATAAATTTTATTATAACTTTCCAAACGACTTGCAAGGTTTACTGTATCACCAATAACAGTGTATTCCATACGATTTATCGAGCCGATATTTCCTACAAAAACTTCACCAGTATTAATCCCAACACCAATATCAATCTTTGGTTTACCTTCTGATGCCCACTTTCGTTGAAGCTCTTTAACCTTTACCAACATTTCATATCCGCATCTTACGGCGTTCAAAGCGTGATTTTTGTCTTGAATAGGTTCGCCAAAAATTGCCATAACTGCATCGCCAATAAATTTATTAATAATTCCGTTATGTTTAGCAACTATCGGTTCCATTTCAGTAAAATATTCATTTAATATTTCGGAAACCTGCTCAGCGGACATTGTTTCAGATAAAGATGTAAACCCTCTTATATCAGAAAATAGAACAGTTACAGTTGCCTTCTTTCCGCCCAAGCCCAAATTATCAATGTTCATCACAATTCGTTTCATAACGTCTTGTGACATGTATTTGCCCATTGCAGATTTTACTTTTTCTTTGCTCTGGTTTTCAATAATAAATTTGTGAATATAAGCAATAATCATCATAACAACAAACATTACAACCGGTGTAATTACGTTAATCACAACGCCGAAATAGAAACAAATCGCGCTAAATGCCAAATAACCAATAAGTAAAGTAAAAGTTAGAGAAATTGATTTAAATAAATCATAAACTCTAATAATTCCATAAACCATAAGCATTCCAAGAATTACAATAAATAAATTTACAAAATGCGGCGTTACTTTCAGAAAATCATTGTGTAGAATATTATCAATTGCGCTTGCTTGAATATCAACTCCCGGATGTGCTACAACCATCGGTGTATTTTTATTATCATTTAAACCAGCACCGGCTGTTACATTTGCACCAATTACAACAATCTTATCTTTGAAAATTTGCGGATTAATAATTGCTTTTTTGCCATCCTTAATATTATCGTAAGAATCCATTATATCAATTGCCGAAAATTTTTGATGTGAATACCCATTAAATAATTTATAATATTTAATCGGTACAATTGATTGATAAGGAGTAGTTTTTAGTTTTATTTTGTAATCTAAACCGGGAAACGTTAGCGTTTTATCATCAACAACTATTTGAGGATTATCATACGCCATCAAAAATGTTTTCAATGCTAGTGACGGATATAATTGGCCTTTATATTCAAATACATATTCGTAAGTTCTGAAAACTTCATCCATTGCAAAAATATTCCAGTTTGAAAGCCCGTTTATAAACCCGGGGAATGCTGTCACCGAACCTGCGTTTTTTATCACATTAAAACAAGGAGTCGGATAAGGTAGAATGCTTTGATACAAATTTTGATGTAATTTTTTGTTATTTACAGCATTTAAGGCAAATTTTTTTTCAAAAGCCTTGTCATAAATCGCACCTTGCTCTTGATTTTCCCAAGGCATTGCTTGAGGAATAAATCCTAAAACGAATTTATCTATTTTATTTATATTGTTAAAAAATTTCTTATCAGACTCAGGGTTGTCCTTGTCAAGGCTTGAAATATTTGCATCGTATATGATAGATTTTGCTTCCGTATAGTCGTTAAAATAATTGAAAATTTTGCACAACAACTCTCGTTTCCACGGCCATCTGTAACGTTCGGAGCTCTTTGTATCAATAACAACAACTACAACATCATCACTACCATAGGTTTGTTTATGGGTATCAAAAGGCAAACGTTCGGTTAAAACGTGCTTTGTCATGAAATCATAGGCTTTTGGCTCTACAAATGTATATGTTATAAAATATACAAAATTCAAAAAAAGTAAAACAATAATACTTAAAAATGCAAATTTAATCTTATTCATAATCTAATGATAGAGGATTTTGTGGCAAAGTGCAACTTTATTTCTTGTTTTAAAAATTATAGATTATGAAGTTAGTGGTGCAATTTTGCGCTATTATCTAAAATATAAGTTTAATATAAAAGTGGCGGCTGCATTCTGCAGCCGCCTTCGTGTTTGTAAAAAATCAACTAAATTCTGTTATGCCAAACTCCGCCCTGTCTGTCAACAAAGGCATCATAGCAAGACCAAAATCTGAAAATACCTGTCAAGCCTAAAACCGCGTGAGTAACATTCTTTTCAAGCGGTTGATCATTCATTAACTGTCCCAATCCTGGCCAAAGAATTAATGAAACTGCTGCTGCACCAACTGAACGACCTGAAACTTTTCCCGGACGTCCTTCGGTAGGAGCTGCTGCAAATACAGGTCCTGCCAGAAACGCACTTAGCATTAAAAATGTTAAAATCTTTTTCATATCTACCTCTTTTCCTTTTTAATAAACCATATATCTTAAATTAATTTTCCATTTTCAACTTTCCATTTTCCATTGATAAAATCCACATCTGTAAGGCTCTGCAAAGTTTCGCCAACAGCTGTGACCACCCTATCAATGGAGGTTTTTGCTTAATATTTTTTAGTAACCCATAATAAGTGGTAACCGAATTGTGTTTTTACAGGGTCTGAAATTTCTCCAATATTACCATTAAAAGCTGCATTTTCAAAAGGTTTTACCATTTGTCCTCTTCCAAAACAGCCTAAATCACCGCCATTTCTTCCGGAAGGGCAAGTTGAATATATTCTTGCATAATATTGAAAGTCGCTAAAATTTTTAATTTGGCTTTTTAATTTTATCGCATCCATTTCATTTGGAACGAGAATATGATTTGCACAAACAGTGCTGAATTCTTCTTTTGCTGAAGCTATTGAACAAGTTAGCATTAGTAAAAATAATACAGATAATATTTTTTTCATTTTAATCCTCTCGTTTATAATTTAGGTCGCTCCCTCTCCTTACAGGAGAGGGTTAGGGTGAGGTGTTATCAAAAACACATCACAAAAAGATGATACAAATTTTTATCCATCCAACTCCATCTTAGCCTTTTTCCACAAATCATTAAATTCATCAAATGTATAATCTTCAAAAGGTTTTGTTTTAATTTCTTCCATTTTTTGAAAACGTTTCATGAATTTTTTGTTTGCTCTCAAAAGTGCTTGTTCCGCATCAATTTTATACCACCTTGCAAGATTTACTGTTGCGAAAAATATATCGCCCATCTCATCTTCCATATGGTCTTTATCTCCTGCCTTAACAGCTTCTTCAAATTCTTTATATTCTGATTTTATGCAATCTTGCAAACTATCTACAGAATCCCATTCAAAGCCGACTTTAACAACTTTTTTGCTGATTTTTTGTGCAGACATTAATGCGGATTGAGATTTAGAAATACCATCCAAAACTGACTTGCGATAAGTTTTTTCTTCTTTTTTTAATTTATCCCAATTGTCTATAATATCTTGAGTAGATTCGACTTTTTGATTTCCAAAAACGTGTGGATGACGATGTATAAGTTTTTCGCTCAATTCTTTAGCAACATCTTCGATATCAAATTCGTTGTTATCTTTTGCAATTTGAGCATGCAAAACAACCTGCAAAAGAACATCTCCGAGTTCTTCACGTAAATTTGGGATATCTCCGTCATCAATTGCATCAACGGCTTCATAAGCTTCTTCTAGCATGTTTGGGCGCAAAGATTTATGGGTTTGTTCTCTATCCCACTCGCACCCGTTTTCACTTCTTAATACGGCAATTATGTCTACCAGTTTTTCTAAATTCGGATATTTCATAAGTTAATTATACAATAAAACAAATTGTTTGTTTAACTTATTACAAATAACACTTTGATTCTTGACCGATAACACCTGCATAAAGTTCAACATATTGTTTTGCAGGACTTGAGTCAATTTTTGTAAACAAAACTTCTTCAATTTGGAAAAATCCTACATCACCTGTCATTTCAACAGTAATTTTGATAGGTTTCTTTTCTCCGTGTTGAATTCTTATTCTATCAATGGCATTTGCAGAATATTTATGAATGTCACCAACTTTTGGTGTCGTATTCATTGCAAGAGGTATTCTTGCACGACCTTTCGTCATGTCACATCCGTCTGCAATAAGAATAATTCCCGCTTCTGTTGAGTGGATTTTTCGAGATGCCATGTGACCGATAATCGCCTCAATTACAAGTGAGCGAATAACAACGCGTTTGTGTAAATCGTTTGGCAAAATGTGCATCAAAGCTCTTTCAACAAGCGGTTTCGCTAATATAACAGACATTTCCTCGTGACCTTGACGTCCTATCATCATGCCCAAATCGTGCATTAAACCTGCTAAAATTACCGCGCACATACTATCTTCAAAAGTTCCGATTTCTTCTTTTTCAAGCGAAGTTTTAATTCCGCATTCGTGAAGAATATTTAGCATTTTGATAGAGTTAGCTGCAACCTGTCGCATGTGAACAGGCCCGTGGTCATTGTAGCCCAATCGTTTGATTGAAACATTGTTAGCATAGTCCTGCATTTCTTGAAGTTCTCCGTCTTCAAACAGGTATTGCGCAAGTTCCAAACATAGAGGGTGACTTTGTAGTCTTTTAAGAATCTTAGATTCTACTGATATTTCTTTTACTGATTTCATAGCTCTA